>CAJUBC010000100.1 GCA_910584545.1 uncultured Muribaculaceae bacterium | reverse complement strand
GCCATCTTCATCACCGAGGGCGACTCCGCGTCGGGAACCATCACCAAGGTACGCAACGCCGAGACCCAGGCAGTGTTCTCGCTGCGGGGCAAGCCGCTCAATTCCTACGGCATGACCCGCGAGGTGGTGTACAAGAACGATGAGTTCAACCTTCTCCAGGCAGCCCTCAACATCGAGGACGGAATCGAGGGCCTCCGCTACGACAAGATAATCATCGCCACCGATGCCGATGTCGACGGGATGCACATCCGTCTGCTCATAATCACCTTCTTCCTGATGTTCTTCCCCGATCTGGTGCGCGAGGGCCACGTCTACATCCTGCAGACTCCCCTCTTCCGCGTCCGCGACAAGAATTCCGTGCGCCGAAACAAGAAGAAGGGGCGCAAGGAGAAAGCCGACGCCGAGAGAAAGATTCAGAAAGAGGAGAAGGACACCTACTACTGCTATACAGACGATGAACGGGAGGCGGCGATCGCCCGCTTCGGCAACAATGCGGAGATCACCCGATTCAAAGGACTCGGCGAGATCAACGATGTGGAGTTCAAGGAGTTCATCGGTCCGGAGATGCGACTCGACCAGGTGCGTCTGTCATGGGAGGAAGCGACCCAGTCGCTGCTCGAATTCTACATGGGAAAGAACACGATGGAGAGGCAGAATTTCATCATAAACAACCTCGTTGTGCAGGATGATGCCCAGATTTAAACTTCAATAATTTTCTTTAACATAAATTAACTTTCGGGGGGGGGTATTTTAACAATTCACATATTAATTTTGCGGTCCGGTACGTTTAGATAGCAGTCTATTGCACCGCTTACGGTTAACTTACAGTTCCATAATCAAAATGAGACTGCAATGCGAATTAACCCCTGATTGCTGACAATCGCCGCATGGTGGTCAGTTTCAACAAACAACACGCGTCTGCCGACGTTCTATCACCGCCGGCCCGCGCGGATATCTGTCAAACTAACAGATAACAACATGAGAATACTGTCAATAGCGATGTTGCTCGCAGCAATATCAACCGCGCTGTCGGCCCATGGCCAGCTCGCGGTAAAGACCAACCTGCTTTATGACGCGACAACCACTCCGAACCTCGGAGCGGAGGTCAGGGTGGGTCCACACTCTACCATAAACCTCGTCTACGGGCTGAACGCCTGGTCGTTCAAGGGAGACGCCAAAGTGAAACACTGGCTCCTCATGCCGGAGTACCGCTGGTGGACCTGTACCCCTTTCAGCGGACACTTCATCGGAGTGCACCTGCTCGGCGGCCAGATGAACGCCGGACACGTCAACCTGCCCATCCCGGGCTTCTGGTTCGGCGGCGACAACCTGACCACGGGAGCCCGCGACCACCGCTATCAGGGAGGCTACGCCGGAGCTGGCCTCACCTACGGATACCAATATCCGCTGTCGGAGCACTGGAACCTCGAGGCCGAGATCGGCGCAGGCTACGGCCATGTGTGGTACGACAAATTCCAATGCGGCCACTGCGGCGAGAAACTCTCGAAAGGGGGTACCAACTACGTCGGCATCACCAAGATCGGCCTGTCGCTGATGTATATATTCTGATCCGCGGCCATTCTTCTTCAAAC
>CAJUBC010000099.1 GCA_910584545.1 uncultured Muribaculaceae bacterium | reverse complement strand
TCAAAAAGAACGCCGCCCTGAAAGTCGGGGAAGCCAGACGTATGCAACAGGCGGAAGAAACTCAGGCCGAGATGGACTTCCACACTCCGGGCAATGCGCTCTACGGCAAGGAGGAAGCCTTGCAGCAGAAACTTTTTGAGATAAGGCTGAAATATCTCCGGCAGATGCAAGCCGCCTACAATCAGGCTTCCGAGGAATGGCACAACTATCAGGTACAGATTGAACAGGCAGAGGGCGCGGAGCAGCTTCGCCGTCAGAAACTGCTTGCACAGCGTGTGGCCGAGTGGAAGAAACAGTATGAATACCGCGAGGCCGGACAACGCTACGACCTCGAAATGGAATTGCTCGCCGACGCTTACGACAGGGGGCTGATAACCTACCGTGAGTTCCTGGAGGCGCAGCGCGACATGAAGAAGAAGTATGCCGACGAGTATATGCCTCAGTCCGCCAAACCGCAGTCCGGATCGGCGGAGTCCGAGGCGAGAGCCTTGAAGCGCGACCTTGAAATCGTCAGGTCGCTCTACGACCAGGGGCTTATCTCCAAGAAGCAGTACGAACAGGCTAAGGAGCGCATCGAGCGCACATACAACAAGAAGTCGCTCGATGCCGTGCGCAGGTTCGGCTCGACACAGACAAATCAGCTTCTCGACATTTACGAGGCGTGGCAGAACTTCTTCAACGCCACGGAGGAAGACGGCGGCAACTGGGCTACACGCCTCGCCGCCCTCGCTTCGTCGGTGTTCGCTGTGATGAACGCAGGTATGCAGCAGGCTTCGGAATATATGCAAGCCTGTGCCGACATCGAAGTGGCGAAAGCCGAAAAGAAGTATGATCGCGAAATCGAGCTTGCCGAGGGCAATTCCTACAAGGTCAAGAAAGCGGAGAAACAGAAAGACCGTGAAATTGCCAAAATCAAGTCGGACGCTGCAAAGAAGCAGTTTGCGATGCAGGTTATTCAGGCTGTGGCGCAGACGGCAACCAACGCTCTCAACGCCTACGGCTCTGCGGCGCAGGTGCCGGTTATCGGCTACATACTTGCCCCAATCGCGGCGGCTATGGCCGTGGCCGCAGGTGCAATCCAGATTGCGACCATAAAGAAGCAGCAACAGGCTTCGGAGGCGCAGGGATATATGTCGGGAGGCTTTACCCCGGAGGGAAAGCCCGACGAGGTGGCCGGTGTCGTTCACAAAGGGGAATGGGTTGCTTCGCAACGCCTTGTCAATAATCCCCGAACCCGCCCGTTGTTGGAGGCTCTGGACTATGCGCAGCGAACCAACTCTATCGGCTCCATAACTGCTGCCGATGTGTCGCGCACGATTACAGCTCCCGCTGTCATGGCGGCACAGCCCTATACGCCTCAAACCGTCGTGAACAACACCTACAACGCCGCGCCCTCTGCCGACAACTCCGAACTGGCTTCGTCAATACGGAGGCTTAATGAACGCCTCGACGAGCCTTTTGTTACAGTCAACACTGTGGCCGGGGATTACGGAATACAAAAGGCCCAGGACGAATACGACCGGCTTATGAAGAACAAATCGCCTAAATCAAAGAAATAATGCACATCTACGTCAACAACAGACTGGCCGCCCTCAAAAAGGGTACTTCGTTCGAGTATGTATCCGAGAACCGCCTTTTTTCGGGCAGCGACGGTTATACGCTCTCCATCATCTTTCCTCTGCGCGGGTGCCCGGAAAACTTAGCGATATTCGGGCATATAAACCGTGCTGATGTCGCCGCGCAGAGGGTTGTCTTCGACTGCGAGATACGCGACAAGGCTTTCTGCAAATTCGGCTCAATCACTATCA
>CAJUBC010000098.1 GCA_910584545.1 uncultured Muribaculaceae bacterium | reverse complement strand
TAGTAGTTTTCATGGAGAAAAGTCGCCAAACTTTTCCTTTAAATTACTAATTTTCAGGGACTTTTGCAAATATAATCGACTGATATTTAGATGTTTAACAGCATAATTTCAATTTTTGTCATGTACTAAAATTCTCGTTAAATTTGCTTAAATTTGCACAAGCGGCGGTTTCGGCGGATGCTGCGGCCGCCGCTGCCTATTTTCAATCAAAATTATTATGAAAAAAACAACAGCCTTTTCAATCGCGATGGCCATGACGGCCATTTCCGCTTCGGCCTCCGATGTCGTACTCGATGTCTGGACTGCCAGGATCGGAGCCAAGATACCCGCCACTATGTATGGAATCTTTTTTGAGGACATAAATTACGGAGCCGACGGCGGCCTATATGCCGAGATGATCAAGAACCGCTCGTTTGAATTTCCGCAGAACCTGCAGGGATGGAGGGTCCTCGGAGACATCAAGGTGATGGAAGATGGACCGTTCTTTAGGAATCCTCATTACGTTCGCATGATCCCGAGCGGACACCGGGATAAAGCTACGGCAATTGAAAACGAGGGCTTTTTCGGAGTCAGCTTCGAAAAAGGGAAGAAATACCGTTTCTCGATATGGGCGCGCGTTCCCGATGGCGGTCCGGACAAAATAAGGGTAGAACTATGCGACCCGGCCTCTGACATAGACTGGACCGATATGGCGAGGGCGCAGATAACTATCGATTCAGGAGAATGGAAGAAATATACCGTCACTCTCGAGCCCTCGCATACTGCCGAAAACGGTGTCGTGAGATTGTTCCTTGACCGAGATTCAAAACATCCTGTGGATGTAGAGCATGTATCTCTTTTCCCGGTGGATACCTGGAACGGTCATGAGAACGGCATGAGGCGCGACCTTGCACAGGCTCTCGCCGACCTAAAACCGGGTGTGTTCCGTTTCTCTGGCGGATGTATTGTGGAGGGCACCACGGAGACTGACCGCTATCAATGGAAGAATACAGTGGGACCGGTGGAAAACCGTCCATTGAACCGCAACCGCTGGGAGGACTGTTTCACCAACCGTCTCGCGGCCGATTACTATCAGTCAAGAGGTCTAGGCTTCTACGATTACTTCCTTCTCGCAGAGGAGATAGGCGCGGCACCTCTACCCGTTCTCAACGTCGGAATGGTCTGTCAGTATCAGAACAACCCTGAGGATCACACTCCTTTGGACAGCCTTGAAAGCTATATTCAGGATGCTCTCGACCTCGTGGAGTTCGCTAACGGCGATGTTTCGACTAAATGGGGCGCACTGAGGGCTGAAATGGGCCATCCGGCACCTTTCGGTCTTAAATACATGGCTGTGGGAAACGAGCAGTGGGGGCCCGAATACGTGAAGCATCTTGCTCCCTTTGTCAAGGCAATCAGAAAGCAGCATCCGGAGATAAAGATAATAGGTTCGTCAGGCCCAGGCGTAGACGATGACAAATTCAATTATCTGTGGCCTGAGATGGCACGTCTCGGCGTGGACCTCGTGGACGAGCATTATTATCGGGATGAGGACTGGTTCCTTGGCAACGCCACACGCTATGATTCCTATTCGCGCAAGAATCCCAAGGTATTCGCCGGTGAATACGCATGCCATCCCAAGGGAAACAAACGCAATCTATACAAAGGTGCTCTGAGCGAAGCAGCTTTCATGACCGGCCTTGAAAGGAACGCCGACATCGTCAACATGTGTACCTATGCACCCCTCTTCGCCAACGTCAACGGCTGGCAGTGGCGTCCCGACCTGATCTGGTTTGACAATTTCAACACCATGTTGACCGACAGTTACGAAATCCAGCGGCTATATTCACTGTACAAGGGAACGGATGTTATTCCAGTGACGATGAACGGCAAACCGGCAGCCGGGAAGGAGGGACAGCATGGCATTTACGCCAGCGGAGTCTGCGACAGCAACGCCGACAGCTATATCGTAAAGGTAGCTAGTCGTCCCTTAGAAAGGTTGTAATCATGCTGATATACAGCAAAATAAGTGG
>CAJUBC010000097.1 GCA_910584545.1 uncultured Muribaculaceae bacterium | reverse complement strand
AAAATTACAACCTCGCTGCAACCTCCAAAAGGTGTACTTCAGTTAGTGCTTACGTAGAATACGATGGATAGTGTTTTCATAATATTATAGTATAAACAGATTGAACATCAGAAAGGGTAATTAATCAAAGGCCCCTCCTTGTTATATAAACAAACGGAGAGGCTTTTTGATTGATGCGAAACGCACAATAAAGTGTTGCTTACAATTCCGAAGCTTTCAGTTTCTCAGCGTTTTCCGCTACGGTGAGGCGGTCGATGCATTCGCCGATATCGCCGTTCATGAACGCGGCGAGATTGTAGACGGTATAATTAATACGGTGGTCTGTGATGCGGCCCTGCGGGAAATTGTACGTACGTATTTTTGCCGACCGGTCGCCGGTGCTGACCATGGTCTTTCTCCGCGAGGCGATGTCATCGAGATACTTCTGATGCTCCTTGTCATAGATGAAAGAGCGCAGTCGCGACAGCGCGCGCTCCTTGTTCTTGGGCTGGTCGCGGGTCTCGGTACATTCGATAAGGATTTCCTCGACAACGCCGGTGTTGGGATTCTTCCATTTGTAACGAAGACGCACGCCCGATTCCACCTTGTTGACATTCTGGCCACCTGCGCCGCCCGACCTGAAGGTATCCCATTTGATTTCCCCCTCATGAATCTCCACATCGAACTCCTCGGCCTCCGGAAGTACCGCGACCGTGGCCGCCGAGGTATGTACGCGCCCCTGGGTCTCTGTGGCCGGAACGCGCTGCACGCGGTGGAC
The DNA here is from genome assembly GCA_910584545.1 of uncultured Muribaculaceae bacterium. Classification (GTDB taxonomy): domain Bacteria; phylum Bacteroidota; class Bacteroidia; order Bacteroidales; family Muribaculaceae; genus Lepagella. The sequence goes on along the minus strand of CAJUBC010000097.1, from coordinate 1,323 downwards.
GCCGCTCTCATACTTCATAACTCCGTATACATCCTGCCCGGTGAGCGTGAACACAATCTCCTTGAAGCCACCGGCGGCTCCCTCGGTGAATGAGGACACCGCAAGTTGCCAGTCCTGCGACTCGGCGAATTTCTGGTACATCCTGAAGAGGTCGCCGGCGAAGAGCGCCGCCTCGTCGCCACCGGTGCCGCCGCGTATCTCCACAATGGCGTTTTTGGCATCGTCCGGATCCGCCGGTATGAGCAGTAGCTTGATGCGTTCCTCGAGTTTGGGAAGCTGTGCCGAGGCCTCCTCCATCTCCTCGCGGGCAAGCTGGCGCATCTCCTCGTCGCTTTCCTGCGCGATGATGGCTTTCGACTCCTCAATTGCCGACAATGCGTTCTCGTAATCCCTCTTCACCCCGAGAATCTCTTCGAGCTCGTGGTATTCCTTGGTGAGACGGACATATCGTTTCCGGTCGGAAATCACGGCCGGATCGGTGATAAGGGTCGAAACCTCCTCGAAGCGGGCATCAAGGCCGTCGAGGCGCGACAACAGCATGCTATCGGACATAATATCTTGTATAATTTTGATAAGAGGGTCAAATTGCGGTGCAAAATTACAAAAAAAATCATAAAAACTTTGCAGATTGGGCAAATAGAGTTAACTTTGCATCCGCAAACGGCCCGAACCGATCCATAATCGGGAGCGGGGGAGGCCGAAACTATTTTATTCAATAACAAAAACCGGCAAGTTTTATGGCAACTAAAATCAGATTACAGCGTCATGGCCGCAAAGGCTACGCTTATTATCCTATTGTCGTCGCCGATAGCAGGGCACCACGTGATGGTAGATTTATTGAAAGGATAGGTTCTTATAATCCGAACACTAATCCTGCTACAATAAGTTTAGACTTCGACCGTGCTTTGTATTGGGTAGAGACAGGCGCGCAGCCCACCGACACAGTTCGCTCGATCCTCTCCAAAGAGGGAGTGATGCTGATGAAGCATCTCAGAGGCGGTGTGAAGAAGGGTGCGTTCGACGCAGCTGAAGCAGAACGTCGCTTCAACGCATGGAAAGCTGACCGCACCAAGGCGGAGGACAAAGCCAAGGCTAAGTTAGACGCGAAGGAGGCCGAGGAGGCTAAGGCGCGTTTCGACGCCGAGGTTGAGAAGAACCGTCTCAAGGGTGAGGCCGTAGCCAAGAAGAGAGCCGAGAAGCTGGCAGCCGAGGAGGCAGCCGCAAAGGAGGCACTTGAGGCAGAGCAGGCAGCAGCGGAAGCTCCCGCAGCCGAGGCTGCGGAGTGACACATTCCGCCGACAAAAAAATCCGACAGCGTTTTCG
>CAJUBC010000096.1 GCA_910584545.1 uncultured Muribaculaceae bacterium | reverse complement strand
TTGACTTTCTTATACACCGGACGTAAAAAATCGCGATTTTTTATATACCTTTGCATTTTAAACCCTACCATTGAAATACTTTCTGACCATTTAAATACTTTCTGAAGTTCCGTATATCAGTTCCTTCTACTTGACTATGACATCCCATGAATTCGAAATATCATTCCGGAGGTTGTACCTGCCACTTGGCATGTACGCCCTCCGCCTTGTCGACGATGCCGATGTTGCAGAAGATCTGGAACAAGACGCGTTCCTGAAGGCATGGCTCTATATAGAGGATGGCGGAGATATAGAGAATTTCTCAGCATTCATGTATAGGACGGTAAGGAACGTGTGCCTCTCATATCTCCGCAACAGACGGGAGATGCTTGATGAAAGCAATATACCCGAAGCTGGGGATGAGGAAATCGACACCTCGTTCAGGGACGCAAGGATATGGAAGGCCATCGACGCTCTGCCTGAAAAATGCCGCGAAGTATTTCTGATGAGCAAGCGCGACGGTCTCTCCAACGAGGAGATAGCCCAAGAGATGGGTATATCTATCAAGACTGTTAAAAACCAGATGACCAAGGCTTTCCTGCGACTGCGAGAGTCGTTGTCGGACGGCCACAAGCCATTCTTCCTGCCGTTTCTTTAGTTTTTTTGAAATCTTCTTACTTCGGATAGGACCTTTTCGCGAGAGACGAGTCATAAGAGTGAACGAATCATTCATCATGACGAAAAGGAAGCAATGAACAACGAAGAAATTGATTTCATAGCTCGTCGTTACAGGAAAGGAAGATTCTCCCCCGATGCCGGCTGGCGCCGTCTCGGAATCTCAAAATCGACCGGATGGAGAAAATTCCGTATCGCGGCAGCTGTCTCCGCCACAATACTTCTGTCCGCGACTGCGGCTATCCTGTATACTGACAGCCGGATGGCTGACGAGAGTCAGCAGTCCATGCCGGTCAAGACAGTCAGTCTGCTGGAGGCAAGCAGGGTCATAGACTTCGAAAACGCACCGTTGCCGGCAGTTATCATGAAAATCGAGACTGTATATGGAGTAAAGGTAGAGGGAATTCCTGAATCTCCGGAAGAATATGTTCTTTCGCTGCATTATGAGGGTACACCATCAGACCTCATCTCCACGATCAACGATATTTTAGGAACACAAATGACCGTGACGGAGAAATGAGGCAGTTTCTGGTTTCCGTAATGCTGGGAGTCAGCACGCTATGCATGGCTCAGAATGTCACGATCAAGGCGGTAGACCAGCCCGTAGCCGCAGTGTTCCGAAGCATCGTGGAGCAGACAGGCAGGAATTTCGTATATTCTTCCGATCTGCTGAAAGGGATGCGCGTGACTGTCAATGTCAAGGATAAATCCCTGCGGGATGCCCTATCCTTTATTTTCAAGGATTCGGATATAGGTTATGAGATCAAGGGCCGCAACATCATTCTGAAAAGAAAGCCAAAACCCAAAAGGGAGAAGCGCAGACCTAAAGTCGCCGTTACGCATACTTCTCTTACCATTCCGAGTGGCATCGAGCCGAAGATGCTTGACGAAGTGGTAGTTGTGTCTCGCCTCGAGTCTCCGAGTGTGGAGACCGCGGAGATCGGGGCCAAGAAACTCACCGCGCAGGAAATATTGAACACCCCGGTACTGTTCGGGGAAAGCGATGTGATCAAGTCCCTGCAGATGCAGCCCGGAATCTCAGAAGGACAGGAGGGAATGGCGGGAATGCATGTGCATGGCGGGAATGCCGATGAAAACCTATATATGCTCGATAACGTCCCGCTATATCAGGTGAACCATTTAGGAGGTTTCTTCTCGGCGTTCAATGCCGAAGCAATCAGGTATATAGACTTCTTCAAGTCATCTATTCCCGCTAAATACGACGGACGGCTCTCCTCATATCTCGATGTGCGGACGAAGAACGGCTCCACCGAAGGCCATCATGGCTCTTTCAGGCTGGGGCTCACTTCCGGAGCTTTCAATATAGATGGCCCGATCGGCAGGAAGACCACCTATTCGGTGGCATTGCGCCGCACATGGTTCGATGTCCTTACCGTTCCCTTGATGGCTATTGTCAACTCCACAAGTGATTTCGAGAATATAAGGTTTAACTAGGGATATTCAGTTAAAGGCTAATTTATTATTTGCCAATATCATAGAAATA
>CAJUBC010000095.1 GCA_910584545.1 uncultured Muribaculaceae bacterium | reverse complement strand
AGAAGGCTTTTTATCCTGGAAAGACTACCTCAGCGTGTCCGCTGAACAGTTACTGAATAAAGGTGCTTATCGGGATGCAATCAAGGAATTGCTGAAAGCGCGGGACATGGCAAGGAGCGAAGGCGATCCGTTCCGCGAGGCGATGTGCGAGCGGGACCTGTCCGGCATCTACAAGGAGACCTCCCAACTCACTGAAGACCTGAGAAGTGCGAAAGCAGCATGGACATTGTTTGCAAAGGCTGGATACAAGGTAAGTGCTGATTACGCGCTTTGCAATTTAGGGTTGGTATATATCAACAATGTGATGCATGATTCCGCAATATCCGTAGGGAACCGAATCATGACTATCGCAGGAAAAGATTCAAGTCTTATTGTAAATGCCGATGCGATTCTCGGCGCGGCCTACTATGCCAAAGGGGACTATAGTTCCGCTGTCGGGAGCCTGCGGAGGCTTGTGAGCGGGAAATACGCCACACATGAGGATTCAGTCTATCTTGCCATTTCGCTGATAATGTCGGGGAATCGAGAGGCCGGTCATGCGCTGAAATCGAGACTGGATGCATCTGGAGCGTCGAGCCCGCAGAAACTCGAGCTGGACATCCTCTGCTCGGAAGCCGGAAACACGTCCGTCGCCGACATGTATAAGCAATTGATCCATGCCGTGGACAGCATATCCATCGAACGGCTGAAGGCCAACGCATCCATCTCCGAAACCGAATATCTTGAGACCAAGAACAGGTTGACAGAGGAGAGCCTGCGGTCGTCGAGGCTTGCGACGGCATTGTTCGCCGTGGCTGCGGTGTTGATCCTCTGCATCTTTGTTTCCGTCATCATAATACTGCGAATCAGAAATGCCCGCGAGAAGGAATCATTCAGGAACACAATCCTCGAGCTGAAGGAATCTTTGCGGCAGATTCAGGAAAGCACACCCGAAAGAAATGACGGAAAAACCGAATCATCCTCTTCACCCGACGTGCTGCGCAAGCTGCTGTCAAGGCAATACGAGGAAATAGAGACTCTCCTCATCAAGGCCGAGAAGACAACGCCTCAGAAATTCCGTAAAAAGGAATTCCTCGAGGAACTCCACAACCTGATGAGGCTGAACGACAGTGCCGTATCGGATCTGGAGAAAGCGTTCGAACGGGAATATCCCGGAATCCTCGTCCGGTTCAGGGAGGCTGAGCCGGACGCCGACCGCACGACATGCCTGATATTCGTCATGTCTGGCCTCGGGATAAAAACCGCCATCCAGAGGATAATGCTCGGCGCCGCGACAGACGGCGCGGTCTACTCTAGAAGAAAGCGCCTGAAGCGTCACCTCCTCCAGACCCCCGGAGGCGAAGACCTCGCCGACATCCTCAACGGCTGATTTGGAATCAGAAGAAGGCAGCGAAAGCCACGCCCGCGCCTCTTGCAGAAGCATCATAATAGGGGACCGCAGTAAAGGCGGTCTCTTTCTTTTTCATCTGTTTCGAGCGCTCATGCTCGAGAACCTCCAGCTCATGCTCGCGTGATATGCGGCGATTGCGCTTGAAGAGCTTCCGCTCCAAGGGAAGCAGCCAGTATGCCGCCCGGGCGCAGAGTATGCCGATTCCGGCTCCCGCTATCACATCGTTCCACCAGTGCCGCTCGTTGTACATCCGCATCACTCCGGTGGTCACAGCTACGGCATAGCCGGCGAGGCCAACCCAGTTGCCGTACTCGATTCGCATCAGTTCGGCGCCGCAGAATGCATTGGCCGAATGTCCCGAGGGGAAGGAATTGCGCGTACTTGAATCGGGGCGCTTCTCTCCTACGGCGTATTTGATGGCATTGGTGGTGGCGGCCATCAGGATGTAGGCGGTGGCTCCGCAGAGAATCCTGTCGACGAAATCGCCTCGCTTCTTCGTGCCCGGAATAAAACCCACGCCAAGGTAACCCACCGCCGGGAGATACTGGATATAATCGTCGAAATGGAGATACCGGTCGCCTCGCAACTTCGAGAAATCCGCCTTGATTCCCTCCTTGAATCCGATGAAACAGTTCACGCCGGCGCTTCCGGCGGCTATCATCACGCCCGGAGTGAGCAACTGATGCCAACGGAACGGATAGTAGCCCACCGTTGGCTTGATCTTGAGCTTGCGCGCCAAGGGGGTGTCGAGTCCGCCGTTGGCGTCAAGTATATGCAGGACCTCATTGTCGGCTATGGAATCTGCCTTAATTATCTCGGCCTCCTTTATCTCAGCCTCTTTTATCTTTGAAATGGAATCCGGTGTCTCCGTCGACTGGCAATAGTCCGCACCAAACAGGGAAATTATATAAAAAAAGAGAAAAAGGCGTCTCATGCTGAAAAAAGTTCGATTTAGTACGCAAATGTAGATAAAAATCATGAGATTTTTACACCGGCAGAATAAAAAATCAA
>CAJUBC010000094.1 GCA_910584545.1 uncultured Muribaculaceae bacterium | reverse complement strand
ATCTTCGGAATCGGTCGCAGCGCAGCCAACACCATCCTGGAGAAGGCTGGCGTGGATCGCGATATCAAAGTAAAGGACTGGACAGACGCTCAGGCCGCCGCAGTGCGTGAGGTGATCCAGCGTGAATACAAGGTGGAGGGTGATCTCCGCACAGAGATCCAGCTCAATATAAAGCGACTTATGGATATCGGCTGCTACCGTGGTATCCGTCACCGTCTCGGTCTTCCCGTTCGCGGTCAGAGCACCAAGAACAATGCCCGTACGCGCAAAGGCCGTAAGAAAACAGTCGCCAATAAGAAGAAAGCTACAAAATAACATAATTAAAATATGGCAAAAAAGACAGTCGCAGCAAAAAAGAGGAATGTCAAGGTTGGCGCAAGCGGCCAGCTTCATGTGCATAGCTCTTTCAACAACATCATCGTGTGTCTCGCCAATGATGAGGGTCAGGTCATTTCCTGGTCGTCTGCAGGCAAGATGGGCTTCAGAGGCTCGAAGAAGAACACTCCCTACGCAGCCCAGATGGCAGCGCAGGATTGCGCCAAGGTCGCTTACGACCTCGGTCTTCGCAAGGTGAAGGCTTATGTGAAAGGTCCGGGCAACGGCCGTGAGGCTGCTATCCGTTTCGTTCACCAGAGCGGCATTGAGGTTACGGAGATCGTAGACGTTACTCCGCTTCCTCACAACGGATGCCGTCCTCCCAAGAGAAGAAGAGTCTAATCGGAATTTTTTCAAACAAACAGAATATTCTGAACAAAGTCCGCCTCCGGTTGTCCTGAATGCGAATTGACCGTCACTTGCACTTTCTCTCGACGGTCGCGGCTGCGCTAAGGGATATGCTCAGCGGATGAGCAAAAAAGATTAAACAAATGGCAAGATACACAGGACCAAAAACAAAAATCGCGCGTAAGTTCGGCGAGCCCATTTTCGGCGAGGATAAAGTTTTTGCAAAGAGAAACTACCCCCCGGGCCAGCACGGTCAGAACCGCAGAAAGAAAACTTCTGAGTATGGCACTCAGTTGCGCGAAAAACAGAAAGCCAAATACACTTATGGTGTGCTTGAGCGTCAGTTCCGCAATCTCTTCGAGAAGGCAGAGCGCACAAAAGGCATTACCGGTGAGGTGCTTCTCCAGCTTTTGGAAAGCCGTCTCGACAACATCGTATATCGTCTCGGTCTCGCACCCACTCGTCCCGCCGCACGCCAGCTCGTGCTTCACAAACACATCAATGTCAACGGCAAGAACGTGAATATACCTTCATATCGCGTTATGCCCGGCGATGTAGTCACAGTTCGTGAGAAATCAAAATCGCTTGAGGTGATCGCCGATTGCGTATCAGGTTTCAATCACAGCAAATATCCCTGGATCGAATGGGACGCATCTGTCATGGGCGGCAAATATCTTCATATGCCGCAGCGTGAAGACATCCCCGAGACTATCAAGGAGCAGCTGATCGTCGAGCTCTATTCTAAATAATAAACACTAAGATACCCATGCCAATATTAGCATTTCAGAAACCCGATAAGGTCATCATGCTGGAGGCTGACAACTCTTACGGCAAGTTTGAGTTTCGCCCTCTCGAGCCCGGTTATGGCCAGACCATCGGCAATGCCTTGAGACGAATCCTTCTTTCGTCGCTCGGAGGTTTTGCCATCAACTCCATCCGCATCAGCGGAGTGGCACATGAGCTGGACACTATCCCGGGTGTGAAGGAAGATGTAACCAACATCATCCTTAATTTAAAGCAGATCCGCTTCAAGCAGATGACCGAAGACCACAATGCCGAAACTGCAACGGTAGTTGTCGAGGGAACGGATGTGTTTACGGCTGGTGACTTAGGCAAGGTTCTCTCAGGATTCGAGGTTCTCAATCCTGAACTGGTAATCTGTCACCTCGATCCCGAACAGGGCTTTGAGATGGAATATTCCATCAACAAAGGCCGTGGTTGGGTTCCCGCTGACGAAAACCGCGAGATGCTCGCAGGTGCCAGTGCTAACACCATAGCTATCGACTCTATCTATACGCCGATCAAGAACGTCAAGTATGCTGTCGAGAACTACCGTGTAGAGCAGAAAACCGACTACGAGAAACTCCTTATTGAGGTCACCACCGACGGTTCGATCCTTCCGAAGGACGCGCTGAAGGAGGCTGCCAAGATCCTCATCCAGCATTTCATGATGTTCAGCGATGAGAAGATCACGCTTGAGACGCCTCAGGAGGACACTCCCGAGGAGTTCGATGAGGAGGTGCTCCACATGCGCCAGTTGCTCAAGAGCAAACTCGTCGACCTTGATCTCTCGGTCCGTGCGCTCAACTGTCTGAAGAGCGCTGAAGTCGAGACTCTCGGCGAACTGGTTGTTTTCAACAAAAACGACCTGCTCAAATTCAGAAACTTTGGAAAGAAATCGCTTTCAGAGCTTGACGATCTGCTTGAGAAGTACAATCTTTCCTTTGGAATGGATATTTCTAAATATAAATTAGACAAAGACTAAATCGCACAATGAGACATAATAAAAA
>CAJUBC010000093.1 GCA_910584545.1 uncultured Muribaculaceae bacterium | reverse complement strand
CAACTGAAATCTAGATGTTTAACAGCATAATTTCATTTTTTGTCATCTACTTAAATCCACAGGACTTCTGGCACTTATCGCGATCGCTGCGACAGTCAGACTTCAGGCAGACAGGAATGGCTCAGATCCGGATCTTACGGAAAAACCGCACGATGTGGCGCATGCCGACACATCCGAAGATTATCGGCTGACGGAAACCGACATGCGCACCATCGACCTCATTGGCCGCGAGGCATTCATGGATATGACGCGGCGCGTGGACCGGATCCTCTCCGATTATGAGACCGAAGAGAGCATCACGGTCACACTTACATGCGGACCTTCCGACATCAAGTCGGAGGCACGTCTCCACGCGCTTCTGCCAGGCGATGAGCTGCGGCTCTCCACACACATGGAGAATGGCGTGGCTGTTGTCGATGTGTTTTCCGATGAATACCGAATCGGTTCACTCGTGCTCACGGAAGCCGACACGGTGATGAAGGTTATGGAATGCAACCGACTTACCGGATGCTACGTGGCGGAACAGAACTGCTACGACTCTCCGGGATATGTTAAACTCGACATAGTGGTCTTCTACTCCGCCTACAGCCATGGGCGCCCTAATGTGGAGCGGATGAGACACCTCATCAATACCTGCCGCGTCCGGCTCAAAGAGGCACGTCCCGGCGGTTTTCCGCTCGAGATCTACACAAATTGACCCCGCGCCCAAGAGCCTCTCTCAACAGTCCGGTATTGATAATAAGATACCTTCGCAATCGTTTTATAGTTGAGACAGGCTCGACAGCAGGGATTCCACAGTGCAGGAGCCTGCCCCAACCATATCACCGTAAGATAAATGAGTAGATTACTTTTCCCGAACATAATCAAACAGGCATTGGCGCTTGCCGTCACGCTCTCTGTACCGGCATTCGCTCATGGCCGCAGCAATATCAGCGTATCGTTCCGGGGCCAGGACCATGACATAATCCGCATAACACCCGAGAAATCGACAGGTATCGACGAACTGATGGTGGCCTACGATTCATCGGCCATCAGGGAGATGGTGGTTACCGACGGCAGCTATACCGCATTCTCCATCGAACGATACAGCAACCTGGGGGGAGGCTATGCAGAACCGGTCACAGTGCGCTACGACGGCACGGATGCCATCGTCGACAATCCCCAGGGCGACATGGGATACATCATCAAGGCTGGAGAGACCACCAGGTATATATGGCTCGTGAACTATCTGCCGCACCGTCTTCAGGTGTCCGCCCTCACCCCTCCCGAAAGGCAGGATTGCGACAACACCGTCCTCAATGTCGAAGGGAATGGAAATGCGATACTGTACTATACCATCGACGGACGTCCCGAAGAACTGAGCCGCGAAATAGAGGTGACATACAATACTCTGGAATGGAATGACGACCGTGATGAGTTTGTACATATCGAGACCGGCAAACAGTTGCCCCACCTCTCTTCCACGATCATGGTCTCGCCCCCGATATATTGCAACAGCCGGTTCCATCTCACAGGCGACCGATTCCTGCGACACTGGGGAATGCCAATCGACATGGAGTCCCCGGAAATCATAGCCGATGCCGTAGCGGTACACACTTCGGCAGAGCAGACCAATGAACCTGATTTCGGTCCCGCAACCGGAGGTAACTCTTCAGGAAATGACAGCAATGATAAAGGAAATGCTGACGATGAGGATGAGGGAAATGAAGATGGAGAGGAGGGCGACAAAGAACCGGAAAAGAATGCGTCAAACATTATCAGCGGGGGTACAGAGGGATTAGGCGGTAGCGCCCCTGCGGTGATAGCCTTCAGCGCGACCGACACCGACGCCGCAATCCACAACGAGTGGCAGATAGCTCAGGATGAAAATTTTGAATACATTCTCTACCGCTTCAACGACAAGGATGTAGAGCACACGTTCGAGGAGGAAGGGACCTTCTATGCCCGCTTTGTCGGCAGCAATGCCGACGGCAGTTGCCAGGCTTTCGGAGAGACCTATACCATCACGATAGGCTGTTCTGAACTGCGCATCCCGAATGCGTTCTCTCCCAACGACGACGGCGTGAATGACATCTGGAAAGTCGGCTACCGGTCGCTACTTGATTTCAAATGCTGGATATTCGACCGCTACGGCAACCAGATATACTACTTCACCGACCCCAACTCCGGGTGGGACGGCACCTATCGCGGAAAGAAAGTCGACCCGGGGGTTTACTATTATGTTATAGAAGCCACCGGTGCCGATGACAAGAAATATAAGAAAGGGGGCGATATCAATATCATCCGATACACAAGGTCTTCCGCCGCGACCGGAGGCAATCCGTCAGTCGGGAACTGACAAGCATAAAATTAAACCATGGCACTTGAAATAGAACATAAATACCTCTGTAAGAACAACAGCTACAAGCGGATGGCGCATTACAGCACCCGCGTGCGCCAAGGCTATCTCTCACGTGACAAAGAGCGTGTGGTGCGCGTCCGCACAAAAGGAGAACATGGGTACATCACTGTGAAAGGCAGGAACCATGGCGACAGCCGTCTGGAGTTCGAGTACATGATACCGATAGAAGATGCCGAGAAGATGCTGGAGCTATGCGACGGACGGATCATAGACAAGACCAGGTACCTTGTCTCATACGATGGTTACGAATGGGAGGTCGATGAGTTTCACGGCGACCTTGACGGACTTGTCACCGCCGAGATAGAGCTCTCCGAGTCGCGAAAGGACTATGCCGTGCCCCCGTTTGTAGGTGAAGATGTCACCGGAGACGCCCGCTACTACAACTCCAACCTGTAGTTCCCGAAAGGGTCTCCGCAGCCGGAAATCCGGAATGGAAAAGGGCCTGATTAATTAACAAATGATAAAGAAAAGGGCGATAATGTTTGACCGATTCCAAATAATAGGCTATATTTGCAATGCCAAACATCATC
>CAJUBC010000092.1 GCA_910584545.1 uncultured Muribaculaceae bacterium | reverse complement strand
ACCCGCTGGCATGTACCGCCTTCAACGCCGACTTCGACGGTGACCAGATGGCCGTACACCTTCCCCTCAGCAACGAGGCGGTGCTCGAGGCGCAGATGCTTATGCTCGGCGCCCACAACATCCTCAACCCCGCCAACGGCGCACCTATCACCGTGCCCTCGCAGGACATGGTGCTCGGACTCTATTATATAACCAAGCTCCGCAAGGGCGACATGGGCGAAGGCACCGTCTTCTACGGTCCCGAAGAAGCCGAGATCGCCTATAACGAGGGCCGCGTCACTCTCCACGCCCCCGTCACCATCATGGTTGACGATGTGGACAGCGAGGGCAACCGCGTGCGTCATCTATGCGAGAACACCTCCGTCGGCCGCGTGCTCTTCAACCAGTACGTTCCCGAGGAGATCGGATACGTCAACGAGATCATCTCTAAGAAGTCGCTCCGCAACATCATCGGTCGCGTGATCAAGGCCTGCGGTGTGACCCGTTCCGCGCAGTTCCTCGATGACATCAAGAACCTCGGTTACAAGATGGCCTTTCAGGGCGGCCTGAGCTTCAACCTCGGCGATGTGATCATCCCGAAGGAGAAGGAGGAATACGTCGCCGAAGGTCACGCCCAGGTAGAGGAGGTGCTCAACAACTACGCCATGGGTTTCATCACGGCCAACGACCGTTACAACCAGATCATCGATATCTGGACACACGTCAACGATCGTCTCGCCAGCACGCTGATGAAGCAGATGGAGGAGGACCAGCAGGGATTCAACTCTGTCTACATGATGCTTGACTCCGGAGCCCGTGGTTCGAAAGACCAGATCCGTCAGCTCTCGGGTATGCGTGGTCTTATGGCCAAGCCGCAGAAAGCCGGTGCCGAGGGAGGTCAGATCATCGAGAACCCGATTCTCGCCAACTTCAAGGAGGGTCTGTCGGTGCTCGAGTACTTCATCTCCACCCACGGTGCCCGCAAGGGTCTTGCCGATACCGCCCTTAAGACCGCCGACGCCGGTTATCTGACCCGTCGTCTGGTCGATGTGGCTCACGATGTGATCATCACGGAGGAGGACTGCGGTACGCTCCGCGGCCTCGTCTGCACCGAGATAAAGAACAACGAGGAAGTCGTCGCTTCCCTCAAGGAGCGTATCCTCGGACGTGTATCCGTCCACGATGTGGTGGATCCCTACAACCCCGATGATGTCATCGTCCACGCCGGCGAGGAGATCACCGAGGCCATTGCCGACCGCATCGAGGAGTCGCCGATCGACGCCGTCGAGATTCGTTCGGTACTCACCTGCGAGTCGAAGAAGGGAGTCTGCGCGAAGTGCTACGGCCGCAACCTCTCCAACCACCGCATGGTGCAGAAGGGAGAGGCTGTCGGCGTGATCGCCGCCCAGTCCATCGGCGAGCCGGGTACACAGCTCACCCTCCGTACATTCCACGTCGGTGGTGTCGCCGGTAACGTGGCTGCCGTCAAGGATGTGACCACCCGTCACGAGGGTCGCCTCGAGATCGACGAGCTCCGTACCGTCAAGGATGCCGACAACAACGATATCGTTGTAGGACGTATGGCCGAGATGAGGATTGTGGAGCCCAACTCCGGAATCGTCCTCATGACAGCCAACATTCCCTACGGATCGCGCCTCTTCTGCAAGCCCGGCTCGATTGTGGAGAAGGATACAATGATTTGCGAATGGGACCCCTTCAACGCAGTGATCATCGCCGAGGAAGGCGGTAAGGTTCGCTTCGAGAACGTGGAGGAGGGTGTCACCTACCGTGTGGAGGGTGACGACTCGACCAATCTCCACGAGAAGATCATGATAGAGTCGAAGGACCGTACGAAAGTGCCCGCCGCACAGCTCTATAATGAGGAAGGGGAACTCATCCGCTCATATTCGCTCCCTGTGGGCGCGCATCTCCTCATCGACGAGGGCGATACGCTGACTCCGGGTCAGGTATTCGTGAAGATTCCCCGCGCGGCAGGTTCAGCAGGTGATATCACCGGTGGTCTTCCCCGTGTCACCGAGCTCTTCGAGGCCCGTAATCCGTCGAACCCGGCGGTCGTTTCGGAAATCGACGGAGAGGTTTCCTTCGGTAAGATCAAGCGCGGTAACCGCGAGATCTCCGTCACCAGCAAACTCGGCGAGGAGAAGAAGTATCTCGTGCCTCTCTCCAAGCAGATCCTGGTTCAGGAGAACGACTACGTGCGCGCCGGCACACCGCTTTCCGACGGTGCCATCACTCCCTCCGATATACTTAACATCAAGGGCCCGACAGCCGTCCAGGAGTATATCGTCAACGAGGTACAGGATGTCTACCGTATGCAGGGTGTGAAGATCAACGACAAGCACTTCGAGGTGATTGTACGCCAGATGATGCGCAAGGTCAACATCCTCGATCCGGGTGACACACGCTTCCTCGAGCAGCAGGTGGTCGACAAGCGCGAGTTCATGGAGGAGAATGACTACATCTGGGGCAAGAAGTACATCATCGACGCCGGTGACAGTACCACCTACCTCAAGGGTCAGATCATCACCCAGCGCAAGCTCCGCGACGAGAACTCGGTGCTCAAGCGCAACGATAAGAAGATAATGACCGTCCGCGACGCCGTGCCAGCTACTTCCGAGCAGATTCTCCAGGGGATCACCCGTGCGGCTCTCCAGACCTCGAGCTTCATCTCGGCGGCATCCTTCCAGGAGACCACCAAGGTGCTCAACGAGGCCGCCATCAACGGTAAGAGCGATACCCTCGAGGGAATGAAGGAGAACGTGATCTGCGGTCATCTCATCCCGGCCGGAACCGGTCTGCGCGAGTACCAGAAGCTGATCGTGGCCAACAAGGACGAGCTCGCAAGTCTGCAGCTCACCGACAGCCCCGAGGAAATCCTTGACGTGGAGACGGTGGAAAGCCGCTGAGGAACCGGATGACATAATCACCTCATTGTGGTGCTGATAAGCAGGGCGCGGAAGACATGAAAGTCTTGCCGCGCCCTGATATGTTAAAGTAGGATCGGAAAACGGTGCTTTAAGCTATAAAATCCCACAAAACGGCGTAATATTTGAGCGCTGAGATGATTTTTTCGTC
>CAJUBC010000091.1 GCA_910584545.1 uncultured Muribaculaceae bacterium | reverse complement strand
CTTTTTTTAAGTTGGTTATTTTATTGATTGATTAGAGTTATCGGTATTATTTCAGGGAGTTGGAGGCACAGGCCTATGTGTTCTGTGAGAATTTTAGGGTCTGGTTTCGTTGCTCTCTATTTGACAGTGCAAAGTTAACACTTTATTTGCTAAAAGCAAAGATTTTACACCTATTATTTTTCATTTCGAATTGTTAAATTCCCGAAATCGAAATAATTCCCCGCGCAACATACCCCCGCGTCCACGCAGACAATACCAATGAACTCCATTTCTCCCATGCGAATGTAATAATATATTACGACATCAGCACAATTCCTCTGCTTTCCAGTCGGTGATGTTGCGGGTTTCGGCGCTGAAGGTTATGCCGAGATTGATTATCGGGCGGGGATCTCCGGCAAACTGGCGGGCGTAGTCCTTCTTCCGGATCTGGGCGAGAGCCTCGTCCGGTGTGCCGTCGCGCTTCAGCTCTATGATATAGATGTAGTTGCGCATGCGCAATAGCAGGTCGATGCGGCCTCCGGACGTGTGCCACTCCGGACGGGCGTCTACACCTGTCAGCACGAAGATGATGAAGAGGTTGTTCTCGTAATGCAGCTCCGTGGCCTTGTCGGCCATCTCGTACGGGATACCGGCCATGAACGTCCGCAGCCGCTCCATCGCCTCATCGATCCGTTTCTCTTCCAGCAGTTTGCGGACCTCCCGAACATTTCTGGAAATAGCGGTGGGACTCTCGTTCATATATTGTCTGGCAAGATAATGGAAAAGTCCCTGACGCACCTCCAGATTAGGAATGCCGAGATGGTAGAGATTCGGCTCTTCATATCCTTTGATCGTAAGATAGCCGGTCTGATAGAGCAATGCGATGGGAGTCGTCTCGAAGATGTCGGTCTCCGAGAGAAGGCTTTCCTCCACGGATTCGCTGAACATTTCCGGAAGAAAATTATTGCCTTTCTGAATCTGGCGTACAAGGAATTCCGGAGTCCCGCTCTGGAACCAATAGGAGCCGATCTCACCATCATCCATTGCCCATAAAAGGCTGAAAGGATTATATATGTCGGGACTCACCTTGGAAAAATGATAACCGTCGTAATTGGTTTTGAGAAGCGCGACGGCACCATTGAAATCGGTTTTCCTTTTCAAGGCAAGTTTCTTTATGCCAACAAGGAAATTATCCAGCAGCTCATTCTCTGTGATTCCGCAGAGAGCCGCGTATTCCTCCTTGAGCGATATGTCGCGAAGATTGTTCAGTCCGCTGAATATGGTCATCTTGCTGAAACGGCTCACACCGGTCAGCATCGTGAAGCGGATATACTCGTCGAGGTCCTTGATATTGACATAGATGGATTTCAGCAGGAGACGGTGCGCTTCGCTTCTCCCGGGGTCGTGCATCGTCTCGATGACGGGATTGTCATACTCGTCGACAAGAATCACCACACACTGTCCGGTGGCGCGGTATGCCGCCTTTATGATGTTGCCGAATCTGGAGGAAAGGTCAGTGGTCTCCACTTCGACATCATACTGCTTCTCCCATTCTCTGAACTGGTTGCTGAGTATTTCCTCCAGATTGCCGCCGTCCGCGGCGTGATATGTGGCGAGGCTCAGCTTCAGTACCGGATGGACTGGCCATTCCGTCTCCAGCCGCTCGACGGCGAGTCCTTCGAAAAGTTCCTTCTTCCCCTCGAAATATGCCTGGATGGTGGAGAGCAGCAGACTCTTGCCGAAGCGGCGAGGCCTCGACAGAAAGATGCAGTTGCTCGAGTTGACAAGATTATAGATGAGTTCAGTCTTGTCCACATAAAGATAACCCAATTCGCGGAGCTTCTCGAAGTTCTGTATGCCAATAGGGTATCGCACGGGAATGTTTGCCATATCAATCCGGTATTTTTCACAAAGTTAATACTTACGCTTCAAAAATCCAAACCTAACCGGAATCAATGAAGCAGCTTGCGGAGCAGGGCGTGGGATATGGCGCGGTGCTCGGCGAGGCTGAGGGGCCGCAGGTAGTGACGTTCCAGCACCCCGGGTGCGTGGCCTATCAGCTTGCGCAGCTGGTGGTGGGGAATGTCGAGCGAATCGACTATGTCGCAGTATATCCGGCGGGCATCATAAAGCGTTACCTGTCGGCCTGAAACGCGGGGCAGCGCGGTGGCCAGTTTGTGGAAATAATTGGCGATTCGGTTCTGCCGCTGCGTCTCGGTGTATTCCTTATTTCGCTGGAAACAGTCTATCAGGTATTCATCCGGGCGGCGGTCGCGTAGCAACGGTTCGAGCAATGGCGCGGCGGCCTCGCGGTCTATCACTATCCGCACCGGGACACCGGTTTTTCTTCTTCGGGTCTCTACTATCCATACCGTTCCCGCTCTGTCGGGGAGAAACATCCCGACTGTGAGTTCCGCGAGGTCTACCGGTGCGAGCCCTTGCAGTGCGATGTCGAGCAGAAAGATTGCCGCAGCATGAACTGACGCGGAGTTTCGGTCGGAATCCGATGCTGTGACCAGTCGTCGGCATTCGGCAATCAATGCCTCCTGATCCTCCGGCAAGAGATGACGGTCCACGGGCCGTGCTGATGGGAAGCGCATGCGCAGCGAGAGGTCGGCCGGAATCAGGCCGCGCTCCATGGCGTGACGGCAGACGGCGGCAAACCAGCTACAGAGCAATCTCCCCATAGCAGGCCGGGAGGCCTTGCGGAGGCTGACAGTCTCGGCGAAATGCAGCACGAAACTCCGGTCGATGTCGGAGCATCGCACTCGGTCGCCGAAGTTGGCGATGAAGAACCTCAGAAGGGTGGCATAATGCCGGCGTGTGTTGAGTGCTCGGGAGGAATCCTGTTTGGCGCGGATGGCATCGATGAAGAGCGCGAGCTCACCTGTGCTCCATACTGAGGAGTCGCTGGCAACCGTACTCATCGGTCGCCGGTAGCGGATATAACGTCTGATAGAAGTCATAATCTTAAGAATTAAAAAACCTTAAGACAAAGATAACAAACGGGAGATAGAAGAATGCATGTACGGACCGCGCACCCCTCAACGCGGTAGCGATGGTCCCTTAGCCTTACGGCACGGATGGATGCGGGAAATA
>CAJUBC010000090.1 GCA_910584545.1 uncultured Muribaculaceae bacterium | reverse complement strand
AGCCCAATGTGGAGAAGGTGGTCAACGCCCAGCGCAAGCTCGCCCAGCAGCTTCTGCTCGAAGCCAAGGAGAAAATCTCCGCCGGCAACACGGAGGAGGGTGGCCTGGCGCTGTTCCGCGCCTACAAGGCGTTGCCTAAGCACACCCCCCTCATCCGCTATCTCAGCGAGGACGGTATCAAGCAGCTCATGCTCAAGGTAGAGGCCAAGTATATGGCCGACAACAACCGCGAGATGCCGAAGGCCGTTGAGCCACTCTTCTTCGTGATCGACGAGAAGAACCACTCCATCGAGCTTACCGACAAGGGTATCGAGGTGCTCTCCGGCACCACTTCCGACCCTGATTTCTTCATCCTCCCGGACATCGCGGCCCAGCTCAGTGCAGTGGAGAACGAGGACCTCACCTCCGAGGAGAAGCGCGAGAAGAAGGATTCCCTGCTCCAGAACTATTCGATCAAGGCGGAGCGTGTCCACACCGTGAACCAGCTGCTCAAGGCATACACCCTCTTCGACAAGGATGTGGAGTATGTGATCGACGACAACAAGATCAAGATCGTCGACGAGCAGACGGGCCGTATCATGGAGGGGCGCCGCTATTCCGACGGTCTGCACCAGGCCATCGAGGCCAAGGAGGGCGTGAAGGTGGAGGCCGCCACCCAGACCTACGCCACCATCACGCTCCAGAACTATTTCCGCATGTACCGCAAGCTCGCCGGTATGACCGGTACGGCCATGACCGAGGCGGGCGAGTTCTACGACATCTATAAGCTCGACGTGATCGAGATTCCCACCAACCGTCCCGTGATCCGTGACGATATGAACGACCGCGTGTACCGCACCAAGAAAGAGAAGTACGCGGCCGTGATCCAGGAGGTGGAGGATATGGTCAACGCCGGTCGTCCTGTGCTTGTCGGAACCACTTCGGTGGAGATTTCCGAACTCCTCTCCAAGATGCTAAAGCTCCGCAAGATTCCGCATCAGGTGCTTAACGCCAAGCTCCACCAGAAGGAGGCCGAGATCGTGGCCCAGGCCGGCCAGCGCGGTACCGTCACCATCGCCACCAACATGGCGGGCCGCGGTACCGACATCAAGCTCTCGCCCGAGGTGAAGGAGGCGGGAGGTCTCGCCATCATCGGTACGGAGCGACATGAGTCGCGTCGCGTGGACCGTCAGCTCCGGGGCCGTGCCGGCCGTCAGGGAGACCCGGGTAGCTCGGTGTTCTTCGTCTCGTTCGAGGACACCGTGATGCGTCTGTTCGCCAACGACCGCGTGGTCAAGATGCTTGACCGTCTCGGCTTCAAGGAGGGGGAGATGATAGAGAACAATATGGTCACCAAGTCCATCGAGAACGCACAGAAGCGCGTGGAGGAGAACAACTTCGGTATCCGTAAGCGCCTTGTGGAGTACGATGACGTGATGAATGCCCAGCGTAACGGTGTCTACGGCAAGCGTCAGAACGCGCTCAAGGGTGAGCGTATCGGAATGGACATCGCCAACATGGTTTACGAGATCGTGAGCGACCTCGCAGGACGAGGTCTCGCATACGACGAACTCTCGATGGAGGTGAACACCGTGCTTGCAATGGAGCTTCCCTTCACCGAGGCCGAGTTCGGCAAACTCGACAGTTCGGAGATTGTCGACCGCATGTATGAGTCTGTTATGGAGACTCTGGCCCGCAAGAAGGATAAGATGGCGGAGGCCGCCTATCCCTATATCAAGGAATTCGTGGAGGAGCGCGGCGCCCGCGGTCCGGTGGGAGTGCCCGTCACCGACGGACGGCGCATGTTCAACATACGCGCCGACATCGAGGACTGCTACGCCAACGGCTGCAAGCCGCTCGCCAAGGCGTGGGAGAAGGCTGTGCTCCTCTCGAGCATCGACTCGAGCTGGCAGGAACAGCTCCGCGAGATGGATGAGCTCCGCAAGTCGGTGCAGAATGCCGCTTACGAGCAGAAGGACCCGCTGGTGATCTACAAGATCGAGGCTTTCGAGCTCTGGAAGAAGATGCTCTGGGAGCTCAATACCAAGGTGGTCTCCACGCTGATGCGCGGCCGTCTGGCTGTGATGGATTATGCCGAGGCCAAGGCCGCCGAGGAGGCGCGCCGTCAGGCCGAGATGCAGCAGGAGGAGGCGAGGCGCAGAAACGCCGTCTACGCGCGTCAGCCGATGGGCGGCATCAGCCAGCAGGCCGGTCGCGTGAACGCTCCGAATCCATACGCCGGATACAGCACTACCCACGAGACATACGAGGGTGAGAACGCCCAGCGGGAGGCGGCGCGCAACGTGAACCGTCCGGCCGCGCCCCGTCAGCCGGTGAAGGCTGATCCGAAGATCGGCCGCAACGACCCATGTCCCTGCGGCTCCGGAAAGAAGTACAAGAACTGTTGCGGACGCGGTCTTTGATCCAGCGACAAGTCTGCATAAAAAACAAGACAGATCTTTTGAGGGGTCTGTCTTGTTTTTTTGGCTTGGGCATCCTATTTGAGGTCCGGGGCTATGCGGCGTGTGCCGTACCCGCAGATGAGGGTTAGCACGGCCATCGCTCCGATCATATTGCCTGTCTGAAAACGAAAATCGCCGCCCTGCAGATGAGAGCGGCGATTTTGCTTATGGGTTGGCGGGATCAAAAGATAACTTTCTGGCTCTTGCCATTGCGTACACGGATATATATACCCTTTCCCGGTACGCTTACTTTCCGACCGTCAATAGAATAATATTCAACAACATCCGAGTTAAATCCATTTTCAATCATTTCGGAGATTCCGGTATTGGTCTCGCGGCCGATCTCCACATTGCGTACACTGGCGTACTGTCCCTTTAGGTAAAGGCCATGGGCGTGAAGCATCGCGAGGTCGGTATCCCCGGCTGCGCCGCGGGGTTCCCCGGTGATGGTGTAGCAGTAATAGCCCTGGGCGATGTCAGTGCGTGTCTCGATGCGCACATCGCGTTTTTCTTCAACCGATTTTACTATCACCTGGAGCTGATAGAGGAGGTCCTCGCCTGCTTCAAGATCGAAGTTTACTCTGATAACGTCGCCAACCCGGGCATCGGCAAAGGCTGACGCGGGGATGTTCACGAGCTTGCTCCATGTGCCCAGAGCCCCCGAGTCTCCTTCCGGAACCCATACCTCGGTGTATTCATACGTCGGAGAAACAGTACCTCCAGATTCACTCTCTTCGGCAGCAATGGCCTGAGGGACAGTCAGTACCATCAGAAGAGAAGCTGTTAAAAGTTTGAATTTTTTCATAATGGTTTGATATTTAGGGATATTCAGTTAAAGGCTAATTTATTATTTGCCAATATCATAGAAAT
>CAJUBC010000089.1 GCA_910584545.1 uncultured Muribaculaceae bacterium | reverse complement strand
TTTTTTATTATCCGCTAAAAATTGTCGCCGAGCTGCGTTACGGCCGGCTCGCGGAGTCTGTAGAGGAGGCGCTTCCGCAGTTCGGGGTTATTGTCCGTGCGCTCCGAAAGTTCCCAGTGCTGCGCGGCCTCGTCGCTGAGAAGTGCCGAAGTGGCGTCTACATCGGTGAGATTCCATGTCAACAACACAGTATGAATCTTCAGCGCCTTCAGTTTGCGGACCAGCATCTCATGGTCGGCGTCGCCGGTGATCAGTACCACGTAGTCGAACTTGCGGAACGTTGCAAGCTCGTAGGCCTCAAGTGCGAACCACACGTCAACACCTTTCTCTATCACTTCGGTCTGGCCGTCGGGACGCTCCACCTCGCGCAGATGCTTGTAATGGAAAACCACATCGTTCTCTATCAACGTATCCTCGAACTTGCGCTCGTTGTACAGCAGATGCTTGTCGTATGCCTCACGCACCCGAAAACGACCGCGGAAATAGTGGGCTTCGGTGATCTGGCACGTGGTAACGTCCACACCCTCCTGCAGCGCAATCTCCGAGCAAAGATACGAGAACAACGCCTTCACCCGGATAATCGACCGTTCCCGAGCCTTGAGCGCACGGTTTATCTTGGCGTAATAGCCGCCGTCGATAAATACTCCTATTGATAGAAAATCTGACATAATTAATTCGGACGCATCTTTTCCGCGCCCCTCTTTCTATTAAACCCTTGGAGGCTGAAAAAGTTTCTGCCCAATCGTTTTTAGCGACATCATTCGGCGACCACACACAGAGGTATATATGCGCGACCGCCCCGAGACACACGTCCCGAGGCGGCCTTTAATCAACAAACACTAACAGGGTTGCGATATTTCACAACATCAAAACCCATTGCAATGCCATTCATTGCTTCTATCTGCATTCTTGCCATGTAATCGTTTCATCAACAGAAGAATACTCTTCTCCGAAAATACCTGGCAGACTCTTCCGCCACGGGCATCCGGAAATTCGAGTACAAATTTATATAATTTTCTGATGGATACCAAATAAATTCTGCAAGAATCCTTATTTATTCTGTGAAAACCGGTTTTCCTATATGTCAACGACTCATTCGCAGAACCGATTTATGTCTCAGGAGATTAGAATCCATCACCCAATTATTCGAAAAAACTTTTTTAATCGAAAGCAATCATTTAACTTTGCATCGAAATGAACATAAACGACCGAATATATTCCAGAATACTCTACATAATAGCATGGATTCCTCTGATACTTATTCCGGTTGCATATCTGTTGCCTCCTCTCAGAGGGAAAGAGACCATGTCTGACATCTGGAATGAGAATTTTACAAAAATGCTCATCGCGTTCTTCGTGCTTTTCGCGGTGAACAATATGCTGCTTAGATTTCTGTTCCAGAAAAACCGACCTATGCAGTATGTCTTATGTGTGACGGTTCTTCTGACGGCTTTCTTTATCTTCTCGTACAATCTGCAAAAGGGACTGACGCCTCCTCCCCCTCCGGTGACCGCTGACCAGCATGACCATCCCCGACCGCACGGACCGAATCCCGCGCTGCTCGACATAATAATCGCGCTGCTCATCATCGGGTCGAATCTGTCTATTGACTTCTACTCCCGCTACATGCGCGAGAAAAGACGGTACGCAGAGCTCGAACGCGAAAGAATGCGCGAACAGCTGCAGTATCTCAAGGCCCAGCTTAACCCGCACTTTTTCATGAATATGCTCAACAATATCCACGGCCTTGTGGAGATAGACCCCGGGCTTGCCCAGGAATCGATCATGGAGCTCTCGAAACTCATGAGGTATGTGCTCTACGACAGCGAGCGCAGCTCCATTCCGCTCGACACCGAGATTGATTTCATCCGGACATACGTAGCGCTGATGGAGAAACGGTATTCGAGAAAACGCATTAAAGTCTCCCTAACGCTACCCGACCGCCCCACAGGCAACCTGCGGGTCCCCCCGCTGCTGCTGATCGTACCTGTGGAAAACGCGTTCAAGCATGGCGTGACCTACAACCGGGAGTCGCCTCTGAATTTTTCGATTTCAATCAACGGCAACCACCTAACCATCGTAACGGAAAACCTCAAGCGCGATGACGCGGTCGTCCACGAATCCACTCCTAAGGGAAATGCTGAACCGAACCACAGCGGCATCGGACTTTCCAACCTGCGGAAACGGCTCGACCTTCTCTATGAGGAAGCCTACTCTCTTCTCACCGAAGACGACGGAACCTATTACAGAACAACCATGACAATTCCTGCTTATGAACAGAATTAAATGCCTGGTGATCGACGACGAACCCATCGCGCTCAAAAAAATGGAAACGTACTTCATGAAAAGCACGCGCCTTGAGCTGGTGGCCCTCTGCGAAAGCCCCGTGGAAGCACTCCCCTATCTCCACACCGGTCGGATTGACGCCATGTTTCTCGACATAAACATGCCCGACATCAACGGCATAGATTTCCTCTCCTCTCTTCCCCATCCGCCACTGGTGGTATTCACCACCGCATACTCGGAATACGCAGTGGAGAGTTACCGCTGGGAAGCCGTCGACTATCTGCTCAAGCCATTCGACCTCGCCGCGTTCCAGCGCGCAGCCCTCCGCCTGATCCGGCGCTTCGAAACCAAGCATCTCAACGAAAGCCCAACCGTAGAAACCGGCTCCATCTATGTCAAGGTAGACTACCGTTATGTCAACGTCCGCGTGGATGACATACTCTTCATCAAGGGCATGAACGAATACGTTCAGATAGTCAGCCGGGGACGGCGTCCGCTGATGTCGCACGTCTCCATGCGACAGATACTCGAACGGCTGCCGGGACAATTCCTGCAGGTACACCGCAGTTATATAGTGAACATGACCATGACCCGCGAGATAGACCGCATGAGCATCATCATCGATGACGACGGAAACAACAGAATCCCTGTCGGCGACAACTACCGCAAGGACCTCCAGGAATACCTCCAGCACCACTCCCTTATCCGGAAATAGGGATTGCCACAAGCATGAAGCGACAAAACTGCCGCCGGAAAGGAGGAATAAGTCCAACGAGGAAAGGATTGCGGATAACGAGCTGATAATATGCGCTTAATATAAAGCAATAGAGAGGAGATATGAATCTGAAGAACCGAAAAATTGCAAAAAACCGATAAAAAAGCTGCGAAATATTTGGCAAAATCAAAAAAAAGCTCTAACTTTGCACTCGCAAACGGGAAATCCGATGCGACAAAGCCTAAAATAGTTTTCAACTGAAGGTGCCATAGCTCAGTTGGTAGAGCAAAGGACTGAAAATCCTTGTGTCCCCG
>CAJUBC010000088.1 GCA_910584545.1 uncultured Muribaculaceae bacterium | reverse complement strand
CTGCAACCTTCTGATCCGTAGTCAGATGCTCTATTCAATTGAGCTAACGGACCCTGCAATCGTTCCCGATTTGCGATTGCAAAATTAGTGTTTTTTTTACAACTGACCAAATTTTTCAGCTGTTTTTTTCACTTTTTTTTATCCGGTAACTGACCCTGCATCCTCCGGAAATGCCAGCTATCGGCGCAGCGAGTTTAGTAACAGAGGTTTGCACTCCTCTGACCTCTTTCCACCTTCCGGCGATGCGCGTGGCAATGCTACGCGCCACTGTCTCGAGCAACAGCCATTCCTCTCCCATCACAGCCTTGATTTCGTCATAGATGTCGGCGT
This sequence comes from uncultured Muribaculaceae bacterium, assembly GCA_910584545.1. GTDB lineage: Bacteria > Bacteroidota > Bacteroidia > Bacteroidales > Muribaculaceae > Lepagella. The sequence goes on along the minus strand of CAJUBC010000088.1, from coordinate 3,386 downwards.
AAGAGATGGTGGTGGAAAGCTTCTCATCCTCGAAACGCGAGGCATCGGTCTCAACCTCAATGTCGACGAGGAACTCGTTGCCGATTTCCCGCTCCTGCTCCATGACTCCGATTCGCGAATAAAACCGGAGTCCTGTAAGAGCTATGCAGAATTCTTCCGAACCGATCATTTCTCGCATTCGTTCCCGCATCCTTCTACGGGAATCTTATCGATGCGGCGCTGGTGACGGCCGCCCTCGAACTCCGCCTCAAGGAAGGCATCCACTATGTGGCGAGCGAGATCCTCATCGATGAAACGAGCCGGAAGCGTCAGGAAATTTGAATTGTTGTGACGGCGGGCGAGCGATGCTATTTCCGGTATCCAGCACAAAGCAGCGCGTATGCCCTGATGCTTGTTGAGCGTCATTGATATGCCCTCGCCCGATCCACACATGCCGATTCCGAAATCGCATTCGCCGCATTCCACAGCTCTGGCCGCCGGATGTGCGTAATCGGGATAGTCGCACGATTCCTCGCTGAATGTTCCGAAATCATTCAATTCATAACCTTTGGAACGCATGTATTCCATCAATACCTGTTTCAGTGCGTAACCTGCGTGGTCACTGCAAAAAGCAACTTTTTTCATGATATGTTATTTTAATGTTTTTCCTCTAATGATGATTTACTATTTTTTTCTTGTCAGGAATTCTGGCGATTGGAGAAGAGACGGCCGCGGAACACGTACCGCACCAGCAGGAAATTGAGCGGAACGCAAATCGCGAGAGCCGGCAGCAACGCATATGCAGGCCCCGTTATTCCTTTGAAGAGAGCCACCAATGCTGTCTGCATCCCGAGATTTATAAGATGAGACAGCGTGAAACCTAATCCGTTCTTAACCGTCGGTCCGGATTTGAACGTGAATAGACTGGACAGGAAGAAATTCGCCACAAAACTCAGCAAATAACTTATTACTGTCGAAACAAGAGCCGAAATCCCCGCCACGTTCACGAACAGCACATAGAAGCCATATTGCAGCACCGTGCAGAATCCTCCCACGAGAATGAACCGCAATATCTCTCCTCTCTTCCCGGCACGGTTTATTTCATGGATTATATTCATACCAAATCACTCACCCGATGGGTTTCCGTCGGAAGGTGTTTCCGCACTGGCTGTTGCGCAGCGGGACGCCATCTCCTTGTTTATGCCGTAGATATAATCCAGAATCTCCTCGCGTCCGGTGCCTTTTTCGGACGAGGTGACAAAGACCGGAGGCAGTTCCTCCCATGTCTTCAGGAGTTTCCTGCAATACTCCTCCACATTCCGCGTGGCTGCGTTCGTCCCCAACTTGTCCGCTTTCGTGAACACTATGGCAAACGGGACACCGTTCTCTCCTAACCAGTCGAAGAACTCCAGGTCGATTTTCTGAGGTTCGTGCCTGATGTCGACAAGCACGAACAGAGAGGTCAGCTCCTCTCGGTGAAGGATGTAACCGTCTATCAGCCGCTTCAGGGCGGCTCTCTGATCCTTACCCCGCGCGGCATAGCCGTAGCCGGGAAGGTCCACAAGATACCAACTGCCGTCATCCATCCTGAAATGGTTTATGAGCAGGGTCTTGCCTGGAGTCTGCGATGTCTTCGCCATCTTCTTGCTCTTGCACAGCATGTTGATGAGGGATGACTTGCCGACATTGGACCGTCCGATAAATGCATATTCAGGAACTCCGGTTGCAGGACACTGCCTCACGCCGGGGCTACTTATCTCGTATTTTGCATTCTTTATATCCATACTGACGTTTCTTTAAAGAACTAACGAAGTAGTTGGTTCTGTTGTTCTGAGAAACAGGCTCCATGGACAAGCTCCATAGCCCGGTTAACGTCCCCGATGTCCACCACGAGCGCGATAGTCGTCTCCGATGTACCGTCGGACACAGCCATCACCTCTATTCCGTTCCTGAGCAGCGTATTGACAAGCCTTGCTCCAAGACCCTTGATCTTTCTGATGGATTCACGGACTACCGCTATCACCGCCAGACCGCTTCTCGACTTGATTTCCAATACATCACCGCTCTGCAGTTCCGGAGCGAATTCCGTCCGCAGCGCGGTCATGGCGTTCTCCATCTCGGACTCAGGCATAGTAACCGCAAACGATGAATCGCAGTCTGGCTGCGATACGAGGAAAACACTGATTCCGCCCCGTGCCATAGCGTTGAATGTGCGGGAGTTGATCTGCGCGACGTTGGACGTGATATCACCGGTAACCGTGACCATCGAGATCTGCCTCAGCGAGGAGACTCCCCTCACGTTCTCCTCCATCTCTTGCACCGAATCGTCGATGAGAGTGCCCTGTGCGTCGGGATTGTTCGTATTCAGTATCTTTAAGGGGATGTTCTTGTGGAATACAGGGTAAATCGTGGGTGGATAGATCACCTTTGCTCCGAATGAACAGAGTTCCATGCTCTCGATGAACGACATTCTCGGAATCACCCGCGCCTCCGGAATGATTCTCGGATCCGAAGTCATGAATCCGTCGACATCGGTCCAGATCTCAAGGAGATCAGCGTCGAGTGCAGCAGCTATCAGCGCAGCCGTATAGTCGCTGCCGCCACGACCGAGGTTGGTGATCTCCCCCGTGTCGCGGTCACGCGAAATGAAACCGCCGCATACCATGGTGTGTTCCAGCTTACTGCCGAAACTCTTGCGGATCAGATCATCGGTAAGAGTTCGGTCCGCTATATTCTTGTTGAACCACTTCTCGGTCTTGATGAAATCGAGAGAATCGCAATGCCGCGCATCCCCAAGTATGTTGGCCACAATCACCGACGACATTCTCTCGCCGAAACTCACAATCACATCGAGTGTCTTCTCGGGGAGGTCTCTGATGAGCGATATGCCTTTATAGACATCACGCATCTCCGCGATGTATTTCCCTACGGATGCCATTACCGCATTGCGTCGGTCTGTAGCCACAAGACTCTCTATAATGTCGGAATGCCGCTTCTCCATAGCGTCGATCTCGGCCGCAATATCACCTTCGCCGGCCGCCGCCATCCTTGCGGTGGCGATCAACCGGTCGGTAAGACCTCCCAAAGCCGAAACGACTACTATCGCAGGCTCCCCTATCGACTCGACAATGCGTTTTACATTCCTTAGACTGCCGATAGTGCCCACAGAAGTTCCACCAAATTTTAAAACCTTCATTATCCAAAAGTTATTGTTTCTGCCACAATGCCGCAGAACCTGTAATCGTAATTGGAGCCGCAGACCCGGGCTGATACTCCGCAGGGGAATGCGGTGGACTCCAAATTACAAAGGTATAAAAAATAATCCGGACTCGCAACCATTGAAAAACCGGGGTGTAACTGTTCAGCAGACGCGTTGAGGTAGTCTTTCCAGGATAAAAAGCCTTCTG
>CAJUBC010000087.1 GCA_910584545.1 uncultured Muribaculaceae bacterium | reverse complement strand
ACTCTCAGCAAAATAGGACCTCCAGAGCGGTGCCTGTACTTCTCTTCCTAAGAGACTGACATATTTTTCAGCTGCTTTACAGTCGGCGGCAATGAGCGCGGGCGCCGTCAGGCTATGGAACCCCAACGCTCCGCGTTGGGCGCGCGGGTCGCCAATGCACAGACAATGGCGCGGGCCGACTCTGCGGCCTTGCTGAGCGACACCGACAGCGCACCTCCGCAACACCTACCGATCCAAATTATCCGGAATCCGGAGGCTTCGGCGAGCCCTTTGCGCCTCGACGTGATGATTAGATGGCATGAAATAAGTGTGTTAGCTATATCGTGCTACCTCTCAGAGGTAGCACGATATTCGCTGGGGTCCACCGTCCCAGACGGTGTAAACCACATTAGTTAATCGCCCTCAAATCTGTCAACACTTTTCAGAGATAATAGTCACGGATCTCATGCCGACAATGTGAATTTTCGAGATTTTTGTAGTGATTTAGTTGTTTATGATTATATATTGATTTATATTTGCAGTCAAAATGATATCATTATGGATATAGCACTCGAAAAGAAAGCACATGTATTCCGTCTTCCTTCTTACCTTCTTGACAAGTTGAAGGAACTCGCCACTAAGGATCGCAGAAGTCTTAATAATTATGTGGAGGGACTTCTCCTTGATGCCGTGTATAATGAACCGAATGAGGTGACAAGGGCATCTTTTGAGGAGGCGAAGGCCGGGAAGCTTGAGGGACCAATCGACACTACAAGTGTCGACACTATGCTCAAATCAATGGGATTATGAAGGAACTCAGATATACGGGGCAGTTTAAAAAGGATTTAAAAAGATATTTGAATAATCCCAAGAAGCTTGAGGCTTTGAATAATGTCCTTGACTTTCTGAGAAACGATATCAAACTTCCTGCGAAATATAGGCAGCATGATTTGCACGGAGATTATGACGGATGTATGGAATGTCATATAGAGGGAGATTTTCTTCTTGGATGGTTCGATGAAGTGAACGATGTGATTGCGCTTTTCAGACTCGGCTCTCATTCGGAGCTGTTCAAGAAATAGCTTATCAGCACTCGCAATCGATTCCAGTCGTTGTGGGTTTGTAACTCACAATAATACAACTGACATATCATCAATGTGTTGACTTGGTTGCGGGTTACAAACCCGCAACGACTGTAAACCTGCAACGGCCGGTAGGAGCACTGCAACGTCTGGGACGGTAGCGACCGTACGCGCGGTGGAGTGTGCTTTCACTCCACTTCCCATTCGTCGAGTGTACGGGTCTTGGTGGAGAAGTTGGCGCCAATCTTGATCACCTGGCGGTTGCCGATGGCGAACGGCAATGCATATCCGTGGCTGTTTATCTGGTCGAGAGCCTCTTTTGCAGTACCGTCGAGCTTGAGCTCAATTATATAGTAGTACTTGTCCGTGGCCACAAAAAGGTCTATGCGTCCTGACGACGTACAGTATTCGGTCCGCACACTGAGTCCGACCAACAGCATCAGCATCAGCAGCCCGTTGTGGACGTTTATTTCCTGGTCCATCCGCATCCGGTAGCTGATGGATGCGAACAGGCTCTGCATCCGTCGCATAAAGCCGTCGACATCCCCCTCGCGAAACTCCCGGACGAACTCGCTTACCAGGAACGGCGTGCTTTGACTGCCGGTGTTGAGATAGTGCGGCAACAGGTACTCGAGAAAACCGGCTTTGACCTCTTCGTTGGGGAAGCCGAGGGTATAGATGCCTGTATCCAAGTCCACATCCTTGATAGTGAGATAGCCGGTCTGGAAGAACAATGCGATCGGACTCGGACTGTCGAGATCAAGTCCCGTAAGGGAGGACTGGTTGCATCGGGTATGGATAAGAGATTCGAGGTCTACATCAAATCGCTTCAGTTCCTCCATCAATAATGTCGGAGTGCCGGATGCGATCCAATATTTCTCAAACCTTTTCTTCTGCATCACATTCAGCAATGAATATGGATTGTAGATGTAAGTCTCATCATCCGAGAATCTGTATCCATCGTAAAATGTCCGCAGTCTGTTCACGATTATTTCCTCATCGGTCTTATACTTAACCGCGAGGTCCTTGATTCCTTCCTTAAAATCAGAACGTAACTCACATTCAGTCATTCCGCATATTTCCGCGAAATCATCATCTAAGGTTATGTCGTTGATATTGTTGAGGTCCGAAAAGACGCTGAGGTGGGCAAAGCGGCTTACGCCGGTGAGGAAAACGAGGCGGATATAGTCCGCGCCACTCTTGAAATTGGAGTATAGGGCAGCGAGGCGGTCCCGGCAGTACTCGAAGTTCTTGGGGTCGTGGAGATTGTTGACCAAAGGTTTGTCGTATTCATCCACAAGGACCACGACTCCCTTGCCGGTCATTTCGTAAGCACGGCGAATCACGTTGCCGAATCGCGCCGACAGGTTGCGGACTTCCGGAACGATGCCGTATTCCCGCTCCCAGTTCAACAGCGCGTTCTCGAGAACGGCGTCCAAGGCGTCGGGGGTCTTGTATTTCTCGGTGTTGAGGTCGAGCTTCAGGACGGGGTAGGTCTCCCAGTCCCAGTCCATTGTATCGGCGTAGAGCCCCTTGAACAGATGCCGCTTGCCCTCAAAGAAACATTTGAGGGTGTTGAGGAACAGACTCTTGCCGAAACGGCGCGGACGGCCTAAGAAATAGTACTGGCCCCCGCTGTCGACTATTTTTTCGATAAAACGGGTCTTGTCGACATAAAGGCAGTCTCGTCTCCTGAGTTCTTCAAAAGACTGCTGTCCTATCGGGTATCTCACGTTTCCGGCCATATCTTCCTGCATTGGATTTTGTGCAAATATAGCACATTTTATCAATTATAACAAATCCCGGTTCCTTCCATTCCCATTCCAGTCCCTCTTGTCCCTGCGGGTTTGTAACCCGCAGTCCCGAGTATTCCGATTGGAGTGGTGGGTTACAAACCCACCACGACTGACTATGGCGGTGTGCGACCGCGTCATGGGGCTATACGACACTATTATTCGTGGTTTTGGCAGCCTTGTTGCGGATCTTGTCGCTGAGGTTCTGCATGAAGGCCCAGAAGGTCGGTACAAACAGCGTGCCGATGAAAGCATTCATGGACATACCGAAGACTATCGCCGTACCCAGGGCTATGCGGCTGTTGGCACCGGGACCGGTGGCGAACAGCATTGGCAGTACCCCGAACACGAATGCAAGCGCCGTCATCATGATGGGACGGAACCGCACCTGTCCGGCCTCCTGTGCGGCCTGAATGACGGATACGCCCTGCTTGTGATAATCCCTGGTGAACTCCACGATCAGAATGGCGTTCTTGGCCGACATTCCCAGCAGCAATATCAATCCTATCTGCGGCACCTCCTTGAGTATCTCCTTCTCCATCGCGTCCACCACCTTCCGGGTACGTTCCAACGACGCTCCGGGGGGGGCAGTTGTATGTTGGTCATGAAGTGTCCCATATCTTCCTGCGGCAGGTAGCTTGTGGGCCATTTCAGGAATCCCCAGAAAGCCACGACGGTCAAGGCCAGGTACACGAGCATCGCCAGACCGCTGCGCTTCAGCATTTTGCCGATACACCGGGTGTAAAGTGCCTCGAACCATGTCCAGAACCGGTTGAACCAGCGGTACAGGAAGAAATTGGATTCGCGCGGGGTAATTTGCCGATACCATGACGGTAGGTGGCGTGATGTCGGGATACTGCGACACCGGAAGCGTGTGGAGGCAGATGAGTCCCCCAAACACCATGAGGATAGCGATTACCGTGGCGAATATAGGTCGCTTTATGAAGAAATATAATTGCAAATTGTCAAAAAACGAATGGCTCGGCTTTTGATTTGTCGGGATTTTGTAATTAGGGTTAACCTCATCCTTTAAAATAGGGATATTCAGTTAAAGGCTAATTTATTATTTGCCAATATCATAGAAATA
>CAJUBC010000086.1 GCA_910584545.1 uncultured Muribaculaceae bacterium | reverse complement strand
ATCGACCACCTCAGCAACCGTCGCGCGCGTACCGTCGGCGAGCAGCTCTACAACCAGTTCGGTGTAGGACTCGCACGTATCTCGCGCTCCATCCGCGAGAAGATGAACGTGCGAGACAACGAGGTGTTCAAGCCCATCGACCTGATCAACGCCAAGACCATCTCGGCGGTGATCAATACGTTCTTCGGTACCAACGCCCTGTCGCAGTTCATGGACCAGACCAACCCTCTGGCCGAGATCACCCACAAGCGACGTCTGTCGGCTCTCGGCCCCGGCGGTCTGTCGCGTGAACGCGCCGGTTTCGAGGTGCGAGACGTGCACTACACCCATTACGGCCGTCTCTGTCCGATCGAGACCCCTGAAGGCCCGAACATCGGTCTGATATCGTCGCTGTGCGTGTACGCCAACATCAACAATCTCGGATTCATAGAGACTCCCTACCGTAAGGTGGAAAACGGCAAGGTCGATCTCAACAACGACCACGTGATCTACATGACCGCGGAAAACGAGGAGGGCAACACCATAGCGCAGGGTAACGCTCCCGTCAACGACAACGGCTCGTTCGTGCGCAACCGCGTGAAGGCCCGTCTCGGTGCCGACTTCCCGATTGTCCCCCCGGAGGAACTGCAGCTGATGGACGTCGCGCCTATACAGATCGCATCTATCGCCGCATCGCTCATCCCGTTCCTCGAGCATGACGACGCAAACCGCGCGCTGATGGGATCGAACATGATGCGTCAGGCAGTGCCGCTGCTCCGCAGCGAGGCCCCCATCGTCGGAACAGGCATCGAGGGACAGCTGATCCGCGACTCCCGCACCCAGGTGATGGCCGAGGGAGAGGGTGTGATTGAATATGTCGACGCCACCGTGATCCGCATCCGCTACGACCGTACTCCCGACGAGGAATTCGTGCAGTTCGAGTCAGCTGTCAAGGAATACAGGCTTCCGAAGTTCCGCCGCACCAACCAGGGAACCACGATAGACCTTCGTCCCATCTGCAACAAGGGTCAGCGCGTAAGCAAGGGCGATATCCTCACCGAGGGTTATTCCACGGAGAAGGGCGAACTCGCTCTCGGACGCAACCTCAAGGTGGCGTTCATGCCATGGAAGGGTTACAACTACGAGGACGCGATCGTGCTCAACGAGCGCATGGTCCGCGACGATATACTCACCTCGGTGCATGTCGATGAATACTCTCTCGACGTGCGCGAGACCAAGCGAGGCATGGAGGAGCTCACATCCGACATCCCGAACGTAAGCGAGGATGCCACCAAGGACCTTGACGAGCGTGGTATCATCCGCGTCGGAGCATACGTGGTGCCCGGCGACATAATGATCGGTAAGATCACTCCCAAGGGAGAGAGCGATCCCACTCCTGAGGAGAAACTCCTGAGGGCCATATTCGGCGACAAGGCCGGCGATGTGAAGGACGCCTCGCTCAAGGCCTCGCCGTCTCTCAAGGGCGTGGTGATCGGTACCAACCTGTTCTCGCGCGCCGTCAAGAAGAAAGGCGTGCGCAACTCCGCCAATGCCCAGCTTCCTGTCCTCGACGAGGAGTACGAAGAGAAGCAGAACGAGCTCCGCGACATCATGGTCGGCAAGATGAGGACCCTTCTCGAAGGCCAGGTGTCGGCAGGAGTCAAGGACTTTATCGGCGACGATATCGTGCCTGAGGGCAGCGGATTCGAGAATGTGGACTTCGCTTCGATCGATTACGAGACGGTCAACATCTCCGGATGGACCCACGACGAGCGCGTCAACCGCATGGTAGGTGAGCTCATCACCAACTACATGCGCAAGTCGAAACAGATCGACAGCGAGCTTCGCCGCAAGAAGTTCGACATCACCATCGGCGACGAGCTTCCCTCGGGAATCATGCAGATGGCCAAGGTCTACATCGCCAAGAAGCGTAAGATAGGTGTCGGTGACAAGATGGCCGGACGTCACGGTAACAAGGGTATCGTATCGCGCGTGGTGCGCCAGGAGGATATGCCGTTCCTCGAGGACGGAACTCCGGTCGACATCGTGCTCAACCCGCTCGGTGTGCCTTCGCGAATGAACCTCGGACAGATTTTCGAGACCGTGCTCGGATGGGCCGGCCGCGAGCTCGGCGAGAAGTTCGCCACCCCGATTTTCGACGGTGCGTCGCTCGACGACCTCAACGAATGGACTGACAAGGCAGGACTTCCCCGCTACGGCAAGACATACCTCTACGACGGAGGCACTGGCGATCGCTTCGACCAGCCCGCAACCGTCGGCGTGATCTACATGCTTAAGCTCGGCCACATGGTTGAGGACAAGATGCATGCCCGTTCAATCGGCCCGTACTCCCTCATCACCCAGCAGCCTCTCGGAGGTAAGGCGCAGTTCGGAGGCCAGCGTTTCGGAGAGATGGAGGTATGGGCGCTCGAGGCGTTCGGCGCGGCCCACATCCTTCAGGAAATCCTCACCATCAAGTCCGACGACGTGGTGGGACGTTCCAAGGCATACGAGGCGATCGTCAAGGGCGACCCGATGCCTAATCCCGGAATTCCCGAATCGCTCAACGTGCTCCTGCACGAGCTCCGGGGTCTCGGTCTGAGCATCACGCTTGAATAAGACTCGGAAAGCGAAGGTAATTTACATTCAGAAACAATCAATATCCGGACTTGCCCCGGAGCCACGGTTCCGGCGGCAACGATGGATTCAATAAGAAATAACATGGCTTTCAGGAAAGACAATAAGATAAAAAGCAACTTTTCGAAGATCACCATCGGCCTGGCTTCACCCGAGGAGATAAAGGAGAAGTCGAGCGGAGAGGTGCTCAAGCCCGAGACCATCAACTACCGCACCTACAAGCCGGAACGCGACGGACTTTTCTGCGAGAAGATATTCGGTCCCGTCAAGGACTTCGAGTGTCATTGCGGTAAGTACAAGCGCATCCGCTACAAAGGTATCGTATGCGACCGATGCGGTGTCGAGGTCACCGAGAAGAAGGTGCGCCGCGAACGCATGGGTCATATCGAGCTGGTGGTGCCGGTGGCTCATATATGGTATTTCCGCTCTCTCCCCAACAAGATCGGATATCTGCTCGGCCTTCCTTCCAAGAAGCTCGACGACATCATCTATTACGAGCGTTATGTCGTGATCAATCCCGGTAATGTGGAATTCGAGATTGATCCCGGCAAGGCGCGGCCCCTCGAGAAGCTCGATCTTCTCTCCGAGGACCAGTACATGCAGATCATGGATTCCCTCCCTGAGGAGAACCAGTACCTCGAGGATTCCGACCCCAACAAGTTCGTCGCCAAGATGGGAGCGGAAGCAGTCTATGACCTTCTCTCCGAACTCGACCTCAACAAACTTGCCGCGGAGCTCCGCGAACGCGCCAACACCGACGGTTCGCAGCAGCGCAAGACCGAGGCCCTCAAGCGTCTGCAGGTGGTGAACTCCTTCATCGCCTCGGCCGACCGCAACCGTCCCGAATGGATGGTGCTCAAGGCTGTGCCGGTGATTCCTCCGGAGCTTCGCCCCCTCGTGCCTCTCGACGGTGGCCGCTTCGCCACCTCCGACCTCAACGACCTCTACCGTCGCGTCATCATCCGCAACAACCGTCTGAAACGCCTCATCGAGATCAAGGCTCCCGAGGTTATTCTCCGCAATGAGAAGCGCCTCCTTCAGGAGGCCGTCGACTCTCTGCTCGACAACAGCCGCAAGTCGTCGGCCGTGAAGAGCGACGTGAACCGCCCCCTCAAGTCCCTCTCCGACTCGCTCAAGGGCAAGCAGGGCCGCTTCCGTCAGAACCTTCTCGGTAAGCGTGTCGACTATTCGGCCCGTTCCGTGATCGTGGTGGGTCCCGAGCTCAAGATGCACGAGTGCGGTATTCCCAAGCTCATGGCGGCCGAGCTCTACAAGCCCTTCATCATCCGCAAGCTCATCGAGCGCGGAATTGTGAAGACCGTCAAGAGCGCCAAGAAGATCGTCGACCGCAAGGAGCCCGTGGTATGGGACATCCTCGAGCATGTCATGAAAGGACATCCCGTGCTGCTCAACCGTGCCCCGACTCTTCACCGTCTCGGTATCCAGGCGTTCCAGCCCAAGATGATCGAGGGCAAGGCAATCCAGCTTCACCCGCTGGCATGTACCGCCTTCAACGCCGACTTCGACGGTGACCAGATGGCCGT
>CAJUBC010000085.1 GCA_910584545.1 uncultured Muribaculaceae bacterium | reverse complement strand
ACTCGCCCTTTTCTAATAGGCGACTACCTCAGCGTGTCCGCTGAACAGTTACGGGTAATGGGCGGTGTGATGCATAGACTTGGCGGGTACAAACCTGCATGCGCCGGAATTGGTAACGCAGACCGCAATCGCGCTTTCTTTGCCCGGAGATGACGTTTTTTTTGAATTTTTCGAGTTTGTTGCTTAAATTTGCACTTTCAAATTTCAGAACGTTGTATTTATGGGAGGTTTTTTTGGAGTGGCCGCAAAGGAGAGTTGCGTGGCTGACTTGTTTTACGGTACTGATTATCATTCTCATTTAGGCACCCGTCGTGGCGGTATGGCTACTTACGATGCGGAGTCGAACCAGTTCCGCCGCTCGATCCACAATCTGGAGAGTTCATATTTCCGCACCAAATTCGAGGGGGATCTGGAGAAGTTCAAGGGTTGCTCCGGTATCGGAATCATCAGTGATACGGATGCCCAGCCTATCATCATCAACAGCCATCTCGGCCGCTTCGCGATCGTGACCGTCGCGAAAATCTGCAATATCGATGAACTCGAGCGCGAGCTTCTCGACTGCAACATGCATTTTGCCGAACTTAGCAGCGGCTCCACCAACCAGACGGAACTGATAGCGCTCCTCATCACCCAGGGCAAGGATTTCAAGGAAGGCATAGAGAATGTATTTCGCAAGGTGAAGGGCTCTTGCTCCATGCTCCTGCTCACCGACGACGGCCTTATAGCGGCGCGCGACCGTCTCGGCCGTACCCCAATAGTGATCGGTCGCAAAGAGGGGGCTTACGCTGCCGCCAGCGAGTCGAGCGCCTTCCCGAATCTTGATTACGAGATAGACCGTTACCTCGGCCCCGGGGAGATTGTCAGGATTCGTCCCGAGGGTGTGGAGGAGCTCCGCCCCGCCGGCGAGGAGATGCAGATATGCTCCTTCCTCTGGGTCTATTACGGTTTTCCCACATCTTGTTACGAGGGAAAGAACGTGGAGGAGATGCGCAACCGTATGGGTTACGACATGGGACTGTCGGACGATACGGAGGCTGACTATTCCTGCGGCATACCGGATTCCGGCATAGGAATGGCCATCGGTTATGCCGAGGGCAAGGGTATTCCCTACCGCCGCGCCATCTCTAAATATACCCCCACATGGCCCCGCAGCTTCACGCCGTCGCGTCAGGAACTCCGCTCGCTTGTGGCCAAGATGAAACTCATTCCTAACCGCGAGCTTCTCAAGGATGCGCGCCCGCTGCTGTGTGACGACTCGATCGTACGCGGCACCCAGTTGCGCGACAATGTCAAGGTGCTGTATGACTATGGTGCCAAAGAGGTCCACATCCGCATCGCATGCCCGCCGCTAATCTACAGCTGTCCCTTCGTGAACTTCAGTGCCTCGAAGAGCGACCTCGAGCTCATCACGCGCCGCGTCATCGAGGAACTCGAAGGTGATCCCGACAAGAACCTCGAAAAGTACGCCACCACCGACTCGCCCGAATACAATGCCATGGTTGAGAAGATCCGCGAGAAGTTCGGACTCACCTCACTGCGTTTCAACACTCTCGAACGCCTTGTGAGGACCATCGGGCTTCCCAAGTGCAAGCTATGTACCCACTGCTTCGACGGCTCCTCGCACTTCTGACCCCAATCATGACAAAGGAATTGACTCCGCAGGAGTGCGTCCGTGAGGCCCGGCACGTCACATGGGTGGGATTTTGGTGTAACGCCGCTCTCGGTCTCGCCAAGATCCTGACCGGAATTTTAGCGCGCAGCAGCGCGTTGATAGCCGACGGTATTCACTCTTTCTCCGATTTCGTGAGCGACGTGATAGTGCTCGCCATGGTCGGCATAGCCAGAAAGGAGCCTGACCGCCGCCATGAGTACGGTCATGGCAAGTACGAGACGCTGGCCACGATTCTGCTCTCGCTGGTGCTGTTTGCCGTGGCCATCGGTATTCTGTGCGACGGTATCGAGAAAATAATCGATTTCGCCCACGGCAAGGAGATACCGCACCCCGGAGTCTGGGCCCTCGTGATATGTGCCGTCTCTATAGTGGTCAAGGAATGGCTTTACCAGTACACCCGAATGGTAGGGCGTAGGATTGGCTCAGAAGTGGTTGTGGCCAACGCCTGGCACCACCGTAGCGACTCCTTTTCGTCGATAGCCACATTGGCCGGAGTAGCCGGCACGATGTTCCTCGGCAAGGCGGGCGGTATATGCGATCCGGCCGCCGCCGTAATAGTCTCAGCCTTCATCATCGCCGTTTCGGTCAAGATGGCTGTCCCGGCCCTCCATGAGCTCCTTGAGATCTCACTCCCCGAGCATGAGCTGCGGAGTATATCCGAGGCTATCGTCTCCACTCCGGGCGTAAAGGCTTTTCACCGTCTGCGCACACGTCGCAGCGGCGCCGACGTTATAGTCGACATGCACATCAAGGTGGACCCCGGCATCACCGTCGAGGAAGCCCATGACATCGCCACCGAAGTAGAGGAGAAAGTAGAGCGTCTCTACCCGAAAGGCACCCCGATAGTGACCGTCCACGTCGAACCCTATCGTGGCGAGCCTCTCCGTCCGGAATATAAATAAGGGTTGGAAGAGCTGTCCGGAAGTGCCTGAGATTGCAGATTTTAATAAATTTGATGATATAATGGCCGATTTTTTTCAATATTTGCGTATATTTGCAGTGATATTCAAATAACCGTTTAATTACTAAGTTTTTTCTATGAAGAAAATTTTTGTACCACTGATTTCAGTCTTGTTGACGCTGACGGCTTCGGCAGCAGGTCTGGATACCAATCGCCCTTATTTCACCCAGACCGTCGGAAGTGAACGGTACTGTTTTTACATCCTTGATTCAGGTGATGAGGTGTCGATCAATTCAATCAGTTCTACCAGTCCCTACGTGACGACGGAGAGGGTGGTGCTGCCCGAGGAGGTGACAAACGAGGGAAAAACGTATAAGGTCGTCGAAATAGAACCTGAGGCGTGTTCGGACAACAATTGGATCTGGGATCTCGTGTATCCCTCCACACTGCGGAAAGTCGGGAAAAAAAGTTTCTGGCACTCTGAATTAAGGAGTTTCAAGCCTCAGGGCGAGAGCAATCTCAAGGAGATTGACGACATGGCATTCGCCGCAAGCAAAGTCTGGGAGATCGATTTAGGTAATAAAATCGAAAAAATCGGCAATAAGGCCTTTGCGGGATTCCAATTCAAGTATGTGAGAATTCCCAACTCTGTAACATCTCTTGGGCAGGAGGCGTTTTCCGGAAATATTGTTGAGGACGTAACCATCGGCGACGGCCTTACATATATCTGTGGCGGTGCATTTTCAAATAATCCTGCATTGCGGAACGTCAATATTGGCAAGAGTGTGAAAACCATAGACTATAATGCATTCAAGGGATGCAATCTTCAGGAACTGGTGATACCTGACAATGTGAAGACTCTCGGAGAGGATGCCTTTGCCGGGAATAAATATCTCAAATCAGTAAAATTATCTTCCTCTTTGGAGAATATCCCTGACGGATGTTTTTCTGAGTGCGGCTATATTTCGGACCTTAAGATTCCGGCGAATGTGACAGCTATAGGAACAGGTGCGTTCTATTTGTGTACGGGCCTTGTGAAGCTGGAATTTGAAGAAGGAAGCAGACTGACTTCTATTGGTGTCAATGCCTTTGCGGGCAATCGTTTGGCTCAACTTAAAATGCCTGATACGGTTGAGGAAATCGGAGCGTCTGCATTTCTCGGGAGCGGTTCTCTTGTTTCGGTTCATTTCAGTTCGGGCCTGAAGACCATCGGGGACAGGGCATTTTCAGCTTGTAAAGAGATTCGTGATGTCACTTGCTATGCCGCTGCGCCTCCTGTCACGACTGTTGACTGTTTCGAGACTAATGTATATGACAACGCCCGTTTATGGGTAGATGAAGATGCTTTGAAGTTGTTCAAAAGGGATGAGGTTTGGCGCCTGTTTAGAAACATCGAGGGTGTCGAAGGAGCATCAATCGAGGCAATAGGTGTCGATTCCGAAACATCCCCCGTGCTCTATGACCTTTCAGGACGCAGACTCGGGGATGCCGAGGCTGCTGATCCGTCACGAGGAATATATATCGAGAAGAGTGGCAAAAGAACCCGAAAAATCATAGTGACGAAATAGTCGCAATCACTCTCTTGGAGCGCAGGGGCACTTCCCTTTAGGTTGTTTTGTCTTTACCGCGCGATATGATTGAGGGCGCGTCTGACCTTGCCGGTCGGGCGGTAAACGTCCCTTTGTCCGCAGGACGAGATTTCAAGGCCATTTCAAGGCCTTGA
>CAJUBC010000084.1 GCA_910584545.1 uncultured Muribaculaceae bacterium | reverse complement strand
ATGTGCCGATTTATTTATGGACCCAGTCTATAAAGGGACTTTTTCAGTGCCCTCGAACAAACACTCGGGAATTTTTTTGTGTCCCTACCCGACGGTTCTGTCAGGAGAACCGAGACTCGCGCTGCCGCTGGTAGTCGTCGATGGCGGTGGATGTGCGTATCGGCTCGGTGGATGAACCCTGACGGACAAACACCAGTCCGTCGGACATCCTCACCACTCCGGGGAAGGGAGTGACGGTTACCACTGCGATATGCTGACGGTCACGCTCCTCCCAACGGAAATCCACGAACTCGCGCAACAGCCGACCTCCGCATAGAAGCCCGATATTGAAACGTAGATCGTTGTAGAACAGAAGCTCGAACTTGTCCTTGACATCCGTAAGGTCGTAGCTGTCGCGCCCCTCGTTGAGGTAAACGAAGTCTGGATGGAGTCCCACATGCGATCCTGTGTTGGAGACACCGATGTAGAGCGTTCCCCCTTCTGTGTTCAGCATACCGTCGATAATCTGGCAGATCTCGCGGCCCTGCGCTTTCTCGTTGGGACGCATGTGGTTCGAAGCCGGGAATATGAGCGATGTCTTGAACTCATGCAGCTCATCCTCGTGACGGTCGATAGTGGAGATGTATTCCTGCGAGGGTTTGACACCCACGATGCGGAATATCTCCTCCCTCAACTCGCGGCGCACCCCGCGCACTCCATAGCGGGAGACGATGTTGTAGGCAAGTATCAGAGAACGTAGCCGGTCCTGCTCACTGTTTTTCGACGGCACGGTGAGCACGTTGTCGGTGTTTTCCGATTCAAGATATGAGAGAAGACGGATGGACTCCGTGAGATGACTCAGGTCCGTATCGTGCGTTCCCGGCTTAGATGAAGATTCCTCGAGCCTGCGGAGACGTTCCTTGTCCACTTTCCCTTCCACCGAGAAGGCTTCAAGCGCCTCAAGCGCGGATTTCTTGGCGGAGATCGAGGCCACGCGGTCAGTGTCGGCAGCGATCTTGGCAAGAAGTGCCGCGAAACCGAGCATGTCGTATGACAAGCCAGGGGTGTCTCTGGCGAGGAACGACTGTGTCTCGAACAGCGTGGCCAATGCATCCACATCCTCGGCAAGCAGATATTCCTCCTCCACGAATTCCTCCTCCATATCTCCGGCCTCATCGCTATCTCCCTCGTAGACATCGCCCGACCACAGTTCCTGTATCAACGCCACGAACATCTCCCTTATGTTCGACTCGGCCTCCTCTTCCGGCATGTCATAGTAATTCCCTTCGGCAGGAAAGGTGTTGATGTAAAGTTTTCCTTCCTTGAGCTTACGGTTGACACTCTTGACATAGACGCTCACGACAGAGTTCTTCTTTGGAATCTCCTTCCCGCAATGATAAATCGCGGTGTAACCATATTCGGTTATCAGGAACGCATGCCTGTCGTTGCTTCCGGTAACGATTCCCTCCATCACCTCTCTTGAATCCTGACTGGACCTGGCTTTTGACTCATGCAGGTCGAGCGACTGATTGAAGAGTGAGAACTCGTAGTCGCCGTTCTCGCCCACACCCTTTACCGTGGCTTCGAATATCATCGGCTTCCCTTCGTGCATGAACGTATCCAGACTCACACCTTTCACGGGAATCAGCGATATGTCCCAGATGGAGAGTGTTCCGAACCCCTGATACATATCCGAACAGATGGCACAGCTGAGCCTGTCCCATTCGGGCTGGCCGGTGATCCGTATCTTCACCTTGTCGCCCGGCTCGAGCATCAGTTTGGAAGTCTTCCTCATATTCGGAGGCGCCGGAATCGTGAAGTTTTCGTTCCAGATGGCAGATTCGGCCTCGCTCCACAGTTTGACGCGCCGGCCCACTGTCTTTTCATCGGGATTGTCTTTTGTCGAGAGCCGGTCATGAAGAGTGACCGCAGCCTCTATATTGTCCCCGAGGGTGCGTCTGATGGCAGTGCGCGAGTTGTATCCCGCGATTGTCGATTCCACGGAGAGCTGACCTGCGGCTATCCTCACGCACGAGTTCTCTCCGTCAAAACGCGCGGAAACGTTCTCCTTCTTGCTGATCGGCAACGCAAGCTTGGTGGAGGTAAGCATATTGACATCGTCGATATCCTTCCATGAGAACTCGAGAGACTCGGTGAGCTGTCCGGTGATAGACAGGTATGATTTCTCAGTCAGCACGCTTTCGTCGCACACTCCCAAAAGGGATGCCGACGAGTACATCAGACCGCGGTGACGGCTCCACTGCGGATACTCCATATTTTCCGTCAGGAACAGTTCCACGGCTATGGTCTTTATCAGGAGACGGAGACTGCGACGGTCGTGTGGATTGATTCCTTTCGACTGTTTCTCCACATATTCTGAAAGCAGAGGGAGGAACACCGGCATTCGGTCGCTCATGAAGTCAACATCCTTATGCCGGGCTTTGGAGAGGGAGAGCAGAATCTCGATTGCGTCGGCCGACAGGTCGCAGCCGAGCGCGAACAGGGCTTTCAGCACACCGAATTTGTGCTCGGCCCGGAAAAGGATACCGGTTGTCTGCAATCTGGAGAGTACGGAGGAAATGAATTCGGTATGGGCACCGCCTGAGATGAGGTCCATAGCCTCGAGATATTCGTCGCATACCGTAGCCATATTCTCGAGCATCTCTTTTTTCTGGAACAACTCGCGCGATGCGAATTCCTCGAGATAACCTGAGTTCTCTATCACATCGACTACAACCGTTCGGAACTGCCGGAGCAGGTTTCGGCGGCGACCCCGGCTCCATTCGGGGATATGGGTGCTGACATTGGCAAGCATGTTGATAAGCCATTCATTGTCGCCGCCCGATTCCCGTGAGACCGCTTCAATCCATCTGTCAGACTTCTTCAGACTACTTTCCGGAAAGAAGCGGAGGAATTCCTGCACTGAAGATAGTCCCAAGAACTTATTGCTGTCAAATTTGGATCTGCTTAGAGAGGTTTCTTCAACAGGCGAGAGTATGATTTCCTCCTTATCGTTTTTGGGGTACCCTACCCTGCACCGGATTCTCTGGTATTCCCGGAAACGCTTGTTTCCCATACTGACTCCGGAGAAGCGTATGCCGTTCACATCATCGCTCATGACGCATGAGCCCTGAAGATTCCGCATCTGATGCAGGACTGTGAATTCATAAATGCCTCCCTCCTCATAAAGCTGCGGCACGAGGTCACGTTTCACCTGTTCCCACTTACCGTCGCCGAGATATCGGCATTTAAGGCATTCCGGGGTATTGACGGTCTGAAATTTAAAGGGAACGATGCGCATGATGTGATCAGAGTTGTCATCGTTCAAAAGAAAAAAGGTACGTCCGGTCTCCTTGCTGACAGAAAAATCGTTACGGTCAAATGAATAAACTTTGTTTTTCTCGTAAATCATGATATTATTTGTTGGTATTCAATCTTATAAAGCTCCTTCATTATCTACTTCCGAACCACCGGGAACCTATTGTTCAGAAAAGAAGAGATTTCGCACCATAAAATTAATAAATAAATCTTAAAAAACAATATTTTTCACCTCCGCATCAACAGCATATCTCAAAAAAACCTCAAAAAAGCGAAACGCGGACCGCCCACTGTGGACCAATCCGCGCTCGCGAAGCTATACCTTACCGATGCTCCCGCAACAAGGGAGTCGATTACTTAGCACGTCATCACTCTGACTTATGACTTAAATATACGAACTTTTTGCCGTCGCGGACGTAGATTCCTCCGCGGGCCATCGAGGTCACGCGCCGTCCGAGCATGTCGTAGATGGGGGCATCTCTCTGTATGGCCTCAGTCTCGGACGGAAGAGCGTCTACGGAAAGAGTCTCGCCGAAGTCCGACATCGTGAATATCGTCTCGCCGTTGTCAATGCATTCGCGGAAACCGCCCATATCGATCCCGCAATCCCAGCTATCCGGATATATTATCGACTGCATCTGCATATAATGCGGCGCGCCTATCCCTTCCACCCAGAAGACACTTTTGTTCGTTCTCGTGTTCTTCAATTCCATCCTGCGCCAGACCTTTCCGTGCGCTTCGATATCCGTCCTTGCAATCATTTCAAGCTCGTCTCCCTGATCTAATACTCTGCCCTCGATGACTTCTACAACCGGCAGTTTATCTCCCGGCTTCATGTTGAAGTCATATAGAGGGTAGTATTTCACTGCACCATCTCCATACTCATACCGAATCTCAACTTTGCCATTTTCTTCGTATAGCAGGTAATCGTTATCGTCATACAAATCGCACACTGAAGTTTGACTAACCACAAATAACTTTTTGCCCTCAATTTCCATCTTATACTTTACCTCATTAAAGATAGGGAACTCATAAACTTTTTCCCCATAGCATTCAAGTCCGTTCCATATCCAGATCTTGCCCTCCTTGAGGAGGGGGGTATATCCGTTATCCCCGTCGGTTACGGAATATGGTTCCGTAACGTTCTGCGCGCCAACGCCGAATATTCCGGCGAATATAGCGCTCAATATGAATATTATTCTTTTCATAAAACTTAATTTGTTGTGATTACGAAATTCGTCCCCGCCCTATTCAGAGGCACACATTTGAATCTCATTTCCCCACGAGTTTCCTGCCGTCGCGGACGTAGATTCCTCCGCGAGCCATCGAGGTCACGCGCCGTCCGAGCATGTCGTAGATGGGGGCATCTCTTTGTATGGCCTCGGTCTCGGATGGAAGATCATCCATGGAAAGAGTCTCGCCGAAGTCCGACATCGTGAATACCGTCTCGCCGTTGTCGA
>CAJUBC010000083.1 GCA_910584545.1 uncultured Muribaculaceae bacterium | reverse complement strand
TGTCGAAGCCGCCGGCCTTGATATTACGCCAGATTCAAGGATTTTATAGATTAACAGAACAATCCCGCTATATGGTATGTGATGAAGGCGAGAATCCAGGCTATTCCGGTATTGTACAGAATCGTGAACAAGGTGTATTTCCATGATCCGGTCTCACGCGTTATGGCCGATAGCGTGGCAATGCAGGGGAAGTAGAGCAGCACAAACACCATGAAGGCAAGTGCGGAGGCCTGCGTGAACGGTGCTTCGCCGGTGATTTTCGAAGGAGTCCTCAGTCTCTGCGAAAGCGCGTCCGCATCATCATCACCTACATAGAGCACACCCAATGTGGACACCACGACTTCTTTTGCCGCAGACCCCGCTATAAGCGATACACATGTCTTCCATCCGAATTCCATGGGACGGACCACCGGCTCTACGAATTTTCCCACATGCCCGAGTATCGAATGGCTCTGCTGATATTCCGTGGTTATCAGTTCGTTTATCTCTTCCGGAGTCTGACTCTCCAGTGTGGAGGCGGGCATTTCTGACAATGCCTCGGTTCTGAAATCTTCGGGGACATCTGCAGATGTATAGTGAGGGAAGTAGGAGAGTGCCCATATAATGATGGATGCCACAAGTATAAGTCCTCCCATCTTCTTGAGATATTGTTCAGCCTTGCTCCACATGTTGCGCATAGTGGCCCTCATGGTGGGAATTCTGTACGGTGGCAGTTCCATCACGAAGGGAGTCTCATCCTCCTTGAACCAGAACTTGCGAAGCATTCTGGCAGTCAATACCGCGACAAGGACTCCAAGAAGATAGAGCCCTACGAATATCCAGGCGCCATGCGTCGGAAAGAAGGCTCCGACGAGCAGAACATAGATAGGGATACGTGCCGAGCAGCTTATGAACGGGTTGATGAGGATCGTGATCAGTCGGCTTGACTTGCTCTCTATGATGCGGGTCGACATTATGGCGGGGACATTGCAGCCGAAGCCCATCACCAGAGGTATGAATGATTTTCCATGGAGCCCCATCTTATGCATGAGCTTGTCCATTATGAAGGCGACCCGAGCCATATATCCCGAATCCTCCATGAATGATATGAACGCATACAGAATCAGGATGTTGGGCAGGAAGACGATCACGCCGCCCACACCTCCGATCACACCGTCGAGCAGCAGGTCCTTCAGAGGTCCGTCGGTCATGAAGCGTCCGATCAGTCCCGATAGCCAGCTGACAAGACTCTCTATCCATTCCATGGGGTATGAGCCCAGCTCGAATGTACACCAGAACATGAGCCACATTATCGCGAGGAAGATAGGGAAACCGAAGAGTTTGTTGGTGACGAATGTGTCGATTATCTTGGTAGTCTTTTCCTCCTTGACGACGCTTCCCTCCATGGTTTCGGCAAGTGCTCCCTGAATGAAGCCATACTTGTCGGCGGAGATGGCAGAAGTCACATCTTCCTTGAGCTTGGCCGACACGCTCTTCTGCGCATTCTCGCGAATCTGCTTCAGGGTAGGATAGCACGGAGCGTCAGCAAGCATTTTCTCCACTTCAGGATCATGCTCCATGAATTTGATGGCGAGGAAGCGAGGGGAGAAGTGGTCGGATATCGTATGGTCCTCCTTAATGACACGGTTGATCGCCGCCACGTTCTTCTCTATCTCGGGATTGAGAGGAACGTGGATATGCCTTGTGTCGGGATTTTTCATCTCGAACACCTCAATCACTGTATCGAGCAGTTTGTCGATGCCCCAGCCGTTGTTGGCTATCGTTGGGATGATCGGCACCCCCAGCATCTTTCCGAGCGAATCATAATCGAGATTGGCGTTGCTGCGCTTCAGTTCGTCGAACATGTTCAGGTCTATCACCATCGGCCTGTTCATGTCGATGAGTTCGGTAGTGAGGTAGAGGTTCCGTTCGAGATTTGAGGCTACCACAACATTTATTATCACGTCGGGTGTCTCCTCGCGGAGATACCTCATCACGTAGAGTTCCTCGGGCGAATAAGCCGAAAGGGAATATGTGCCGGGAAGGTCGACAATGTTGAAGCGGTATCCTTTGTATTTCATTGTTCCCTCCTTGGCTCCGACGGTCACTCCGGCATAGTTGCCAACATGCTCATGGGCACCGGAAACCATGTTGAACATCGAGGTCTTGCCGCAGTTTGGATTGCCTACCAGCGCCACATTGACGATCTTATCCTTGCGGAGAGGCATTCTGCCGGAACCCGGCTCACACTCCTCATGGCATTCAGTGGCCAGATCGGCGCTTGTGGCGGCCTGTTTCCATATTTCCAGAAGTTCCACTTCCACAAGAGCCGCCTCGGCCCTGCGGAGCGAAACCTCATAGTCCATCAGGGCATATTTCACCGGATCCTGCAACGGCGCGTTGAGCACTACCCGTATCTCACGCCCCCTGACGAATCCCATTTCCATCACGCGCTTTCTGAAAGCTCCGTGACCGAGAATCTTGGTAATCACACCTGTCTGTCCAGGTTTCAAATCTGATAGCCGCATCGATTGTCTATTTTTCTGCAAAATTACTGCTTTATCCTGCGGATTGCAAGAATTATATCCCCGTTTTGTGAAAAGTCCTATAAATAGGTATGACTCCCGACTGATGAGATAACCTCGAAATTTTAGGCAACAGAAGGATAGAACCTTTTTTTGGAGACATCCGTTATAATGACATAAAATATCTTAAAATTCTTTGGTTATGAAAAAGTTTTTGTACCTGTTGTTGCTTCTTCCGCTGGGTCTCTTCGCTTCGTGCGATGACGGCAATGATGTGCCCGATGTGGACATCGACGTGACTTTCGATAATGTGGTAAAAGAGGATGGCGTTCTATATGTCGTTCAGGATAAAGGTTTCGCTGTCCGCTCCGTGACATGCGAGGGAATCGGCTCCAACGCATTGATATCCAGTGTGACATATTATTGGGATTATATAGACGGACTCTTTTCGTTTGTGGCTCCGTTCACGCAGGTGTTCGACACTTCCGCCACTCCGCTCGGCAACCATATCCTGCGTCTTAACATGGAGGTGCTCCAGGAAGGAAAGTCACTCGGCTTCGCCATCGTGGAATATAAGGTTAAAGTGGTGGCCTCGGAGGAGGATATTCCGGGCGACTCCAACACACCCGGTCCCGAAGTCCTCAGGACAAGCGATGTGGAGTTGCGCTGATGTAATTATTGAATCGAATGAGTTTCAGTATATGGGCATCCGGAAACACGCCGGATGCCTTTAGTGTGTTCATATGGATTTCACGCAAGTTTCAGTGCGGTGGATTTGGTGACATGCGCGGAATTTGTTAATTTTGTGTGAAAAATAACAAGACCTCTTACTATAAGATTCATATGGCTCAAAAGACAGGCATACCTAAAGGCACCCGCGATTTCTCTCCTATCGAGATGGCTCGCAGGAATTACATATTCGATACAATCAGAAGTGCTTTTCATCTGTTCGGTTACAAGCAGATCGAGACCCCAGCTATGGAGAACCTATCTACCTTGATGGGCAAATATGGAGAGGAGGGAGACAAACTGCTTTTCAAGATACTGAATTCCGGAGATTTCCTGAAGCAGGTGACCGACGAGGAACTCCTTGAACGGAATTGCGCGAAACTTACCAACAAGATTTCGGAGAAAGGTCTCCGTTATGACCTTACGGTTCCGTTCGCAAGGTTTGTTGTTCAGCACCGCAATGAACTGACCATGCCTTTCAAGCGATATCAGATTCAGTCGGTATGGCGCGCCGACCGTCCTCAGAAAGGTCGTTATCGCGAGTTTTACCAGTGTGACGCCGATGTGGTGGGAAGCGATTCTCTCAACAATGAGATAGAACTGCTGTCGCTTATCGACATGGTGTTCGGCATGTTGGGGATAAATACTGTTGTCAAGATCAACAACAGGAAAATTCTCAGCGGTATCGCGGAGACCATCGGCGCGGCCGACAAGATAGTGGACATCACCGTTGCCATCGACAAGATTGACAAAATCGGTCTTGACAACGTGAACGCCGAGCTCAGGGAGAAAGGACTTTCTGAGGAATCTGTAGAGGCGCTGAGACCTGTGCTCACTCTCGAGGGTGACAACAATGCAAAACTCGAGGCAATATCCGAATTCCTTAAGGATTCCGAAACAGGGCTAAAGGGTATAGAGGAGATGCGCGAGGTACTCAACGGAATCGACACTCTGGGCCACAGGGCTAAGATGGAGGTGGACATTTCTCTCGCCAGAGGTCTCAATTACTATACAGGTACCATCATCGAGGTGAAGGCTGCGGATGTGGAGATAGGAAGCATCACGGGCGGAGGCCGTTACGACAACCTTACCGGAGTATTCGGTATGCCTGGACTTTCCGGCGTGGGAATATCGTTCGGCGCAGACCGCATTTACGATGTGATGAA
This sequence comes from uncultured Muribaculaceae bacterium, assembly GCA_910584545.1. GTDB lineage: Bacteria > Bacteroidota > Bacteroidia > Bacteroidales > Muribaculaceae > Lepagella. The sequence goes on along the minus strand of CAJUBC010000083.1, from coordinate 365 downwards.
CCAACTAAACCTCTATCCTGCGGACGTTACCTGCTCAGTGCGCGTTCTTTTCGTGAACTTCGGAGAGAAGGAGGCTATGCAGGCCATGAAATACGTGAAGGCCCTTCGCGAGGCAGGTATTCCAGCCGAGCTGTATCCGGATTCCGCTAAGCTGAAGAAGCAGATGGCAATGGCCGACAGCGACCGGATTCCTTATGTAGCTTTTGTCGGTGAGTCCGAACTTGGAAAAGATTCGATTGTTGTTAAGAATATGACAACGGGAGACCAGCAGACACTGACTCTCGCTCAGACCATCGAATTGTTAAAGTAGAAACGCGAGTTCGGGATAACGCAAGTCCCAAGGGCATGTCCGCAAAGAGTCATAA
>CAJUBC010000082.1 GCA_910584545.1 uncultured Muribaculaceae bacterium | reverse complement strand
CAATGCACGTAATCCATGAATCGGACATCGCTCATTTGCAGACCTGAGTAGTTACCCTCGATCCAGGCGTCGATAAGCTGTCTCGAGAGGGATGGAGGAGTGGGTAGCAGGGGCGGATTTTCGCGGCGGAACCATCCCCCGGAGGTGAGCTCTCCGTCGGCGAAGTCGAGTTCGCCGGAGTCGTACTCTGCTGTGAAAGCTATCATCAGCTGGCTGGGGAAGGGCCACGACTGGCTCCCGAAGTATCGTATGTCGCGGATTCTCAGCGATGTTTCTTCCATTACCTCGCGGACCACGCATTCCTCGAGCGATTCTGCCGTCTCCACAAAACCGGCCACAAGGGCATACATCGGGCGCGAGAAATTGCGGGCATGGACAAGGAGGGCTTCCTCTCCACGGGTCACGAGCACAACTATGGCCGGGTTGAGACGTGGGAACACTTCTTCTCCGCATCCCGTGCAACGCACGCTGATTCCGGATGCCTGCTCGGTAGGGGCGCCGCAGCGGCCGCAGTAGCGGTGGGTGGCGCGGAAATGCTCAAGCTCCGCCTCGCGCACGGCGTCGTGCCATTGCGCCGGAGTCATTTCGCTGTATCTTTCTCTTAGTCCTTTCATGTCAGGTTGTTGTCCGGGGTCAGGCGAGTTCGGCGTCTATGTTGCTCAGGAATTCGCCGAGCGCGGGATTGTCGGTTATCACTTTCTTCAGGAGTTCCTGCGGGGGCAGAGGTTTCTCGGCCTCGCTCTCTGGGCTGATTTCCACGCGGATGGTGATCAGCTCATTGCGTAGCTCGCGCCTCAGGAACTCAAGGATGCGGGTTGTGGAGAGCTCGAACGCCTGTTGCTCGGCTGGATGCTTCACCATGACGCTGAACTCGAACTCTCCGGTGCGCACCGGGCGCGCCTCGCGCATGGCGCTGGTCAGGATATGCTGGTCGGGATTTTCCGCGATATACCTGTTCCAGACTTCGATGAACTGTGCGTCGGTGAATGGTTCACGGCTCTGCTCCTGGGAAACGTCCTGAGTATGTTTGGCTGCGCTGAGCCGGAAAGTCCTGGGGCGTCCTTTCTGGGCCGCGGACTGGTGGGGTGGCTCCGGTTCGGCGGGAGTGGCCGGAGCAACGGGAGCGGCTGCTGGAGCCTCGGGGATAGCGGTAGTTGCGGTCGGTTGCGGTTCGTAGGGAGCGGCCGCTTCGCGGGTGGTGTCGGCCGGGGCTGTCGCCGCGCTTCGGGGGGCTGTCCCGGCCGGATCGCGCAGCGGAATCTTCCGGTCGGTGTTGTCAAAAGGGGGCGTGGCCGGGGCGAGAAGCTGGCAGAGACGGATCAGTGTCAGCTCCACGAGCAGCTGTTTGTTGCCGGCGGTGCGGTAGTTGAAGTCACATTCGTTAAGTATCTTCATCGCGCTGTAATACCAGGGAAGCGGTAGCGCACCGGCCTGTTTCACAAGCCTTTCGCTCACGTCGGCAGGGGTCTCGAGCAGCGACACGGTGCGGGCATCGGCTGCCACCATCAGGTCGCGGATATGCTGGGCGAGGCTATTGGCGAAGAAGAGCGAGTCGAAGCCTTTGTCGCGTACTTCCTTATATAGAAGCAGTGCCTCGGGCACGTCGCCGGCCGCGAAAGCGTCGACAAGGCGGAAGAAGTAGTCGTAATCGAGCACATTGAGGTTTTCGGTCACGGCTTGATAGGTGAGATGGCCGCGGGTGGACGCCGCCACCTGGTCGAAAATCGAGAGCGCGTCGCGCATCGCTCCGTCGGCTTTGCGAGCTATCACGCCGAGGGCCTTCGGATCCGCTTCGATTCCCTCGCACTTAGCCACGTAGGCGAGATGCTCCGCCATATCGTCGATGGTGATGCGTTTGAAATCGTAGATCTGGCACCGACTAAGGATCGTAGGTATCACCTTGTGCTTCTCGGTGGTGGCGAGGATGAACACGGCGTAGGCCGGCGGCTCCTCGAGAGTCTTGAGGAATGCGTTGAAGGCCTGTGTACTGAGCATGTGAACCTCGTCGATGATGAACACGCGGTAGCGGCCCACCTGCGGCGGGATGTTCACCTGCTCTGTTACCTGACGGATGTCGTCGACCGAGTTGTTGGACGCCGCGTCGAGCTCCACGAGATTGAAGGAATTGCCCATCTCGATGGCCTTGCACGACGCGCACTGTCCGCAGGCCTCCCCCTCTGCGTCGGGCGACAGGCAGTTGATGGTCTTGGCGAATATTCGCGCGCAGGATGTCTTGCCCACGCCTCGCGGACCGCAGAAGAGGTAAGCCTGTGCCAGACGGCCCGACTCAATCGAGTTCTTCAACGTGGAAGTGAGGTTCTTCTGGCCCACTACGCTCCGGAACGTGGCCGGACGGTATTTCCTTGCGCTGACTATGTAATCACTCATGTTTTCAATAGAAAGATATAGGCCTCGGCTGCGGTTTGAATGGCGCAGGAGGGTGTCTAAACCACAAATTTAACAAAAAAATGTCAAATCACAACAATAATTCGCCAATAGCGTTACAAAGAAAAAAGAAAGCTATGGGAAAAAGCAATCTATACACACGCACCGGTGACTGCGGCACCACTTCGCTTGTAGGTGGCGAGAGGGTGAAGAAAAACAGTCTCCGGCTCGAGGCTTACGGCACGCTCGACGAACTGTCGTCGAATCTCGGGCTGTTGATTTCAGACCCGGCATGTGTCGCCGAGGTTGGAGAGGAGCTGCGTCAGGTTCAGAATGAGCTGTTCAATATAGGCAGTTACCTCGCCACGGCGGTGCCGGCAGGTGAGGAGACCTCATGTGCATCGCTTGTTGGCGGCGAGAAGATACAGCAACTCGAGGGATGGATCGACGCTCTTGACGAGCAGACACCTAAAATCCGTGCGTTCGTGCTTCCCGGCGGATCGGAGGCTGCTTCAAGAGCCCATGTATGCAGAGTGGTGTGCCGCAGGGCCGAACGTCGCATTCTCGATCTGGCCGAGGCGGAATACGTCGACCCGGCGGTGATCCGGTATGTCAACCGCCTGTCCGACTATCTCTTCATCGCGGCGCGCTATCTGAACTTCATGCAGGGTATGGAGGAAATAGTATGGAAGAAATAAAATAAGGCTCAGACATGGAGCATGAAACTGAATGCTCCATGGAACAGCGTATGCTTATAAAAATGCAATAAACTAAAAACACAAAGCAATATGTATTGGACACTGGAACTTGCCTCAAAACTTGAGGATGCGCCCTGGCCGGCGACAAAAGAGGAGCTCATAGACTTCGCGCAGCGCAGCGGCTGCCCGCTCGAAGTGATAGAGAACCTGCAGGAGATAGAAGACGAAGGGGAGACCTACGAATCGATAGAAGACATCTGGCCCGACTACCCCAGCAAAGACGACTTCTTCTTCAACGAAGACGAATATTAAGCAAATAATGGCTCGATTTTAGAGCTTAAATAATTGAAATATAATCGGTTGGTAAGTTATAAAATAAACTTACCAACCGCTTTTTATGTTCTTTCGTTGCAAAATAAACTTCTCTATTTTCAAGCACTTAGCTCGTCTGAAATTTGTTAACTTGCCTATATTTTAGTAAATTCGCACCATATTCCAACCTTGGTGAGTATTAAAAGCAAAAGATTATGGGCAGACAAAAGAGACCGTTCCCCTTGGGGCGTTTCCGGCTTCGTTATCCTAAGAATTACGATAAGGGGAAAGCATATCCGATCGAAATCATCTATATCTTCGGCGGCAGGACATTGCGCCGCAACATGAATATTTCTGTCACCGTTGCCGACTGGAATCCGAACGGCAATAACGGCAGGGGCGAGATTCGCGCATCGATGCCTTACAGCGCGAGATTCAACAATCTGCTGCTGGCGAAAGTGAACAAGGTTGATGCCGGGCTTAACGAGTATAACCAGAAGTTTCCCGGACAGGTCAACGAAGATGTCATATCCTCTTTTCTCGATGACAAACCGATAACTCGGAAAGACAAGGGAGAGGATTTCGTGGAATTTGTCTTGAAACGCCTCGCCTCAGAGTATAGCCGCAACAAGATTGGTTATAGCCGATACAAGAATGGCCAGAGCGGAATGAATATCTTCCGGCAATTCCTGAAAGCCACCAACAACGGAACTTATAAGCCGGACGGTTTATATATAGGAGAGGTTTCAACAGAAATCATAGACAAGTATATCAAGTGGAGGCGTGATTTCAAAAATAATTCCGATGCCACGATCAACCATTCGCTGACACCGATTCTGAAAGGTTGCGAGGCAGCATGTAAGATGGGATTGATTGACCAGGAGATTAATGCCATGTTACAGGATATGCGTATTCAGGAGAAAGCCTCCCTTGAAGCCGAGGGCGAGAAAGAATTTGACGGCCATAATCTCAGTAAAGAACAACTTTCTCAACTTGTGGAGTTCTACAATAAGGACAAAGAGCCACGCCGCAAAGAATTTATCGAGATGTTCCTCTTTGCCTTTCATGCCTGTGGCTTGCGGATTGTCGATGTCATGACCCTGCAATGGAGTCATATCGACTTTGAGAAAAAGGAACTGAGCAAGGTGCTTATCAAGACAAGCAAGCGGCACAAGATACCTTTGACTGCTCCGGCATTGCGTATCCTGTACAAATGGCAGGCAATGGGACGCCGGAAGAAATACGTGTTCGATCTGGTGAAAGACGATCTGAGCCTCAACGATGCCGATTCGCTTTACCGGGCCCGCAACTCCGCCACAAAATGCGTGAATCAATCGTTGCATGTCGTCGGTGAAAAACTGGGATTCCCCTTCCCCTTGTCTTTTCATACTGCCCGGCATACATTCGCGGTTCTTGCCATCAACGACGGCCTGACCATGACTGTCGTCAGTCGATTGCTCGGGCACAGCTCCACCGACATCACAGAGAAAGTCTATGCCCGGCTTCTGCCACAGACTCTTACAGCCGAGGTCGAGAAGCTGAACTATTCCTTTGTCCCCGACGAACTGCGTAAGCATTAGCTGAAGTACACCTTGCAGGTGCAAGATATAGCAGCATCGGCTAC
>CAJUBC010000081.1 GCA_910584545.1 uncultured Muribaculaceae bacterium | reverse complement strand
CGGTGGGGCGGATGAACATGTTGGTCACGAAGTGAGCCTGCCATGCCACCTCCATTATGAAGCGCACGCAGAGGCGCGTTGCGGGGTTGGCGCCGCAGAACACGTCGACCACGTAGAGGGTCTTGTCGCTGAGCTCCTTCACCGCTTTCTCGCGGAGCTGGTCCCATACCTCGGTCGAGATGGGCTTGTTGTCGTTCTTGTACTCGTCGCTGGTCCACCATACGGTGTCCTCTGTCACCTCGTCCTTTACAAGATATTTGTCCTTGGGGGAGCGGCCGGTGTATTCGCCTGTGAATACGTCTACGGCGCCGAGTGTGGTCAGATAGCCCTTCTCATAGCCCTCGAGGCTCGGGTCGAGTTCTGCCTTATAGAGATCATCGTAAGATGGATTGTGGATGATTCTGGTTACATCCTTGATCCCATACTGGGAAAGATCCAATGTTGCCATTTGATTTATTTTTGGGTTAATTTTTTTACCTTAATATAAGCATTGCGATGCCCTTTAGGGCACGATTTGCCGCAGGTCTACGGAAGTGAAACAAACCTGCTCCTGAAATTATGTGCAAATTTACACAATTTATTTTAATTTAAGATTCCTTATATGGAAAAAATTCCGTAATAAGGCCCCTGCGTTAACATTTTTTATGGGTAGGGGCAGGGGCCTTGAGAATCTTCTGGCAATCCGGAGGGTCTTATTTTACTGTGGGGGCCACGAATTTGCGCGCTCCCAGCTCGCGGTCGATCTGGAGGATGCCGGTGCCGTCCTCGCCTACGAGGTCAAGGTTGTCGATGATCTCCTGCACGTTGGCCTCTTCTTCCACCTGCTCGGCGATATACCAGTTGAGCATCTGGCGTGTGGCGTAGTCCTTCTCCTCCTCTGCCATGGCGTAGAGGGCGTGGATGCGGCGTGTCACCTCCTGCTCGTGTGCCAGGGTGTCGGCGAATGTCTCGGACAGCGATGCCCAGCTCTGCTTTACCTCGCCGATCGGCTTGAGGGTCACCTGGCCGTTGCGGTTGTGGAGATAGTCCATGAATATTTCAGCGTGTGCCTGTTCCTCGTGGAACTGCACCTTGTACCAGTTGGCCACGCCCTTGCGGCCTTTCTCCTCCCAGAAGTTGGCCATTGCCAGATAGAAGTATGCCGACCAGAATTCGGCGTTGATCTGTTCGTTGATGGCTTCTGCCAGTTTCTTTTCGATGTTCATAGCTTTATGTTTTATTGGGTTATCTGTGTTTCCTGATTCCTGATTCGTGTCATAGTTCTGTCTTCAGATATAGACATAGACCATGATTTCGGGTAAATTTATGACCCCTGCGTTAATATTTTTCATGGGAGGGGTTCTAAATCGCAAAATTAATAATAATTTTGCAAAGAGAAAAGTTTGTGAGGTATGGAAAATTCAACTATTCTGCTTTCGGGAGCCGGCGGGATGCTCGGACATTATATAAAGGCCGTGGCTGAAGCCGCCGGTTGCAAGGTGGTGCCTCTGTCGCTCCGGGAGGACTCAGGCGTTCCTTCTCTGCCGGAGCGGCCTGATGTGGCCATCCATTGTGCCGGTTCGGAGGAGGACGAGGCCCTCAACGACAGACTCGGTCGCGGATTCCTTGCCGCTTTGCCGGCTATCGCGCCGAAGGCTCTCCTGCTCGTGAGCAGCTGGCAGGTCTATAGCGCTGATGCGGGGGAAGGGGTCGATGAGACGAGGCCGCTGTGGTCGTCCACCGGCGTGGGCCGCTCCAAGGCCAGGATGGAGCGGGAGTTCGCCGATGCCGCGCGTGCCGCCGGCATTCCGCTTGTCGTGGTGCGTCCGGCGCGCATGTTCGGTTCCGGTGTCGGAGGAGAGATGAGGCGCCTGTTCGACAGGGTGGTGGCCGGCAGATATGTCCACATCCGTGAAAACAACGCGAAGGTGTCGCTTGTGACTGCGCTGGACTGCGCCAGGGCCATCCTTGCTCTGGCCGGAGGCTCAGGTGTATATAATGTCTGCGACGGTCGTGAGCACCGTTGGGTGGATCTCTGCGAGGCCATGAGCGCCAATGCCGGCGAGTACAGGCGCATGCCGCGTCTTCCCGAGAAGTGGGCCGTGGTGATGAGAAAGATCTTCCCCGGCCTTCCCATAGTGAGGCTGACGCTCTCCGATGAAGCGCTGAAGCCCGTTTCCACTTCCTTCACTCTCGACATCTCGAGGCTCAGGTCCGATGTCGACATCGAATTCCATGACACGCTCGAGGTGATAGCGCGCAGGGACAAGTCTTACCCTTACGAAAACTGAAATTTTAAGGAACAAGCTCACATGATTCTCGATAAACTGCAGAAGACCTTCCGCAAGAGCGTCGACACGCTCGCGTCGTTCGTTAAGATTCCTCTGATGTCCGGCCGCCCGTCGCCACGGTCGTCGGAAACAAAGGACACCATCATAATAATGGGGAACGGCCCCTCGCTGCGCGACGCCATCGATAGGGAGCGCGATGTGCTCATGGCTTTCCCGAGGCTCGCGGTGAATTTCTCAGCTCTTACTCCGGATTTCCGGGAACTGCGTCCCGATTATTATATCCTTGCCGACATCGCCTTCTTCGCTGCGAAGAAGACGGGCAACGTGCCTAAACTCTGGGAGTCGCTCCGCAGCGTGGACTGGCAGATGACGCTCTTCCTCCCTGCTAAGGCAAGGAAGATGCCTGAGGTCGGGTCGTTGCCCGGCAATATCCGCATCCGTTGGTACAATCTTACTCCTGCCGAGGGCTTTACCCCCGTGATGAGGTGGCTATACGACAGCGGATATGCCATGCCGCGTCCCCGAAATGTGCTTATTCCGGCGATCATGTCCTCCATGAGGGAGGGGTTCCGCCGCATTGTGCTTATCGGCGCGGACCACAACTGGGCGCGGACCCTCTGGGTCACGGACCGTAACAAGGTGGTGTCGGTGCAGCCTCATTTCTATAAGGATGACGATGAGGAGCTGCGTCGCGCCGAGGAGATTTTCAGCAATGTCCGGCTGCATGAGGTCTACGAGAACTATGCGATAGCATTCCGCAGCTATTTCAACGTGAAGGATTATTCCGACAGCCGCGGTGTCGAGATTCTAAACGCCACCCCCGGCTCTTTTATCGATGCCTTCCCTCGCATAAAGCTCGCCGATTTGACCTGAGTCGCTGCATAAGTGATATGAATTACTCTATGCTACGGTGAATGTCAGTGCCTCGAGGAAATCCCCCGCGCGCAACTTCGTGTTTATCCTGACTTTCAGCCAACGGTAGCGTACGCCGCACAGTCCTGCGATATGTGCCCCTTTGGCACTGGCTATCCTGTGCCAGTTCTCGCGGTGATGCGAGCCCCACAGCTCTATTGAGGTGCCTTCACGCGGGAACATTCCGCGAAGTGTCACGCCTCGCACGCATTTCTCTTCCTCGGGCAACCCGAGCGAGAGGGGAGAGGTCTCTGCTGAAATTATCGAGACCTCCTGTCCAGCACTTCCGCTCTCAGGCCTCGCGTTGTCGGTAGGTTTCGGGAGCTTCTGCCAGTTTGCCAATGTCCCTTCCGGAATCGTTATCTCGGTCCATCCCATGCCTGCTGTGATTTCGGCCATGGGTATCGATGCGATTACCCGGAAATCATCAAGTGCAAGCGCCGTGGCGCGGACCTCCGATTCGGTATATCTGGCGTATCTTGCGACGCGAAGTGTCTCTGTGCCGACTGTTTCTGTACTGAAGCCGGAGGCTGTCCCGTTTTCATCGAAGGTATCTGCCTGACGTGTGGCTATTATGTCTACTGCGGCTATCTCCGAATATAACGACGGGTCCTCTATCTTCGGCGCACTTGCCATCAGCCGCATCGCGTCACCCATGATCTCGACTGTGGCCGTGGCTCCGTTGTCATAGATTTTATGCTGACGCAGCGCAAGGTCGGGCGCCTTGGCGTTTGGCGAAAGCAGTGTCAGCCGTTGCGGTGCCAGGCGGCGCCCCTCTTTGGTGCGCAGACACCATCCCGCTCGCAACGGTGCCGTTATCATGTTCGAGCGTAGTGCCGCCTGACGGAAATCGGTGAGGGCCGCATGGACGGCCTCTGTGAAGCTGCGGGTCAGTGTCGTACTCGGCAGGCGCGACACCTCGACGCCGCCTTCCAGCCATTGGCGCACGACGGTCATATCCTCCTCCGGTGCCAGAAACGACAGCCGTGTCACCGGATGGCCGTAACGCTGCGAGTGCCATCCCTCCAGTTCTCCGGCTTTCATTGCCAGCCGTATATCAGGCATCGGTGGCGTTGACGTGGTGTCCACAAGGCTCTTCATCCCCGCATCCTTAATCTCTATCCTGATGATTCTATCCTTACGCATCTCTTTTTTCCCGCAAAGATAAAGCTCCATACATCCATTCTCCGATACCCGTTTACAAGATCAATTCCCGGATTGCTCAACTGCTGATCAGTCTGCAATCTCATTTCCCCACGAGTTTCCTGCCGTCGCGGATGTAGATTCCTCCGCGGGTCATCGAGGTAACGCGCCGTCCGAGCATGTCGTAGATGGGGGCATCGCTTTGTATGGCCTCGGTCTCAGACGGAAGATCGTCTACGGAAAGAGCCTCGCCGAAGTCCGACATCGTGAATATCGTCTCGCCGTTATCAATGCATTCGCGGAAACTGTGGACATATATCCCATTGGCACGATTATCGCTGCCGAATCTGGTCAGCATCTGGTCTACGTACGGTGCGCCGATACCCTCAACCCAGACGGCATTTCTATCTTTTTCATATCCCCCCGCCAACTCTATCTTTCGCCATGCCTTGCCATCTGCAGAAATCTCTTCCTCGGCTCTGATTTCCATTTTATTGAAAGGGTCAAGTTCGTATATGAATCTGTCATCGGCATCAACCTCATATACCTGAAATTCATGTCCCGGCATTGCGTAAAAGTCATACAGCGGCACATCATTCGAAAATACAACATCCTCCCTTAAATGGTACACAACCATCCGGTTCTCTTCCCGAAGCAGATGTTCGCGGCCGTCCAGTTCCTCCAGTTCCGAGGTCTGGCGTATCCGGTAGTAGTTCCTGCCGGAGATCTCTTCCTGTCCGACGACTGTAAGGT
>CAJUBC010000080.1 GCA_910584545.1 uncultured Muribaculaceae bacterium | reverse complement strand
AGTTATTACTCAGCTTTCTGATGGTCTTCCTGGCTCTGCCGGCTCTGGCAGATGAGGCAACCTTGACATTCTCAGAAAAGTATTCTGCCAATACGGTTTTGGATAAGGTTACAGTGGATATAGATCCTGTCGTTACTGCTACATTTGCCAAAGCTAATGGCAGTACTAATCCTCAATATTATACAAAAGGTAGTGCTGTAAGATTATACGCTAAGAACACTGTGACAATTGCAGTTTCTGACGAATATAAGATAGAGAGTATCGTATACACTATGGGAAGTGATCAATTCCAATCTGGATCAAGCTCCGATTGCGGTACTTTTGATTTCACATCCAGTGCAAATGAGGCAAGCTGGACTGCTCCCGCGACAAATACAACGTCTGTGACATTTACAAATGGAGGTACAAGTGGGAACAGTAGAATCGCTGCTGTAAAAGTGGTATATTCAAGAACTGTTGCCGAAACTAAGGTATCAACACCGGAAATCCTTCTTGATAATGAAGTGTTCACGGAAGGTGCTGAATTGTATAAAGGTTTGATTTCTATCCGTACAGTTACCGTAGGCGCCTCCACATCCTATTCAACAGATGAGAGTGCTGTCTGGACGGAGTATACGGACGCTATTGACGTGGCTGCTCTTGCTCTTGGAGAGCACGCAATATGGGCAAAGGCTACAAAAGAAGGACTCGAAGACAGTGAAGTCGCTAAAGTTTCTTTTACAGTCGTTGAAAAACCTCAAGCTCCTACATATCGATTAGTGACAAGTGCGGATGAAGTCAAGGCTGGTAAAAAGTATCTTATAGCAGCATATACATCATCCTGTGTATTGGGTGATTTTGTTGATCCGTCTAAGAAACAGGCAAGGCAGGCCATTGAAGTTACTATCGACAACGATCTTATAACAGAAATTTTGCCTGAAACTGTTAGCGTTGTTACCCTTACTAATTCAACGGCAGTTGAGGGAGCTTTCGACATGAAGGTTAATGATGGCTATCTGTATGCATCCGGTAATTCCGGCGCAGGTAGCAACCAGAATTATTTAGGTGTTGAGGATACGCCAAATGATTTGTCGGCAGCAACAATTACCATTGACGATACAAACAAGGTGTCAATAACATTCAGCAAAGCAACTGGTAAAGCCGGTAAGTATGTGTATTTCAATTCGATGACAAATCCCAAGAGATTTACTGCTTATGTCGCCAAACATGAAGACGAAAATGGTTATGAAGGCATGCGTCTTTTTGTCGAGGTTCCGGCGGCTCCTGTCGCTCCTGTCGCTCCGGTAATCAAGCTTGACGGAGAAGATGTTGCTGACGATACAGTGCCGGTTAAGGGTGAAGAAATCAGTTTCGGTCCTGTGGATGAAGGTGTGACAATATATTACAATATCACTGCTGACAATATAGAGAAGGCTCCTGCAAAAGCTGGTGAAGAAGCCGAGAATCCTACTACAGTCGAGAAGGACGACCTGACATATACTCTCTATGACGGCACTCCTATTGCAATCGGTGACGGCAGTTGGAAGCTGAGCTATTTCGCGCGTGCAAACGGCGTGGACAGCGAAGTGAAGACTCTGACTGTCTCCAAGCCTACCGGTATCGAGGGCATCGCGGACGAGGCCGGTGCGGCCGAGTGGTTCAACCTGCAGGGTGTCCGTGTGTCTGAGCCGCAGCAGGGCATCTATGTCCGCGTGGCTAACGGCAAAGCCGCCAAGGTTGTCGTAGAGTAAGAAATCCCCGCAATCCTATATGAAATAAGCCCGGTTCTCCCGGGCTTATTTCATTTCAACAGCGCAAGCGTTTGCAACGGCGCGGCATCCGGTCCGCGCACTTCTGACCGCGCGGTCAGTCCGCGAGCCGCGGCAGCAGGGCGTGCGGGTTGCGCGCGGCTTCCGACGGCGTCATGTCGAGGCGGCGGAAGTCGCTTACCCGCGCGCCGGGGATGACGGCTGCCTTGATCTCTTCCTGCGTGGGGGCTTTCTTCAGCGCGCGGTACTCTGCGAAGGTCCACTTGGTGAACACTGAATTCGGCCCCAGTCCCTGACGGTTGAGCCACCAGCCGTCGCCTATCTCCAGCGGTGCTGAGTTGGCCGTTAGATCGGTAGGTGCGGGATAGTATGCTATCCTGCCGTCATTGCCTATGGTTACTGCCACATGGTCCGCGTAGTCGCCCGTCATGCGGAAGGCCGTGGCCTTAGGCATCATCGCCTCCTGCTGCCCTCCGTTCTTGAAACCCGGAAGGACCTGTGCCGTTTCTCCGGAACCGCTCTGCACGCGGATCACCTTATGCGTCTTGTCACTGCATCCTGCCAGCGCCAGCGCCAGCGGCAATGCCATCATCATTACTTTATTCATATCTTTTGTACTTATTTCGATTGTGTATCTCCCGGAATAGATCGATCGTCAGGCACGGGAGGGTCTGGAGCCTGTCGCGCCGCTGTATCCATCTCTTCCGGCGGCTTCTTCATGCCTCCGAATGTCCAGACGGCCGAGACGGTGAATCCGAAGGGGTTGGCGCCGTACCCCGGGATGAACCAGGGCCGCGATTCCTGACGGCTTGCGACGCTGAATGGATATTTGTAGCGTAGCGTCCAGCCGAGCGAGAAGCCGCCGACGATCCTTACCCTTATGCCTGCGAGCGCCTCCCCCCACCATGCCGTGCTGCCCAGTGGTCCTACCTTCATGTCGGGCTGTGTCTCTCCCCAGTAGTCATCGGAAATGGAGATGTCCTCCACCCGGTAGCGGAACGAGCTGAATCCGGCACGCAGTCCCAGGAATATCCGGTAGGACGGGTCGCTCTTGTACAGGAAATTATAGTCAAGTCCCACCTTGGCGTAAAACGACGGGGAGACGCGGTATGTGAAGTTGTTTTTCTCAGGGGTGGCGTTGGCGAACCCGATTCCTGCCTCCACCACCGGAAAGAACCAGTTGTGGAGCGACACATCGGCGTGGATGTCAAACGAGCCGAAGCGGTCGCCGACGGCCATCATCACGGCATCTCCGAAATTAAGTCCCACAGACACTCCGTTGTAGAGCGGATAGACCGGCTTCGACCTGGGCTTGGTGACTGTGTCGAGCGCGGCAAGAAACATCACCGGTTCCTTGAGCGGTTCGCCATGCTTGTCAAAGTAGTGCATCACCACCGGCGGCTTGTTGTCGTCGATGTCCACAGGAGTGACCTTCGGACGCCTCGGAGCTGGCCGCGACAGCGAGTCGGGCATCGCCCCGGTCCCGGAGGCGGTGAGCGAGTCGCCTGCGACCGTGAGGGTCTCCGCGACGGCGACCGGGTCAGTTGACTCCGGCTGCGGGGGCGCAGCCGTGGCTGTCATGGCTGCGAACACAGCAAGGAGTGTTATCGATATGACGCTGATACGGCTCATCTGTCGCTGGTTTGGACTGTAGCCTCCGCCGGACCTCCCGGGGCGGCGGGAAACATATCGGGATTGAAGTATATGCGTAGGTTCTCGATGTTGGCGTTGTCGACATAACCTTGCGGACATACCACCGAATCGATCATTGTCCCGGTGTTGGTTATCCTGTCGATGCGGTAATAGTAGCTTGCGCCGCATTCCGGGGTGGAGAGGCGCAGGATCCGTTCGTAGATGAACGAGACGGTGTCGGGGCGGGCGAGGGGTTTCTTACGGGCCGACGCGAAGATGTAGCGCGTGGTGTCGGCATCGATGCGGAAGGGAAGATAGACGTTGTCGGCAGTGCCCTCGAAGAGCACGGAGTCGCCGGGAGCGCCGATGCCGCGTACCGACAGCGAGTCGACCGTGGCCTTCTGAGAGGTGTCGCCTCCTACGTAGAAAGCCGCGTGAGGCAGTGCGGCGCGGTTCTCCGTACACTCGCCGGCACAGCCTGTGAGCACCGCCGGCGCGAGTATCGCCGACAATGCCGCAGCTATCGTGATTGCTGACCCCTTCCTCTCCATGTCAGATCTCCTCCGCGATAAGATAGGAATTGCGCTCCGGAGCGTTGCGCGTGATCATCTCGCCGATGAATCCGGTGCAGAAGAACTGCACGCCCATGATCATGGCGGCCAGCGAGAGATAGAAGTACACCGACTTGGTGAGATAGAAGTGGAAAGTGGCGGAATTCATGGCCACTATCTTCATAATCAGCACTGTGACCACGGCGATGAATCCGATCAGGAACATCAGCGAGCCGAGCAGTCCGAACATGTGCATGGGCTTGATGCCGAACTTAGACTGGAACCACAGTGTGCCGAGGTCGAGATAGCCGTTCACGAAGCGGTCGAGACCGAATTTAGATACTCCGTACTTCCGGGCCTGATGGTGGACCACCTTTTCGCCGATGCGCTTGTAGCCGGCGTTCTTGGCGAGATAGGGGATATAGCGGTGCATGTCGCCGTAGACCTCGATGTGCTTCACCACAGCCTGACGGTACGCCTTCAGTCCGCAGTTGAAGTCATGCAGGTTGTGGATGCCGCTCACGCGACGCGCCGTGGCGTTGAAGAGCTTGGTGGGGATGGTCTTCGACAGCGGGTCGTAGCGCTTCTTCTTCCATCCCGAGACCAGATCGTAGCCATCCTCGGTAATCATGCGGTAAAGTTCCGGAATCTCGTCGGGTGAGTCCTGGAGATCGGCATCCATGGTGATGACCACATCGCCCTGGGCGCGCGCGAAACCGGTGTTGAGCGCCGGCGACTTGCCGTAATTGCGGGCGAAGGAGACGGCCCTGACGTGGGGATTTTCCTGGGCGAGGCGGCGTATCACCTCCATCGAACGGTCCGTGGAGCCGTCGTTGACAAAAATTATCTCGTAGGAGAAGCCTTCCCGATCCATCACGCGGCGGATCCATGCCTCCAGTTCGGGAAGCGACTCCTCTTCATTATACAAAGGTACTACTACGGAAATATCCATGTTGACTGTTGACTGCTGTACCCCCTGAACCGGAAATCCGAGGGGCGGGATGTAAATTCTGACACAAAATTACAAAATTTTTTCCGAAATATTTGGAAGAATCAAATAATAGTTGTAATTTTGCATCGCTTTTAGGGAAAAGATAAGGAAATCTCTGATTCGCTAGCTCAGCTGGTAGAGCACAACACTTTTAATGTTGGGGTCGTGGGTTCGAGCCCCACGCGGATCACCAGGCTTCCCAGAGGGGAAGTGAGATGAATGCTTCAGTAGCTCAGTTGGTTAGAGCACCTGACTGTTAATCAGGGGGTCGTT
>CAJUBC010000079.1 GCA_910584545.1 uncultured Muribaculaceae bacterium | reverse complement strand
ATTTTAGCCTGCGGAGGGGAGAATCTGAAAAGTCAACACTTTTTCAGTGCCCTCCTCGGCGAGTGGCAGGATTTTCCGTTTCTTTTCCTTTTTAGTCTTATTGCTGTTTGTTGGCCTTTATCTTGACTTTCATCGGGTCGAAGCCCTTGCCGTAGACTCCGTTGGCCGGAGACTGTGCTATGAAAGCCTCGCCGTCGATAGTCTTGATGATACGGAAGATGTTGACGGCCTCGATCTTGCGGCACCATACGAGCAGAAGCTTCACCTCCTTTTTCGAATACCAGCCCTCGCCGTCGAGGATGGTTACACCTCGGTGAGCCTCGGCGTTGACGGCATCGGCTATCTTCTCCCAGTGGTGGGAGAAAATCACGAACTGCACAGCCTGACGGTTGGTGTTGATGAGCATGTCGGTGATATAGGAGTAGATGAATATCGTGATCCATCCATATAGGATACGGGGGACGGTATTCTGGATACGAGCCTCCATGTCGCCGTCGAAGGGGAGAAAGAATGTGAGTCCCACTATGGTCATGTCGACCACCATCAGGGTGCGTCCAACGCTGACGTTGCTGACCTTGGTGACGAGGGCGGCAATGATGTCGGAGCCTCCCGAGGTACCGTTGTGGATATAGATCGTACCGATTCCGAGACCGCAGAGGATTCCGCCGAGCACCACGCTCATGGGGGTGTCGGCGAGCAACGGCGGATGTGACAGGAAATAGTTCTCGATAAGACCGATGCAGACGGAGATTCCGGTGGCGCCGAAAATGGTCCTGGCCACGAATGCCTTGCCGAGGACTTTCCATCCGATCGCGATCAGCATCAGGTTGACGCCATACATGGTGACGGCCACGGGAATCAGACCTCCTGTAGCGAAGTAGACGAGGGTACCGAGACCGGCCATGCCTCCGATCACGATCGAGTGCGGAAGGATGAAGACGCAGAACCCTATGGCATACAGGATAAGCCCCACCGTAATCATGGCGAAGTCGCTGATGTTCGACTTAAGGCTGTTGTAGTTCATTATTCTGTAAGGTATTAGATTTTACTTTTGTTGTCGTGCGAGACCGAGCCGTAGGAATCGGAGACTCCGGGCAACTCATTCGCGATACAAAATTATCAAATTTTTTTCAATTACAATAGTCCTAAATCTTTTTTTATTTCATCGGCACTTTCCTTGAAAATCACGTCGGGGTCGCGACGGAACCAGGTAAGCTGTTTTTTGGCATATACCCGCGTGTTTTTCTTGATACGCTCCACCGCCGTACGGAAATCCATGTCTCCGTCGATGTAGGCGAACATCTCCTTTAGCCCCACGGTGTTGAGCGAGTTCAGCTGACGCCGGTCAATCACCCGCCGCGCCTCTTCCTCCAATCCGTCGGCCACCATCTCCCCGGTGCGCCGGTCTATGCGGTCGAAGAGCGTGGCGCGGTCAGGACAAAGACAGTATTTCAGGATGCGGAAAGGTCGCTCCGTGCGTCGCCCGGACAGCAGCGAAGAGTAGGGTCTGCCGGCGGCAAGCGAGAGCTCAACGGCGTGGACCACCCTCTTCATGTTCAGCAGGTCGACCTTCGAGTACCAATCCGGGTCCAGGCCGAGCAGACGTAGCCGCATCGCGGCGTCGCCGTAACGCCTCCATTCGTCGTGGACACGCTCCCGCAGATCAGCCGGGACATCAGGCAACGGGTCGAGGCCGTTGCACAGCGCGTCGATGTACATCATGGAGCCACCGCACACCACCGCGAAGTCATTCTCCCGAAATATGCGGTCGAGGATGCGGAGTGCGTCAGCCTCGAAGCGCGCGGCGCTGTAGCTCTCCTCGAGGCCGAGCATGCCGACCAGATAGTGTGGTACGGCGGAGAGCTGGGCGGCAGTTGGGGCGGCGGTCGAAACGGGTATGTCGCGATATACCTGGCGGCTGTCGGCGGAGATGATTCCCGTGCCGAGACGTCGGGCTATGTCGACGGCAAGGGCCGACTTCCCGGAGGCTGTCGGCCCTGTGATTATTATCGCTGTCTTTTCCAATTATAACCGTAGGATGGTGTCAACGTTCTGCTACGATGCGGCAGATGTTCACTATTACATCCACTGCCTTCTCCATCGAGGGGATGGGTACATACTCGAAGCGTCCGTGGAAGTTCTCACCGCCGGCGAAGATGTTCGGGCAGGGAAGTCCCTTGAAGGAGAGCTGCGCTCCGTCCGTACCGCCACGGATGGGCTGTACGCGGGGCTCCACTCCGGAGTCGCGCATGGCCTGCTCGGCGATCTCGATGACGTGCATCACCGGTTCGATCTTCTCGCGCATGTTGTAGTACTGGTCCTTGATCTCCACCGTGCAGCAACCGGGATATTCCATGTTGGTCTTGCGGCAAAGATGCTCTATCTCTTTCTTGCGGCTCTCGAAGCGCGCGCGGTCATGGTCGCGGATGATGTAGGTGAGTACGGTCTGCTCCACGCTGCCCTCGATTCCCACGAGATGATAGAATCCCTCGTAACCTTCGGTGTGCTCCGGAGTCTCCCAGCGGGGAAGCATGGCTATGAAGTTGTTGGCCACGCGGATGGAGTTGATCATCTTGTGCTTTGCATATCCGGGATGCACATTGCGGCCCTTTATCGTAACCTTGGCTGAGGCTGCGTTGAAGTTCTCGTACTCGAGTTCGCCGACGGCTCCGCCGTCCATGGTGTAGGCGAATTCGCAGCCGAATTTCTCTACATCGAACTTATGGGCGCCGAGTCCGATTTCCTCGTCAGGGTTGAAACCGATGCGGATCTTGCCGTGCTTGATCTCGGGATGCGCCTGGAGGTATGACACGGCGGTGATGATCTCGGCCACGCCGGCCTTGTCGTCGGCTCCGAGGAGCGTTGTGCCGTCGGTGACGATCAGGTCCTGGCCCAGATAGTTGAGCAGCTCGGGGAATTCCTGGGGCGAGAGCACCACCTGCTCCTTCTCGTTGAGCGTGATGTCGGTGCCGTCGTAGCCCTTCACGATGCGCGGTGAGACATGGCGGCCCGACATGTCGGGCGATGTGTCGATATGAGCGATGAATCCCACGGTGGGCACCTGTTTTTCGGTGTTGGAGGGAAGCGTGGCGTAAAGATAGCCGTTGCCATCGAGCTCTACTTCCTCGAGACCCATGCCGTCGAGCACGGTCTTGAGATACTTGGCGAACTCCATCTGACCCGGCGAAGAGGGAGTCATATTGGTCAGTTCATCGCTCTGTGTGTCGTATTTCACAAAATCGAGAAATCTGTCGGTTACGTTCATAATTGCTGATTTTTGATTACTCTGTTGTTGTGTTCCCCATTTTCCGGTTACAAATTTAGAAAAAATACTTCAATTATTGACTCCGACATGCTTTAAAACACAACTATTATGATTAAATTTGCACTATGAACAGGATATACTTGATTCCGGCGGCGGCTTTGCTCGCCGTCACGGCTTACAGCTGCATGAGGGCCGATGCCGTCACCTCGATGCCCGTCCGTAAGTACACGGACCTCGACCGCGTGCGTATCGATGCCTCCATCCCATCGCAAGAGAAAGAGTACGAGGGATTCCGCGTGTCGTTCAACAAGGATAACGGCACGCCGAACTGGGTGGCCTGGGAACTTCTCGGCAGCGAGACCGACGGTCCGGTGAAACGGAGCAACAAGTTCCGGCAGGACCCCGATGTGGAGGGCTGTCCTACCACCGACGACTACCGCCACTCGGGCTTCGACCGCGGCCATCTCTGCCCGGCGGCCGATCAGAAATGGAGCAAGCAGGCTATGGAGGACTGCTTCTTTCTCACCAACATAGCACCACAGAACAATTCTCTCAACACCGGAGCGTGGAACACCCTCGAAGGGAAAGAGCGCCAGTGGGCCCGGCGTGACTCGGCGATCATGATCATAGCCGGACCGATATATGAAGCTACCGACACGCAGCGCATCGGCGCAAACGGTGTCAGGGTACCGGGCGCTTTCTTCAAGGTGCTCGCCGCCCCTTACGCCACACCGCCCCGTGGCATCGCGTTCGTATATCCCAATATGGCGTCGCCAGGCAATATGGAAAATTATTCAATGAGCATCCGTGAGCTGGAGCAGATCACAGGCTATGATTTCCTCTATGCCCTACCCGACTCAATTGAGGAAATTGTGGAATCATCAGCATCTTTCAGGGAATGGAACAGAAGGAATTGATCGGCTCGGCCGTCGACACGATAGTGGCTGTTGCCACTCCTCCAGGCACCGGAGGCATCGCGGTGGTGCGTCTGTCGGGGCCGGACGCACTGTCGATTGCAGACAGCGTGTGGCGCGGAAAGACACTGTCGGAAGTGACGAGCCACACCGCTCACCTCGGCGAGATTCTAAGCGAAGACGGGAGTCCCATCGACAATGCCGTCGCCACCGTGTTCCGCGGTCCACGCTCATTCACGGGCGAGGACACCGTGGAGTTCTCGCTGCACGGCTCGCGATGGATACAGCGCGCCACGGTAGCCCGGCTCACCGCAGCCGGAGCACGCGCCGCCACCGCCGGTGAATTCACCCGCCGCGCCTTCCTCAACAAACGTCTCGACCTGGCCCAGGCCGAAGCCGTGGCCGACCTCATAGCCGCCGAATCCAAGGCGGCCCACCGTCTGGCCATGACCCAGATGAGCGGTTCTTTCTCCCGTAAACTCGAATCGCTCAGGGAACGGCTCGTGGAACTCGCGTCGCTACTGGAGCTTGAGCTGGACTTCTCGGAAGAGGAAGTGGAGTTCGCCGACCGCAGCAGGTTGCTCTCGCTCATTCAGGAAGTACTCGACCAGATAGAGCGCCTTGCCTCTACCTACCGCGCCGGAAAGGCGTTCAAGGAGGGTGTTCCGGTGGCTATAGCCGGCCGACCAAACGCCGGCAAATCGACACTTCTCAACAGGCTTCTCGGCGAGGAACGCGCCATAGTCAGCGACATTCCCGGCACCACGCGCGACGTGATAGAGGACACCCGCGAGATCAACGGCATCCTGTTCCGCTTCTTCGACACCGCCGGACTACGCGACACCGACGACACGGTGGAGCGGATGGGCATAGACCGCGCCATCGGGGCGATAGACCGCGCTGCCATAGTGCTATGGACGATAGACGCCACTGACGCTGCCGCCATAGACGCGGAATTAGAGAAAGTCCGCGCCCGCAAAGAGGCCAATCCGGACCGCACCTACATAGCCCTGCTTAACAAGAGCGACCTTGCCGAGACCGAGATTGAAGACACTGACTCTCAGGATGTGATACGGATATCGGCGAAAAGCGGGGCCGGCTGCGACAGGCTGGAAACGATGCTGGGTAAAGCCGCCACGCGGGAACATGACCCGGAGCAGGAACTGATAGTGACCAACGAACGGCACCTTGCGGCCATGCGCGACGGTGTCGAAGCCCTCCACCGCGTGAAGGACGGACTCGCCACCGGACTCCCGACCGACCTTGTGGCCCAGGACCTCCGCGAAGCCACCCGTCACCTGGGCGCCATCACCGGAGCCATCACGACCCCCACCCTGCTCGCCACCATATTCTCGCGGTTCTGCATCGGAAAGTAGTACCAAAATCAACTCTCAAACCTCCCCTCGCACAC
>CAJUBC010000078.1 GCA_910584545.1 uncultured Muribaculaceae bacterium | reverse complement strand
TCGGTGTCCGTGATTCGGCCTAATTATTCAAAAATTAACGAACTATTGTTATAAAAGTGTTAATTTTGATTCTGATTCCACTCTAAGTTATTATTGGTTATGAAAAGGTTTCTGTTAAGTTTGCTGCTTTTGACAGCATTTGCGCCAGTACGGGCGCAAATCACCCTTGACGAATGCGTTCGGCTTGCAGAAGAGAATTATCCGCTCATAAAGCGCTACGACCTTGTCTCTAAAATGTCGGAGCTAAATCTTTCGGACATCAATAAAAGCTGGCTGCCGCAGATTAATGTCTACGGCCAGGCTACGATACAGAATCTTGTGCCTTCGTTTCCTGAGACTCTTACCGGCATACTTGACAAGTTGGGTACCCAGATGGATGGGTTGAACAGATTCCAATATAAGGTAGGAGTGGATCTGACACAGACCGTATGGGACGGAGGGGTGTCAAAGGCTCGGCGGGAGATTGTCAAAGCCGAGTATGAAGTCAATAAGGCTGAACTTGGTTCCAAGATGTACGAAATTCGGAAACAGGTGGAGAATCTGTACTTCGCATCGTTGCTGACAGATGCCCAGATACGGCAGATCGAACTTTCGGCACAATTACTCGAAAACAATCGAGACCGTCTTGAAGCGATGCTTGTCAACGGCGTGGCTATGCAGAGTGATGTCGATATGCTCGAGGCCCGTCTGCTTGAAGTTCGCCAGAATCTTGTTTCAGCCCGTAGTGCTCATGGAAACTATCTTGATCTGCTCAGTTTATTTATCGGTAAACGAATTGGCGACCAAAGCCTTGAAGTACCATCCGCTGACATCCCGAGATCGAAGGAGTGTATGCGTCCTGAACTGCAGGCCATAGACGCGAGAATTCGCGCCAACAGTTCATCGCTGAAGAGTATCAAGGCTGACATAATGCCTAAAATCGGCTTTTTCGCGCAGGCTTATTACGGTTATCCCGGTTTCGATTATTTCAAGAGCATGAGCGACTGTAACCCCAGCTTCAATGTCATAGGAGGACTGAAGATTTCATGGAATGTAGGAGCTCTATATACAAGAAGCAACCGTATCGACAAGCTGCGGCTCTCATCGCTTAATGCCGAAAACGACAGAGACATCTTCATGTTCAATAACAAGCTCGAACGGGAGACTTCCAATTCAAGAATCTATGAACTCGACAAAATCATGGCCGATGACAGCCGGATTGTGGAACTACGCAGAAACGTGCGCAAGGCTGCGGAGGCGCAACTTGAGAACGGAGTGATCGATGCCACGGCCCTTCTTGATAAGATAACAGCTGAGTCACAGGCCTCCCTCACCCAGGCTTACCATAATATCCAGCGGATACAATATATCTATCAGTTGAAATATACACTCAATCAATGAAATTTCTCCGTATGAAACCATCAGTTATCATAAATCTTCTATTCGTGGCCGTAGCGGCCCCATTGATGACCGGGTGCTCTGAGAAGAAGGATTACGACGCCACAGGAATCTTTGAGGCCACCACCGTCACTGTATCGGCGGAGACCTCCGGCAAAATACTGTCTTTTCCTCTGGAGGAAGGGGACAGCGTATATGCCGGACAGCAGGTGGCCCAGATCGATACTACATTGCTCACACTTCAGTTGGCTCAGCTTGGCAGCCAGCGACAGTCAGCCATCAGCAGCAGTCCCGATATCGCCGCTCAGGTGGCTTCGCTCAAAGTCCAGATTGCCCATGCCAAGGAGGAGAAAGCTCGTGTGGAACGTCTACTCGCCTCAGGAGCAGCCACTCAGAAACAATGCGATGACGCTGCCGCTCAACTAAGCACGCTTCAGGGACAGTTGGAAGGTGTTACATCCACCCTCTCTAAAAATAGATCTTCCGTATCGGGAAACGCTTCCGCAATCCAGTATCAGCGAGACCAGATAGAACAGCAGATTGAGAGATGCCGTATAATGGCTCCAGAATCCGGTACCGTTCTTTGCAAGTATGCGCAACGAGGTGAATTCGTCGCTTCAGGCAAACCGTTGTTCAGGATGGCCAATCTCGATGAGATATTCCTCCGCAGTTATTTCACGGCATCGCAGTTGGCGAACATCAAGCTCGGTCAGAAAGTAACCGTTATAGCTGATTTCGGAGGAGAGGAACAGTTTGAATACCCGGGGGTAATCACCTGGATTGCTCAGGAGAGTGAGTTTACGCCGAAATCCATCCAGACCAAGGACTCGCGGGCCAATCTTGTCTACGCGGTCAAGATAGCAGTCAAGAATGACGGGCGTCTCAAACTCGGTCAGTATGGCGAGGTAAGGCTCTGATCGGTATAGTTGATTCCTCCATAGTTATTTCCATCATGGGAAACGCCATAGAAATAGATAACATTTCGAAAAGATACGGCAAGATCAAGGCTCTTGATAAAGTATCGTTCTCTGTTCCCGAGGGAATGCTCTACGGGCTTATCGGACCGGACGGAGCCGGGAAGTCAACGCTCTATAATATCCTGACTACCCTGCAACGGCCCGATTCAGGAAAAGCCACTGTGGCAGGTCATGATGTTATCAAGGGTCGGAAAAAGATCCGTACAGAAGTGGGTTACATGCCGGAGCGGTTCTCCCTCTATCCGGATCTCACGGTGAAGGAGAACCTTGAGTTCTTCGCCTCTCTATTCGGCGTACAGGTCAGTGAGAACTATGACATGATAGCTCCCGTGATGACACAGTTGGAGAAGTTCCCGAACCGTCGTGCATCCGCCCTTTCGGGAGGCATGAAGCAGAAACTTGCGCTCGGTTGTGCTCTGATACACCGCCCGAAAGTGCTTCTGCTCGATGAGCCTACCACCGGTGTCGACGCTATATCACGCAGCGAGTTCTGGACCATGCTCCGGTCGCTTAAAGAGTCGGGGATCACGATTCTGGTCTCCACTTCCTATATGGACGAGGCGGCACTCTGCGAGGAAGTGGCACTTATATATAACGGGAAGATTGTCGAAAATGGAACCCCCTCGGAGCTGACCGCCCATCTCGGAGAGAATCTGTATAATGCCTCGGCCGACCAGATGTACCCACTTCTGGAAGCTGTAAGGGAATTACCTGGTGTGCTGAATTCATATACCTTCGGAGCCACGCTCCATCTTGTGACAGACGCGACTTTTGATGTGGCTTCAGCTTGCGATAAACTGTCGGCTTCCGGACTCGACAATGTCAAGGTATATCTGGCAAAAGGTAATATCGAGGACCTGTTCATCAGGTTCTGCAATATTGAAGATCATGAATGAGAAACCGGTAATAGAGGTGAGAGGTCTTACAAAGTGTTTCGGCAGTTTCACAGCTGTCGACAATATCTCGTTCGATGTCTCCAAAGGTGAGATATTCGGATTCCTCGGAGCTAACGGAGCCGGGAAGACTACCGCCATGAAGATGCTCTGCGGTCTCAGCTTTCCCACCTCCGGCACCGGTTCGGTGGCCGGATTCGACATCAACACCGAGCCGGAGCAAATCAAGCGGCACATAGGGTACATGAGTCAGAAGTTCTCACTCTACGAGACAATGACCGTTGATGAGAATCTACGTCTTTTCGCATCCATCTACGGTATCCCCGCCAAAGAGGCCCGGCTCCGCATGGATAGGCTTTACCGTCAGCTCGGCATGGAGTCGATGCGGCGTTCTCTCGTGAGATCCATTCCCACGGGATGGAAACAGAAACTCGCGTTCTCGGCAGCGACAATCCACAACCCTGCCGTCGTTTTCCTCGATGAGCCCACAGGCGGCGTGGATCCGCTGACTCGCAGGAAATTCTGGGAACTCATATATCGCAGTGCCTCGGAAGGCACCACTCTGTTCGTCACCACTCATTATCTTGACGAGGCGGAATACTGCAACCGCGTCTCCATAATGGTGGACGGACGTATAGAGGCCCTTGACTCTCCGGCGGCGCTTAAGGCAAGATATGGCGCGGAAACCATGGACGAGGTGTTTCGAAAGGTAGCCGTCGCCAAGGATACTGATAAAAATCAACAAGGATACTGAAAAAACCAATAGTCTGTGTCAATATTCCTGTCCATAATAAAGAAAGAATCGCTTCATCTGGTACGTGATCCGCGCACGGTTCTGATAGTGCTGTGTATGCCTGTCATCCTACTGTTGCTTTTCGGTTTCGCTATCTCTACGGAAGTGAACAACATGGATGTCGGCATAGTCACCGACAGCCATACCCAGGAGGTCCGCGACATAATTTCGCGAATCAGTTGCAATCCTTATTTCACATTGAAGGGTATGATGACGCAACAGGAAATAGAGCCGGCGTTGCGCGACGGCGTTGTGGATGCCGTCCTCGTGCTCAGGGAGTCTTCGGGCCAACTTGAGCACCAGGTCGTGGCCGATGCTTCCAATCCTAACAACGCTCAGATATACGCATCGTATCTCGAAGGGGCGATGTCGGGGAACGCACAGGAACCGGCTGTGGGCACAACCCTTTACAATCCACAGTTGAAGAGTTCATATAATTTTGTGCCGGGAATCATGGGTATGATCTTCATACTCATATGCGCCATGATGACATCTGTTTCGATCGTCAGAGAGAAGGAAAGCGGAACTATGAACCTGCTTCTCGTGTCGCCCATCAAGCCGCGTACCATAATTCTCGGCAAACTTATACCCTACTTCATCCTCTCCCTGCTGATTCTGGCACTGATGCTCGCGTTCAGCTATACGCTTCTCGGAATACCGTTCTCTGTCACCGCCCTCAATACGGTATGGGTATCGGTGCTGTATATAGTGATGTCGCTCGCGATAGGCCTGCTCATATCCACGGTCTCGAAGACACAGTTTACCGCCCTCGTGATCTCCGGAGTGCTATGTATATTTCCTGTGACGATGCTGTCCGGGATGCTCTTCCCGGTCTCGAATATGCCGGTCATACTGCAATGGATAAGCTGCGCGGTTCCGGCCAGATGGTACATCGACGCGATGCGTACGCTCATGATACAGCAGCTTGACATAATGTATGTGATTGATGATGTCGTGATATTGGCCGCGATTACTGTATTTGTGATTGTAGCGGCGATATTACGCTTCTCACGAAACAAATGACATTGATATGATGACTCTTAAGGCTCTTTTGATAAAGGAATTCACCATGCTGCGGAGAGATGCGTTTCTTTCGCGCACCGTCGTCCTGCTGCCGCTTGTGGTTATGCTTGTACTGCCGCTCGTCACTACAATGGACGTAAGGAATGTTGAAGTCGCGGTGGTCGATAACGATATGTCGCAACTTTCCCGACGTATAATCGCCGATATGGACGCTTCGGAACATCTCTCTGTCTCAGAGTCTACATTCACTTTCGACGAGGCTCTCGCCGCCATAGAGGACGGGCGCGCATACGCCACCGTGACAATACCCCGGGGATATTCCCGCATGCTGCAGGAGGGTCAGTGCCCCAGGCTCGACATACGGGCAAATGGTGTCGACGCCATAAAAGGTATGCTGGCGGCACGGTATGCTTTGCAGTCTTTAGGGGTCACGCTCACGCAGTGGAGGGCGGAGACCGGCTACGACCTCCCGCCCTCCGATAACAATGTGCTATATATGTATAATCCTACCCTCAGCTATAAGAATTATATGATTCCTGCGCTGATGGTGGTGCTGCTCGTGGTTATCTGCGGTATATTGCCAGCTCTCAATCTCGTGACGGAGAAGGAATTCGGCACCATAGAGGCAATGAATGTAACGCCGGTAGGAAAGATGACGTTCGTGCTCTCCAAACTGATTCCGTTCTGGATCATCGGTCTGCTTGTCATCACTCTCGGCATACTTGTGGGCTGGCTTGTTTACGGTCTCAAACCAATCGGGAGCGTCCCCGCCATATATCTCGCATCGTTTATATTCAGCCTGTTGATGTCTGGTCTGGGACTCTCGGTAGCGAACAGATCCTCGACGATGCTGCAGACCATCTTCGTCTGTTTTGCAGTTGCCATAGTCTTCATGCTCATGGGAGGACTGTTCACTCCGATAGAATCCATGCCTGAATGGGCGCAGTATTTCACATATATGGTGCCTCCTCGCTACTTCATCGAGATCATGCGCTCTGTATATCTGAAAGGAGCCTCGATGGCCGACCTCTGGCCGGACTATGTAGCGCTGTGCGGCTTCGCCACAGTCTTCCTCCTGGTCTCCGCCTTCACCTACAGGAAGCGCAGCTGAACCCACACGATATGCTGAATGATTCCACTATCCGATGGTGTCAACGTCCGGTTTTCGCATAATCTATGGCTCTGTTGAGCTGGATGTCGTTGCCCTGTAAGAACTGTCCTTCATCGTATAGTACCTCTATATCTGGAAAAGGCGCGTGCGTTTGACCCCTTCGGGCACGCGGGACTGACCCCTTTG
>CAJUBC010000077.1 GCA_910584545.1 uncultured Muribaculaceae bacterium | reverse complement strand
ATATAATGAAGGATGGATCAATGAAAAGAACCGCATGTCGGTGTCCACGTCCGACTTCATCGACGACCGTCTCGCCGTGATCGAGAGCGAGCTCGGCAACGTAGACTCCGACATCTCCGAGTTCAAGAGCCGCAACCTCATGCCCGATGTCGGCCTTGCCTCACAGATGTATATGGAGCGCAACGAGGCCAACAGCTCCAAGATACTCGACATATCCACGCAGCTCCAGATAGCTCAGTACATCAAGCAGTACCTCGCGGCCGACAGGGAGGGGGCCCATCCGCTGCCGTTCAATTCCGGGGTGCAGAACCAGGTGCTCGCGCGCCAGATCGAGGAATACAACCAGCTCGTGCTGGAACGCACGGCACTCGCCAGCAAATCATCGGACAGGAACCCGCTCGTCGCCACGCTCGACGCGCAGATAGTCCCGCTGCGCCGGGCCATCGCCGGCACGGCCGACAATATCATCCGCGAGCTTTCCACGCAGCTGCGCTCACTGGAGCGCGCCGAGAGCGAGGCCCTCTCCAAAATCTCCTCCAATCCCACCCAGGCCAGGTATCTCCTCTCGGTGGAGCGCCAGCAGAAAGTGAAGGAACAGCTCTACCTCTTCCTCCTCCAGAAGCGGGAGGAAAACGAACTCTCCCAGGCGTTCACCGCCTACAACACGCGGGTGATAACGCGCCCCGGCGACTCAGGCAAGCCTGCGAAGCCATCGAAAGCCATAGTGTTCGGCGCAGCTTTCATTCTTGGCCTCTTCATCCCGTTCGGCGTGACGTACGTGCGCGAGATCAACAACACGCGCCTGCGCGGCCGCAAGGATGTGGAGGATCTGGCGACCCCCTTCCTCGGCGAGATTCCCGAGGACACCCTCTCCACCGGCAAGCGTGGGTTCAAGGGCCGCGTGAGGGCGTTCCTCGGCATGAAACGCAAGTTCGTCCACAAGGACGGCTCGCAGCGTGAGGTAGTGGTGAAGGAGGGAAGCCGCAACCTCATCAACGAATCCTTCCGCGTGCTCCGCACCAATGTGGAGTTCATGCGCGGCAGCAACGACAGGGCCGAGGTGATGGCCATCACCTCCTTCAACGCCGGCAGCGGCAAGT
Organism: uncultured Muribaculaceae bacterium; assembly: GCA_910584545.1. Classification (GTDB taxonomy): domain Bacteria; phylum Bacteroidota; class Bacteroidia; order Bacteroidales; family Muribaculaceae; genus Lepagella. Next base: position 5,329 of record CAJUBC010000077.1, on the reverse strand, counting down.
CGTACATAGCGATGAACCTCGCCAAGGTGCTCGCGCTCAGGGGACGCAGGGTGCTCGTGATAGACGGCGACATGCGCCATGGATCCGCCTCCCAATATGTGGGCAAGCCCGCCCACGGTATCTCCGACTACCTGTCGGGACGCGCCGACAATCCGAGGGAACTGATGGTGTGCAGCGACGAGAATCGCCTCTGCGTGCTCCCCGTCGGAAAGATACCTCCGAACCCCGCCGAGCTGCTGGAGGGAGAGCGCTTCACGGAGCTTATAGAAAAAGAGCGTGATAAATGGGACTACATCATCATCGACTGTCCGCCGATCGAGATAGTGGCCGACACCCATATAATCAACCGGTACGTGGACCGCACCATCTTCGTGCTGCGGGCTGGACTGCTGGAACGCTCCCTCCTCCCCGAGCTCGACCGCCTATACGCAACCAAGAAATATAAAAACATCTCCTTCATCCTCAACGGCACCGACACCGCCCACACCCGCTACGGATACAAGTACGGCTACGGATATGGCTACGGCTACGGATATGGATATGGCTACGGATATGGCGAAAGCAAATAAGTCAGAGGTCAGGGTGACGAGTTACCAAGTGCGTGTATAGTCTCATTGGTGGAATCATCGTTTTTTTCATTCGTAAACAGAGCTTTAGTTATTTCCACACAACGCTATCTCAACCTATAAAATCCCTCAAAAAAGAGTAATATCCCAAGGGCCGAGACGAAATTTTCGTCTCGGCCCTTGATTTTTAGGCAAATATTTTTGCCATGTCAAACCATAAATCAGCAGCGCATCCACGCAATATAGCGGCGATTTGGTGATTTTATTCATCAAGTCGCCGATTTTATTTGGAAAATATTTGGCAATGTCGAAAGACTACAATAAATAGGGAACCTTCACCTTTCTGCCGGCCTATATGCATCCTTTCTATCTGGAACGATAGAATTATGGCAGATCGTCCCTTATCCAGTTTTTGTGTGTCCTTTCCTGTCCTTCCAGGTTTCCAGTCCTTGCGGGTCCTTTCCAGGTTTGTAACCCGCAAGTCTACAGTAGGAGGGTTACAAACCCACTGAGACTGTCTGTGGGTTTATTGTATGAATCATCATGGATTTGGGTAGCAATTTCCTGAAAATCGGTATGTGGTTATCTTGGATTTCGACTAATTTTGCGTTTGAAACAGAAATCAAAAAACAGTCATAACAATGAAGAAGATATTTTTAGCGTTGTTGGCGGTTACGGCAATAGTGTTCGTGGCATGCGCGTCGAAGGAAAAGAAGGGTGCGGAAGCTGTCGAGGCAGCGACCCTGGTTCTGGTAGCGGTTTTCTCCGCTCAGGGACACACCAAAGCCGTGGCTGAAAAGATCGCCAAGGCCACGGGCGGCGACTTATTCCAGATAGAACCGGAACAGCCTTATACCGAAGAGGACCTCGACGGCTGGAACGACAGCGCGCGTGGCACTCTCGAGGCCCGCGACCGCAGCACCCGTCCCGGCATCGCCAACAAGGTCAGGAATTTCGAGCAGTATGACACCATCTATCTCGGTTTCCCGATATGGTGGTACACCGCCCCGACGATTGTCAACACCTTCCTTGAGAGTTATAACACCGACGGCAAGGTGATCATTCCATTCGCGACATCCGGAGGCAGCAGCTACGGCGAATCCACCAAAGACCTGAAAGTGTCAGCGCCCAAAGCGATATTCAAGCCTGGCCGCGTGCTCAACAACTGCACCCAGCAGGACATCGACCGCTGGGTTAAATCCGTAAAATAACCATACCGTAAGATAAACGTCAAAGCCGGTGTGTCAGAACATGGAATCCTGACACGCCGGCTTTGTTGACTGCGCTTCCATCCGGGTAAGTTGAAAATTTTGCGCTCATAGGATATTTTGACTGAAAAGATTTTGCGCTTAGAGGATATTTTGACTCAAAAAATTTTGCGCTCAGAGGATATTTTACTATTTGTATGAAGTTGACTTCCTGATTGCCAACGGGAGTAAGATTTCGCCTATCGAGGTGAAATCTTCCGGTTACAAGACCCATAAATCGCTTGACGAATTCCTCGATAAATATTCAGCCAAGTCAAAGGATCCGCTCGTGGTTTTCACAAAAGATTACCATAAAGAGGGAGCCATCACTTTCCTCCCGGTCTATATGCTTCCCTTCTATCTGGAGAGATAAATTGTCGACGGGGTCTACATTCCGACGACACCGGGACCTGCTTACGCGGTGATGAAGGATAGGTGGGAGGGGAGGCGAGGGCCGGCTGGGTCCGGCATGAAGTCGGGAGATTCCAAGGCGGCTATTTCCGCCGGGTCGGTCAGCCCTTCGCGGACGATCAGGTCGAGGAGACGGCCTCGCAGTTCCTTGAGACGGCCGGCATTCGGGGTCTTTGTCTCCTTGGCCCCGACCACGGTCTGGAAATCAACTTTATAGACCTTGGCGAAACGCTTCACAAGTTTCCAGTCAATGAGTTTCGCGGCATCTGAAGGCAACAGGTCGATGATCACGGTGTCCCCGTTCCGGCGGAGGTCATTCACCAAAGCTATCGTCACGTCCTTCTTCCAGTATTTCATCAGAGGCTCTCCCAAGGGAGCCACACGGCTCTTGAAATCAAACCGATAAGGCTTGATAATGTCGTCCAGGCGAAGCCATCCGTACAGGGAAGAGATGATCCGCACATTGTCGAATAAGAACCGCGTATGTGTACTATCATAATCCGTTAGACCGAGCTGCCGGAAAACCACTCCGGTGAAGGCATTTATGGCGCGTATTCCGAGCGATTTATTAGGAAACTCATAAATCATGCTCTGCAGCGAGGCTGCAAGCTTCATTGAGATCCCAACCTCCTGGCTCAGTTGCTCCGGAGTCCGGCTCCGTAGCGAGTCCATGATGGCGTCGGCGATACCGTCGAACAGCGGGCGGAATTCCCTGAATTCATCCGCATTGACCGCGCTCTGCGCGGACGACATCGTCTTAGATTCAGCTATCAGTATCATATTAATTGGCAGACATCAAGACCACGTGCCATACAAAAAATCACGACTAAGAGAACACAAAGGTACAAATTTTTGCTATTATAACCGCGATTTTTACAAAAAAACTGAGTTTAGAAAATTACCTGCATCGGTTTGTAGCCGGCAATTCCCGCAAACCATAGGCTTCCATACTGCGATTCCCGAAGCCAACAGTTTCTGTTAAATGTAAATTAACAGAAACAAATAAAAAACAAATGGCTTCGATCAAAGTAAAGTTCCGCCCCTCGACAGTCGCCGGCCGCGAGGGCACAATCCACTATCAGATTATACACGAAAGAAAAGTGCGCCAGCTCCCCACCGACTACAGGGTATTCCCCGACGAGTGGGACGAAAGCCGATCGACGCTGGCGGCCATCGGTAGAAGTGAACGAAAATCATACATCCTCTCCATCCGGAAACGCATCCGTTGGGATGTGGAGCGACTGAGGAAAATCGACCGCACGCTGGATGCCAAGGGCTTTGCGTACACCGCCGATGATATAATCGACGAGTTCACCCGCTACGCGCATGAATACACTCTCTTCAACTTCATGGAGAGCATCATCGCCAAACTGAAACAGAACGGCAAGATCCGTACCTCCGAGACCTACCGCTCCGCGCTCAACAGCTTCAGGAAATTCCGGGAGGAAGAGGATATAATGCTCGACTGCATCACCTCGGAAACGATGGAAGCCTACGAGGCATGGCACAAGCGCAGAGGAGTCACCCCGAACACCATCTCGTTCTATACCCGCATTCTGCGTGCGGCATACAACCGGGCGGTCGAGGACGACATCATCGAGAACCGCAAGCCGTTTCGCCACGTCTATACAGGCGTGGACAAGACCGTGAAACGCGCCCTGCCATTGGGAATAATCAAGAAAATCAAAGAGCTGGATTTGTCCCTGACTCCGGCACTCGACTACGCCCGCGATATGTTCCTGATGAGCTTCTATCTCCGGGGAATGAGCTTCATCGACATGGCCTTCCTGAGAAAGACCGACCTGCGGGACGGTTGCGTCACCTATCGCCGCCGCAAGACCGGCCAGCAGCTCGTCATAGCCTGGACCCGCGAGATGCAGGTCATCCTCGACAAATACCCCGAGAACGCCACCGGCTATCTGCTGCCCATAATCCGCCGTCCCGGCACCAACGAGCGGTGCACCTGCCGCAACGTCGGCTACAACATCAACCGCAGCCTCAAGCGCGTGGCCGCCATGGCCGGCATCCCGATTCCCCTTACCCTCTACGTGGCGCGCCACAGCTGGGCATCCGCCGCCCGGTCCAAAGGCATTCCCCTGAGCGTCATCAGCGAAGGGATGGGCCACGACTCCGAAGCGACAACCCGCATCTATCTCGCCACGCTCGACACCGCCGCCGTCGACCGCGCCAACAACCTGATCCTTGGCAGCCTTGAATGACCGTCACTGGCATCCGGATACTGACGGCCCGGACAGACCGCTCAGCTCCCGGATCCCGATCGCCCGGACAGACCGTTCTTCAGAGAAATTTTCGATACAAAAGACTCTTCGGCACCGCCAAGTGCCGAAGAGTAAAAAAATTACCCGCCCATCCAAATCTCTTGCGAAGAGATACTTAACTAAATGCAAATTTACGAATTATTTCTTACAAATCGCTGATTTATTGAAAAAATTTATTATTTCGCTTATTGATTTTTATATTGTCATTCCATCATTTGCTCGTATTTGTTTATCAAATATATTGGATTAAACAGGATAATATATTGATATTCAATAATATAAAACCCATCCAAATCTCTTCGCAAGAGATGACTATGCTTTAAGACCATATTCAGTAGATGAATATTAATAACGAGCGAGACCGTGTTATGACAGTGCCATTTGGCGTTGGCAGTGCCGTAGGCGTGTCGAAATCTCATTGGTATGTCGCTATTGTTAAGAACAATACCGAAAAATCTTCTTCAGAAAAACTTGTTAAATTGGGGCATGAATGTTATGTTCCTTTACAAGAGGAATTCCGCGTTTGGAAGAATGGCAGAAAAACTAAAGTCAATCGTGTTGTTATTCCGACAATAATCTTTATAAATTGTAAAGAGTCAGAACGGAAAGAGATTGTCAAGTATCCTTTTATTCTCAGATTCATGACAAATAGGGCTGCCTCACCAACGAATTCTGGAGGAAAACCACTTGCCATTATCCCGGACTCTCAAATACAGAAGCTGATGTTTATGGTCGGAAATTCAGATACTCCGGTGATATTTTCTTATGTACCTTAGGGATATTCAGTTAAAGGCATGATTTTTTAATGTGAAAAGGCCTGCGTTTG
>CAJUBC010000076.1 GCA_910584545.1 uncultured Muribaculaceae bacterium | reverse complement strand
CTTGGCGACTGATGCCGCTTAGCCTATATTCCATTTTTTAACGAACTATTGTATATAAGCCTGCGTCATTATTATGCGGGCTGCCTTCACATTGTTCTCGGCAAGACGGATACCACCTATCACAGAGGCTCCGATACCGAACATCAGTCCGATTCCGGTGCATACTAGAAACAGCGGAGCCACGATGTTGATCGCCGCAAGGGCGTTGCTGCCGACTCCGTGGCCGACAAACATACCGTCGCAGATATTGAGCACGGAGTTGAACACCATGCCTATGAGGGTGGGGAAAAACATGGCAAGGAAAAGACTCTTGATTTTGCCATTCCCGAAGTCAAGTTTATCTCTATTCATATCGTTTATTTATTTTGGGATATAATCGGTTTTCTCAAACCGGGTGCAAAATTAGTAAATATATCGGACGTATCCGTTGGAAAAACCATTATAAAAACAGTACTTTTTATAACAATATTTGTCATTGTGCCCAAAATATGGTAATTTTACACATATTTAATAATGAAATCTGATGAAAAGCAACAGTAATAATCATTATTGGGAACCATATTCATGTCTCCCGGCGGATTCCTCGACATGGAAGTGCGGACAACCATTGACAGTGGATGGCTGCCTCGTGATGATATGTCTAAAGGGGAAAGCTGAAATTTCCATCAGTTCGCGTAGCGTGACACTACGGCCATACCGTATGGCTCTAATCACCTACGACATGGTAACTGTGCCGCTCGGCTTTTCGGATGATTTCAGCGCCGTATGCCTGCGCATATCCTTCAGCGAGACTCAGGACATTTTCTTTCTCATCACTTCCAATCGATTCTGGGAATTTGTTTTCAAATCTACGGTCTTTTCTGTACCGGCTCCGCTCCATGACCTCGCGGCCAACTGGTTTGCGATGCTCGAGTGGGTTCAGTCCAACTGCGGGGAGGAAATCCGATACAAGGTAATGCGCAACGAGACCGAAAACCTCATGCATATCATGGCCGACCAATTGGAGCGGCACCTCGGCCAGCTCGGTTCAAATCCCGCAAAAAACAGGGCATGGGTTCTCGCCAATGAGTTCATCGCGTTACTAAGCCGACATTACGCCAGACATCATGATGTGGCTTACTATGCCGACAGACTCAGCATTACCCCCAACTATCTGAATATAATCAACCGCAGATACTTCAGAACGACGGCCAAGGAGCAGATCAACATCCAGCTCGGCCTTGTGATGAAGAATCTGCTGCACACCACCGACCTGACGGTCAAAGAGATTTCCGAGCGACTCCACTTCGATGATCCGTCATACCTCTGCCGCATGTTCAAAAAACAGATGGGAATGACTCCGCTACAATACAGAAACCGAATGCGCGACTGAATTTCTCAATCTTGCATCCGGTTGGATCTTATTGCCTTGAAAAAGCTTTGGTCAGAGGGCTATCTTCCGTCCATTGCGGATGTAGATGCCTTTGGCTGTCGGAGCTTTGATTTCGTGACCGCTGAGGTCGAACCATTTCCCATCGCCCTGTTCCTGAGAGTCGGGGAGGAATGTATCGATGCTGTTGGTAACGTCAAGGAAGGTGCAGAGCGTGGTAAGCGCCTTGGTGGCCTTTCCAGTGGTGCTGTCGAACAGGGGAGCGTTATACCAGTTGGAGAGTCCGGCTCCGTATGCGTTGTATTCGAGCCACCACCAGAAGAGGCCGTCGACATCCTTGTACTCATGCAGAGTCTTCACCAGGTCCGCGACAAATTTGTCCTGACCGGCCTCAGTATAGGGATAATCTTTGGATACATCGTGGGTAGTTCCCGGAACTTCCCACTTATAGGGATAGCCTGTCTCTACAATCATTATCTCCTTGCCGGAGAATTTTTTCTCCAGTTCCGAGAGTGCCTTCTTCAGGACATCCAGATTGCCATGGAAATAAGGGTAGTAACTTAGGCCGATGATGTCGTAGTCCACATCAAGCTGGTTCATCTTGTCGTAGAAGTAGCTGAGCACAGCGTGCTGTGCCACTCTCTCGGTGTGGATGACAATCTTGGCATCGGGGCACACCTCGTGGCATGCCTTGATGGCCTGGCGGAGGAGTTTGCCGAATCTGTCCCAGTTGGCGTTGTTCCCCATGAAAGTCTTCTTTAGCGAAGACTCCGGTTCGGTATTATTCCCCCACAGCATACCGTAACTGATCTCGTTTCCGGTCTGAATGAAATCAGGGGTCGCGCCGGCATCTACGAGATGTTGGAGCGAAGCCTTGGTATATTCGTATATTTTCTCGTACAGTTGCTCATCGGAGAGGTTTTCCCAGGCCTTGGGAGTCCATTGCTTGGCAGGATCGGCCCATGTGTCGGAGTAATGGAAATCAAGCATCAGGTCGAGACCTGTATCCTTGATGCGCTTGCAGAGGGGAGTGATGTAGTCGAGCGACTGCTTGGCGTTGGGATCCTTGTCGCTGCCCGTATAAGCCTCCGGATTGACAAAGAGACGCACTCGCATAGCGTTCATTCCCTGCTCCTTGAGCCAAGGGAGAAGGTCTGGTATGATTTTACCGGACCGGTCACGGTACTGTACGCCGGCAGCCTCATAATCCGGCAGCAGGGAGATGTCGCCCCCTACATAACGCTGTTCGGCGACAGCATTGGTCAAACCGCCTACGAGCAGAGCGACGGCAAGAATATTTCTGAGTTTAAATTTCATGTGATGTGAATATAGAAATAAGACTGACGCCCAATCAGCAGTCTGCTACGGGCGTCAGTCTTTCAACGTATTTTAATCATTATATTGCGTATGGCTTAATTGTTGACGAATACGAGCTCGTCGTCCTTGCGGTCAATCACGATAGGATGTTCGCGGTCCACCTTCTGTGCCAGGATATCTTTCGACAGCTGGTTGAGCACCAGTCGCTGGATGGTTCTCTTCACCGGACGGGCGCCGAACTCCGGATCATAACCGTCCTCGGCGAGCAGCTCGAGCGCAGGCTTTGTAACCTCGAGGGTGATACCGTTGGAAGCGAGCATCTTCTTCACGCTGCGGACCTGAAGTTCCACGATTTCCAGAATTTCCTTCTTATCGAGCGGGGTGAACATCACGGTCTCGTCGATACGGTTCAGGAACTCGGGACGGATTATCTGTTTCAGGCGTTCCATCACTTCCTGCTTGGTGGTGGCCACTACTTCCTCCTTCTCTACTTCGGTCTTGTCGTTGTAGCCTTGGAAGTTCTGCCTGATGACATCACTTCCCATGTTGGAGGTCATGATGATGATGGTGTTCTTGAAGTTGATGAACCGCCCCTTGTTGTCGGTGAGTCGACCGTCGTCGAGCACCTGCAGCAGGATGTTGAACACATCCGGATTAGCCTTCTCGATCTCGTCGAAAAGCACTACCGAGTAGGGTTTGCGTCTCACGGCTTCCGTAAGCTGACCGCCCTCCTCATATCCGACGTATCCCGGAGGCGCTCCGACCAGACGGCTCACGGAGTGCTTCTCCATGTATTCCGACATATCGATACGGGTCATCATATCCTCGTCGTCGAAGAGGTATTCTGCCAAGGCTTTGGCAAGCTCGGTCTTACCGACACCGGTGGTGCCGAGGAAGATAAAGCTTCCGATGGGGCGGCGCGGGTCGTTGAGACCGGCGCGCGAGCGGCGCACGGCATCGCTGACGGCACGGATGGCATCCTCCTGGCCCACGACGCGCTTGTGGAGTTCCTCCTCGAGGTGGAGAAGTTTCTCCTTCTCGCTCTGAGCCATCTTCTTGACGGGAATTCCGGTCCAGCGGCTCACAACCTCGGCGATGTCTTCCGAATCGACTTCCTCCTTGATCATGGCGCCTTCGCCCTGAAGTTCCTTGAGGCGGGCCTGGATCTCGATGTTCTCGTTCTCTTTCTGTTTGATCTTCGAGTAGCGTATCTCGGCTACCTTTGCGTAGTCTCCCTCGCGTTCTGCACGCTCGGCTTCGATGCGTAGCTGCTCGATGTCTATCTTGTTCTGCTGGATTTTGTTGATCTCGTTCTTCTCGGCCTGCCATTTCGCACGCAGTGATTTCTCCGTGTCGCGCAGGTTGGCGAGGTCTTCGTCGATTTCCTTCAACTTATAAGTGTCATCCTCTCTCTTGATGGCCTCGCGCTCGATCTCTAATTGTTTGATCTTGCGGGCGGCCTCGTCGAGGGCCTGAGGCTGCGAATCCATCTCGAGGCGCAGCTTGGAGGCGGCCTCGTCGATCAGGTCGATGGCCTTGTCGGGAAGGAACCTGTCGGTGATATACCTAACCGAGAGCTGTACGGCGGCGATGATGGCCTCATCCTTGATGCGCACCTTGTGGTGGTTCTCATATCTCTCCTTGAGTCCGCGGAGGATGGATATGGCCGAAAGCTCGTCCGGTTCATCTACCATCACCTTCTGGAAACGGCGTTCGAGAGCCTTGTCCTTCTCGAAATATTTCTGGTACTCGTCGAGCGTGGTGGCGCCGATCGAGCGGAGCTCGCCTCGGGCAAGAGCCGGTTTCAGGATATTGGCCGCATCCATGGCGCCCTCACCCTTTCCGGCACCGACGAGGGTATGTATCTCATCGATGAAGAGGATGATCTCTCCATCGCTCTTTGTGACTTCGTTGACAATCGCCTTGAGTCGTTCCTCGAATTCACCCTTATACTTGGCGCCGGCTACCAGCGCGCCCATATCGAGCGAATAGATCTGTTTCGACTTCAAGTTCTCCGGCACGTCACCGCGCACGATTCTCATGGCGAGACCTTCTGCAATGGCTGTCTTACCGGTACCCGGTTCTCCTACGAGCATAGGATTGTTCTTGGTTCGGCGTGAAAGGATCTGCAGCACGCGGCGGATCTCCTCGTCGCGGCCGATCACCGGATCGAGTTTGCCGTTGCGTGCCCGGTCGTTGAGGTTGATCGAGTATTTGCTCAATGCCTGATAGCTCTCCTCCGCGCTCTGGTCCTTGACGGTGCTGCCCTTGCGGAGCTCCGCGATGGCGGCCTTGAGTCCCTTCTCATCGAGTCCTGCATCCTTGAGGATGCGCGACGCGCTTGATTTCGAGTCGAAAATTCCCGCAAGCATGGACTCTACGGAGACATATTCGTCACCCATCTTCTTGGAGATGTCCACGGCCTTCTGCAGGGTGTCGTTCGATTCGCGGGAGAGGAACACGTCCCCGCCCGAAACTTTAGGAAGTGAGGCGATTTCCTTGTCGACCATCATCTTCACGGTGCCGAGGTTGGCCCCCGTCTTCTGGAAGATGAAGTTCACGATGGTCTCAGCCTCGGAAATGATTGCCTTGAGGATGTGGACAGGCTCAATCTGCTGCTGGCCGGCCTGCTTCGCATAGTCAATCGCTTTCTGGACGACTTCCTGTGATTTGATAGTAAAATTGTTGAAATTCATAGTATCTGTGTTTTGAAACTTCTTTGGACAGTAGGATAAGTGCGTGACGGAATCGGCCACACGCCATCCTTTTTAGACATTTTTAATTTCTATCTGACATACTAACAAATGCCGTGCCATTTTAGTTGATAAAACCGATTCCACATTGCTTGTTATCGCTATGACCTCCGGCATTTCCCTCTGGCCTTGCGTACTTGCTGAGCGAAGCGAAAGCACACCTCCGCGTCAGTGACAGGCCCGACTCAAAAGAATACAGAGCGCATATAAACGTCATGATCAACAATACTTTGCGGGTCCTCTGTGCCTTTGCGTGAGGATTAAAATGCTGGATATACGTCAATTTAACAGTGGATATACTCAGTCAGGTCACAAAACCATAACCGCGCTGTAAATTCAATAGGTTTTGTTCAATTATAAATCACTTAGACTCTGTGAATTAATCCTCACGCAAAGGCGCAGAGGGCTCGCAAAGTCAGTATCTATTTGAGCTTCGGGACCCGCCTGAGGCAATGGCGAGCCGGCAAAGGCAGCTGTGGCTTCGCCCAGCGAGAACGCAAAGGAGCAACGCGCTCGCGTACCCAAAGTCCCATCACTCTGCCCACCGGCTTATATCCGTCCTGCATTGCGTACTTGCTGAGCGAAGCGAAAGTGCACCTCCGCGTCAGCGACCGGTCCGACTCAAAAGAATACAGAGCGCATATAAACGTAAGGACCAACAATACTTTGGGAGCCCTCTGCGCCTTTGCGTGAGGATTAAAAGCTGAATATAATTCTATTAACAGTGGGTATATTCAGTCATGTCGCAAAACCATAACCGCGCTGTAAATTCAATAGGTCGTTCAATTATAAATGTAATTTTTAAAGGATTGGCATTTGAGGAATCCGTGAAGATTTGAAAAAAGTTGTTAAAAAGTTTTGCATAATGAAAAAATTGTGGTAATATTGCATCGCATATCGTCCGGAGTCCGATAGGGGCTAAGAGTGGGTATTGCAAACCCAAAGCTTTAATGCTTGGGTGACATATAAATAAAGAGCGTTTGTCCGACGCTTATCCCCGGTTTCTTGAAATCTGGCAGTTTCAAATACTCAAGTTTCGGATTTAGACTGAGGGCGTAGATTTGGGCATAAAAAAGGC
>CAJUBC010000075.1 GCA_910584545.1 uncultured Muribaculaceae bacterium | reverse complement strand
TCCTCGGCCCATTTCACAACCTCAATTTTACGCCATTTACTGAATATCCCTAAATTAACAAGTCATATCGTTTGATGCCGCAAATATATATCATTAATTCTGAAAAAGCAATAAAAAAGATAAAATACGTATGGCGAAAGATTTTTAGATTGTACTGTGACTGCAAATTAAACGCAATCAACAGCATTTTTATCTATTGAAAAGGTGTGTACGAAAACAGTGCGGCCGCACCGTGGTTGGACGGCGCGGCCGGGTTAAGGCTTCTGTTATCGCTCTGTGCGGATTACTTTATGCCGAGCTTCGCTTTCACCTGAGTGGTGACATCCACGGTGGGAGCGGCGAAGTAGAGCGTCATCTGCGGGTTGTAGTCCTGGATGAGGCTGAATCCTCCCTCTTTGCCTACAGACTCCACGGCGCTTTTGATCTTGGTGAAGATCGGACCCATCAGCTCCATCTGCATCTTCTGGAGATCCTGCTGTGCGGTCTGCTCGAATGTCTGCATCTTCTGCTGGTAGTCGGTCAGCTCGCGCGCCTTGCGGTCCTTGATTGCCTGAAGCTCGTCCGGCTTCATGTTCTGATAGTCATCGTAGAGTCGCTTCATCTCTTCTCCGAGACGCGCGTACTCTTCCTCATACTTCTTCGAGGCATCCGCTACTTTCTTCTGGGCCTCTGTCGTTTCCGGCATAGCCTGAATCACGGACTGGGTGTCGACAAGACCGATCTTAGCGGCTGTCTGGGCACTTGCGCAGAACATCGGCAGAGCCAATGCCACTGCGAGTAGGATTTTTTTCAACATTTTATTATTAGAATATTAGATTAGATTTCAATTCAGAGGCAGTCCTAACCGGACAGCGACTGCAAAGTTAACATATTTATTTGGAATATCCCAATTTGGCGAGCACGTCGTTGCTCACGTCTATCCTCGGAGAGGCGAACACTATGCTCTGCGACGACGCGCGGTCGAAGATGGCCTGATAGCCTTTCTCCTCGGCGACTGCCTTCACAGCGTTGTATACATCCTCTTGAATCGGCTTCATCAGCGACTGACGCTTCTTGTATAGCTCCCCTTCAGGACCAAAGTAAGAGTATCTAAGGTCGGTGGCCTCCTTCTCCTTGGCGACTATCTCCTCCTCACGTTTCTTCTTCTGGTCGTCTGTGAGGAACACCATGTCGGACTGATAGTTCTTGTACATGGTCTCGGCCTCCTTAGAAAGCTCGTTGACCTCTTTCTCCCATCTCTGGCTCACCTGGTTCAGCTGTTCGTTGGCCATCTCGTAGGAGGGCACGTTGCGGAGTATGTATTCCATGTCGACAAGCGCGAATTTCTGCGCGGTCGCCGGGATGAGGGCTCCGAGGAGCATCATCATGAGGATAAATGTCTTTTTCATATCTTTCGGTTTTTTATATAATCTGTCTTGATAACGTGGAGAGAGCTCTTGAAGTTTTTATATCACCCTTCATCGCTCTGTCAGATAGACATGTGATCAGGCCTAAAGGTTTAAGTTAAAAAATGTTGGAAGCTTAGAACTCCTGTCCGAGCACGAAGTGAACCTGACTGCCGCCACGGTTACCCCATACCTTGTCGAAACCGTACGCCCAGTCGATGCCGAGGAAGCCAAGCACGCTGAGGTAGACACGGGCACCCACACCGGCGCTCCGCTTCATGTTGAAGGGGGAGAAGTCGCGGATGTCGGTCCAGCAGTTACCGGCTTCGGCGAACGCGATGGCGTAGATCGTGGTGGAGGGCTGAAGCAGGAACGGGAAGTGAAGCTCGACGGTGAACTTACCGTAGGCGTATCCCTCGTAGCCGCTCGGGGTGAACTGACCGTTCTCGTATCCGCGCATCGAGATGGTCTCGGTGGCGTAGGTGTAGTTACCCGTCATACCGTCTCCACCGAAGTAGAAGGTCTCGAACGGGGTCTTGTAGTGCTTGGTCCAGGAACCAAGCAGGCCGAAGTCGGCGCGGGTCATAAGCACGAGGGTCCACTTGCCGTCCGGGTCGGTGAGCGGGGTGAACGTCTTGCTCTTGAAGCGGATCTTATAGTAGTCGATCCAGCGGTACATCTCTGAGCGGGCCGCCTCGCGCGACGCATAATCGCGGTTGTTGTAGCTCGCCTGCTCGGAGAGGGCCTGCCAGTCCTTCTTGCCGAAGAGGGATGCCGGCGGAGTCATCGTCACGTCGAGGGAGAATGTGGATCCGCGGCGGGTGTAGATCGGGTTGTCGATACTGGTCCGGGTCAGGTTCAGACCTAAGGTCAGCGCGTTCGACGTACCGTTGCGCATGTAGTAGAGGTAATCCCAGTTCTTGAGGTAATACCATCTGTAGGCGAGCTGGGCCTGGAACTGGAAGTAGTCGTCAGGCCAGCTGAGGCGCGTTCCGAATCCCACCGACACTCCGGCCATCTGCAGCACCTTGTTCGGGTCGTACGCGTTCTGGATGGCGTAGTTCGAGTAGTTGGTGTTGTAGGAATACTGGTTCCAGTAAGCATACTGGTATGCCGTGTTCCACGTATTGTTGTAGAAAGCGGTGTTGATACCGGTGGAGCGGCTGAAGTCCGCCGAGATCGATAGTGAGTTGGGTCGGCTTCCGCCTATCCAGGGGTCGAAGAAGGAGATTCCGTAGCTCTGGTAATACTGGGCGTTGGTCTGTGCCGATATGGAGAATGTCTGGCCGTCGCCTCGCGGGATGATTCCCTTGTAGCTGTTGGGCTTGAACAGGTTCTTCATCGAGAAGTTGGAGAATGACAGGGCCAACTGTCCTGTGATACCGGTCTGTCCCCATCCGAAAGACAGCTGCACCTTGTCGTTGGCTTTCGACTCAAGGTTGAAAACGATGTCGACCGTTCCGTCACTCTCGTTCGGCTCGGGGCGGATATCCATGTTCTCGGGGTTGAAGTGGCCGGAGGCGGCAATCTCGCGCGCGGAGCGCATCAGGTCGCTCTTGGAGAACAGCTCGCCCGGTCGCACGCGCAGCTCGCGGCGGATCACCTTCTCGTAGAGCTGGTCGTTACCGTTGATCACCACCTTGTTCACTCGGGCCTGCGGACCCTCGATAATCCTCATCTGCAGGGCGATGGAGTCGCCATGTATCTTCTCCTCGATCGGGATGAGCTGGAAGAAGAGATAGCCGTTGTCGAGGTAGAGGTTCGCTACGGCATCGTCATCCTCGGTGGTACGCTTGTTGAGCAGCTTCTGGTTGTAGACATCGCCCGGATACATCCCGAGATAAGCGTTGAGCACCTCGGTGGGATAGACGGTATTGCCCACCCATGAGATGTCGCTGATATAGTATTTGTTGCCCTCGTCCACGCCCACGAACACATCGACCTTGCCGTCGTCGTATTTCGCCACGGAGTCGTAGGTGATGCGCGCGTCGCGGTATCCGAGCTCGTTGTATTTCTGAATCAGCCGGTTCAGGTCGTCCTGGAAGTCGCTCTCCACGAATTTCTTCTGGCTGAACAGCTTCAGGATGTCGTTGTTCTCGTTTGTCTTCTTGAAAGTGCGTTTCACCTTCTTGTCCGACAGAACCTGGTTTCCCTCCACATGGATCTGATGGACCTTCACGCGGTTGTTTCGGTCCACCTTCACATCGAGTATCGCGTAATTCTCTTTAGAGAGGTCCGGCTGCTGGGTAATCTTCACGCTCGCGTCCTTGAAGCCCTTCTTGGCGTAGTAGTTCTCTATGATTTTCTTGGCCTGGGCTATGATGTTGGGGGTAAGCTGCTGTCCCGACACCATTCCGAGACGCTCGTTGATGTCCTTTTTCTCACCGCTCTTCACACCCTCGAACCGCATCTCCGACATGCGGGGCTGCTGCTGGAGAGCTATCTCGAGCCACACCTTGTCGCCGGCAATCTTGTCGACGTTGATCTGGACCTTAGAGTAGAGGCCCTGGCGCCAGAATCTGCGCACGGCATCGGTGATCGCCGATCCCGGGATGTCCACCCGGTCTCCGATGGAGAGTCCTGAATATCCGATCACGATGTAGTCGTCGGTGTGGGGCACTCCGCTCACTCTGATTCCGGCTATCTCGTAGTTCTTCGGGATAGGGGAGTAGACCACGTCCGGATTGTAGATGGTGTCGGCCGGGACTGCCTCCGGTTCCGTCGGCATGTCGATGGCGGAGGCGGATGCGGCCGATGCGAGGGTCAATATGATTGTCAGCAGTATTCTGAATTGTTTCATAGTTCTGAGTGGTGTGGGTCAGTTGTCGGCCGGTTCGGAGGATTCCTCCCTCACCTGGTCGCTGGTTTTGCCGAAACGGCGTTCGCGGTTCTGGTAGTCCTCAAGGGCCTTGACGAATTCCTCGTGGTCGAAGTCAGGCCAGAGCACCGGTGTGAAATATAGTTCGCTGTAGGCTATCTGCCACAGCAGGAAATTGCTTATGCGCTGTTCCCCTCCGGTTCTGATGAGCAGGTCCGGGTCCGGGATTCCCCTCGTTGCGAGGTGGGACGATATTGTCTCCTCGTCGATATCCTCCGGACTGAGTTTTCCCTCGGCGGCAAGGCCGGCAAGATATCGGGCTGCCTCGGTTATCTCCCATCGTGAGGAGTAGCTGAGGCATAGGCATAGGTTGAGTCCGTCGCATTCGCGCGTCTCCTCCACGCCGTGCGCCAGACAGTCGGCCACCTCGCGGGGCAGCCTGTCGATCTCTCCGAGCAGCCGGATATGGACATTGTTGGCCTTCAGCTCGGGGGTCTCCTTCATGATGGTCCATCCTATGAGATGCATCAGGGCATCGACCTCGCCGGCGGGACGGTGCCAGTTCTCGGTGGAGAACGCATAGAGCGTCAGGTATTTTATGCCTAAGTCCGAGGCTATGCGGGTGATGCGGTTCACGCTGTTGACACCCTCCGCATGTCCTTCGGTGCGCTCGCGCATACGGCTTCGTGCCCAGCGTCCGTTGCCGTCCATGATCACAGCCACGTGGCACGGTATGCGCCTCATGTCGAGTCTGCGGGTATATTGTTCGAGATAGCTGTCCATTTTCGTCAGTCTTTATAATGGCATACCGCACACCGCTTGCTGAATTCGTAACTGATGGAGATAGTAAATGTCGAGTACCAGTCGGTATTCTTCATGAATTCGCTTTTTATGCCGTAGGGGTCGGAGAGCTGTCCCCCGTCGATGCGGTCGGTGAATGTCTTCTTCATCAGGAACTCAAGGCCGATGTTCCAGCGCAACGCCGGCTTGAACTTGAATCCCACGCCGAGCGGGATGGTGAACGTCGCGCCGGCGTTTCCGTCGACACTCCATGCCGTCAGGCTTACGCCGGCCGTGATGTATGGTGTCCATCGCTTCAGCCTCCGGTAGGTCTCTCCCATGCCGTAGTTGAAGAAATGGAACTCTGCCATCTCTCCCAATTCGTAGAAAATGGTTGAGAATTTGAATGTCTGCGAGTCCGGAAAGACGTTGGTCATTGTGGAGCTGTCTCCGGCGAGCGAACCGACGAAGAAATTGGTCTTGAAGTTCCAGCGGGGGTTGAGGATATAGCGGAACAGAATCTCCGCGTCCCATCCGGGGCGGCTCCAGAGATTGGCGGAGTTGGCGTCGCCGAGGTATCCGGTCATGCCGATGCCGGCGCCGATGTCGAAGCGATAATCCTCCTGCGCCGACGCGCCCGGGATTATGGAGGCGACAGCCAAGAGGATGACAGCCGATATTTTTGCTATTCTTTTCAACTCGCGGTAGTTCCTTATTGCTTATAGGTTATTGGTTATACAGGTCATCGCCCGGCTTTAGATAACGGGCATGAACGTGAGGCGCTGGAGCACTCCGCGCCATATCGTGTCGTAAAGGTGCCCGTCAGGGCTCTGGCCGCCTATCAGATAGATGTAGGGGCAGTCCCACATCACGCGGTCGCCCTCGGTGGTGAAGCTGATGCGGCGCGGGCCTTTGCCGCTGCGCGCTATCTTCCAGTTGTCCGACAGGTTCCCTTCCATCGGATGCTCCGCAACTATATTGTCACAGCCGGACATCGAGGGTACCACTTCCGGAAGCTGCAGCTGGTTGCCTCCTCTGTGCCATGTCACTCCGTTGTCGTATGATATGTAGATGGTGCGGTTGAAAATGCCGTCGGCCATTCGGCCTCCCAGCAGCATCCACACGCCGTACTCTATCATCGAGTCTCCCGTATGCGAGGGCCTGTAATTGTAATAAGGTATCAGCGAGGCTCCTTCCATTGCAGGGAGTCCGCCGTTGCTGAGCGTGATCCACTCGCTGCCGTCGAAAGCCCATACCGCGTCGCTCATCTTGCCGTCGGCTTTCCGGCCGCATGCGGCCAGCGCCACAGGCGATGATGTCCATTTGTTCTGCAGCGTCACGAAGTTGGATGCGCCGCTCACGGGAAAGTCTGCCGGAATCTCGCACGAATTTATGTCGCGTGTCGGGTGCTGGGCGAAGTATCTCTTCCCCCCCTCTTCCCTGATGCCTACAGCGGTGTCGAGGTATGTGCCGGTTATCGAGAGCCATTTCTCTCCGGAGGGAGTGAATGTGGTCATGTCTGTAGTGGTGTAGAGGTTTCCCGCATCGTCGAGCATCCACATCGTCGGGCCTGAAGCGACAAGCGAACTGATGTCGGGAGTGAACGGAAGAGTGATCTCGCGTTTCTCCCACTCATCGGCATAGAGGTCGCTGCAGGTGGCCAGCGTGTAGGTGCCGTCGGTCTCCTCTATCAGGCTTACGGCCTTTCCCTGCGTCTCGACGGTCTTCTGCCGCCGCGGCATCCCCTTTCGTGATGGTAGCGAGGCGAAAGCCATTTCATCCCAAGCCAATACATCGGGGTCCTCTTTGTGGACGTTCACCTTGAGACGGTATACCTTCTCTACGTTGAATTTTGAAACTCCCAATGTGAGGGTTACCTCGCCGGTGAAGTCGATCGAGTCGGTCTGTGTCTTCTCGTAGTCGATCTCTCCGGTGCGTGTGCTGCCGCCGGACATGGTGATTATCGCGCGGTCCACAACATCGGGATAGGTGATCTTGGCAACCACTTTACTGATATCGGTGCCTTTGCGTAGCGAGTCGGCGTTGAAGATCACTCCACGCTCCAGGTCTATCGAAAAGTAAGCCGAGTCGAGCCCCGGATTTTTGGAATCGGCCGAGAGAGAGAATGCCGAAACCGCCATGTTCGGCATCTCATCCATGGTCAGGGTAGTGGACTTCTCATTGCATGCCGAAACCGCCAGCATAAGTGCCGGCAATGCCGCAGCCGCTATTTTTGTCAATATATGCTGTTTCACAATCTTGTGGTTATAAGGAATCTGTGCACGTGGTGCGAGGATTCCACAGATATTATGGTGAGCATCTCCGACGACCTGTGGCCGTGAAAGATGGATTCAACTTGCAAATTTAACATTTCTTGGAGAAAAAACGCTTATAAATTCTCTGAAAAATCTATTTTAAGTTTTTTTAATACCTTGCCATGGGTCCGGTAACTGTTCAGCGGACACGCTGAGGTAGTCTTTCCAGGATAAAAAGCCTTCTG
>CAJUBC010000074.1 GCA_910584545.1 uncultured Muribaculaceae bacterium | reverse complement strand
CCTGCCGCTAGCGTTCATCCTGAGCCAGGATCAAACTCTCCGCTGTTAGTTATATTGTCTTTTCCAATATTCCTTCGAATTGTTCTACAGGTCCAGGATTCCTTTTCCATTGTATATTGACGGGACTTATTTATGTCCCTGTACTCTAAACAACTTTCGCTGCTTGTCTTGTGGCAAAATTTCAAAGTTCTCGTCGCTTTTCGAGACGGAATCGAAACCGCTTTTTCAAGCCTTGTTTCGGTGGCTCCGTTCCCGAAAGCGATTGCAAAGTTATAGCAAAAATCAGCGCTGTGCAAATTTTTCAATAAAGAATTTTGAAAAATCCGTCCGATAACCGTTTATCTTGTTGATATTCTTTGTTTTAAAAATATGTTAAAATATATTTATAAATGTTAATCAGACGAACAAAATCAACGAATATCGCATTAAAAAATTCTTAATGAAACGTGTTTTTTTCGGAACACACATCAAAAAAATTGCGAAGCCATGACTAACGACTCCGCAATTGCGATATTCCATCAGGCTCACGCCGAGATGGGATAAAATCAGATTCCTTTATTCGGCAGTCTTGGTAGCCGGCTTCTCATATCCATCTTTTAAGGCACGCTGCGACATTCTCTTGATTCTATCTTTTGTTTCAGGGTGCGAAGAAAACATTTTCTGGATATAGCTTGCCTTTACTCCATTTTTCTGTTCAAGCTGACTCATCCTCTCGAAGGCTTTTACCATGCCCCAGGGATTACGGCCATTCTTCACCAGAAACTCGTAACCGCAGTCATCGGCCTCTTTTTCCTGGCTCTGCGAGAACTTCGAATTGATCAGCGATGCGCCGAGATCTCCGAGCTGTGATTCGGTAAGAGCCGCCACGACTCCACCGGTAGATGCTACACCATCCTTAAGCGCATCGGTCAGCAGAGCTGTCCGGAACGCCTTTTTCGAGTGATGTTTCAGCACATGGCCTATCTCATGGCCTATTATACCCATCAGTTCGTCGTCATCCATAATATCCATCAGCGATGAAAATACACGCACGCTACCGTCCGGACATGCAAAGGCATTGATATCCACAACGTGATACACCTTGAAATTCAATGGTATTCCATCAGCATCCGTGATGCCTTCTGTAAGCTTGCGCAGACGGACCGTATAGGGGTTGTCTTCGGGCAAGACCGGATTATGTTTGTCCATCCAGTCGACAGACTCCTTTACGTATGCCGCCATCTGGTCATCGGTGATCGTTACGGCCTGAGCAGTCTTGACAACGGCATTACCGAGTTTTCTGAGATTTAATTGTGCGCTTGCAGGGAGAGTTGTCGCGAGACAACATACCAAAGCGAGAATGTAAAAGCTTAGTTTCCGCATTTTTTGTTGATATTTTGTTGATTATAAATAATGGATTCTATGAGAGATTTGCGATTACTGTCGCAGTTCTGATGCAATGCCGATACGGCAAAGACGTTTTTATAGTACAAAATTACTAAAATCATGAAAAAGTCTGTTAGCGCAGCGAGATATTTTTTAATCGGATTACTGACAATCGCACTTTTCATATCCATCGGCGGATCAATGGCAATATATTCCAACACCATCGTGAAACCAGGGATTCCGATAGCAGGCGCAGCCATAATAGCTTTAGTTTCCGTTCCCCTCTGCGCTCGGTGGTGGAAGTTTGTGACTCAATGCAGCCCGCTATGGGTAAATGCTTTATGTCATGCTCTATTTACCGGTTCGCTGCTGCTATTCGTTTTTTATTTCTGCAATTTTTATTTCGCGAGACATGACACGATACATACAGAGCGAGCTGTAATAGAGCGTCTGTACAGCGAGACTCATTACAAGACAAAGAGAATCTCACGACGCACTTATGGAAGAGGAGAACCTTATCAACAATATTATATGGAGGTTCGGCTTGAGGATGGGCGCACAAAGAATCTATCTGTGAAATTCGACGATTACAGGCGACTTAAGAAGATGGACACGGTTCAACTGAAGATGGAACGAGGGTTATGGGGAATACCGGTAATCCGACGCGAGGGATGCAATATCGAAGTCCCTAAATCGAGCTACAGACAAGCAGTACATAGGAGTTACTAATATTACAGCAACTTGATGCGTTATATATTAGGAAAACCAAATCACTAAGTCGAGAGTTTTCAGATAACAAATAGAGATGACAATGAAGAGACTAATATACGGAGGGGCTTTGACGCTGGCTTTGGCATCGGCCTGTATGACAGAAGCGGGAGCGGTGGCACGGAAACGCACGGCACCCGGCGTGGAGAGACAGAGCTATACCGTGATTGTAGATGATCACGGTGTGATGCGAAGAAGCGACAACGGTGAGGAAGTGTCGTACTACGGCACCAACTACACCACACCGTTCGCATATTCATACCGCGCACTCGGTTATCTGGGACGCGACCGCCGCGAGGCCATCGACCGCGACATCTACCATATCGCGCGACTCGGTCTGAACGCGTTCAGACTCCATCTATGGGACGCGGAACTTGCCGATTCTGCCGGCAATCTTCTCGACAATGACCATCTCGACCTGCTCGACTACATGATAGGCCGCCTCGAGGAGCGTGGCATAGATGTGGTGCTGACGGCACAAACGAATTTCGGCAACGGTTATCCGGAGCGCAACATCGACACCGGAGCGTTTACCTACGACTTCGACAAATGCAATATCCATGAGTACAAGAAGGCTCAGGAGATACAGGAGCGCTATCTCACCCAGCTTGCCGAGCATGTGAATCCATACACAGGCCGCAGCTACGCGCAGGACAGGGCCATCATCGCCATGGAGATAAACAACGAGCCCTGCCATTCAGGCACGGAGAAGGAGGTTACCGCCTATATCGACCGGATGGCACACGCATTGCGCAAGGCCGGCTTCGACAAACCCATATTATACAATGTGACGCATAACCCGCAGGTAACTGCTTCCTACTATGCAGCCAAGGATATCGACGGCACCACTTATCAGTGGTATCCGACAGGATTAGTGGCCGGACATGAGCGTAAGGGGAACTTCCTTCCGGCTATCGACCACTACACTATTCCATGGAAAGGCACTATGCCGGGCTACGACAAACTCGCTCGTGTGGTCTACGAGTTCGACCCCGCCGACGTGCTCTACTCGCACCTCTATCCGGCCGTGGCGCGCACTTTCCGCAAGGAGGGCTTCCAATGGATCACGCAGTTCGCCTACGACCCGATAGACCTCGCTCCTTATAATACGGAATATCCCACCCATTATCTGAACCTTGTCTATACTCCGGCCAAGGCGCTGAGCATGATGGTGGCGGCCGAGGCTGCCCGAGAGATTCCGCGCGGCGCCGACTACGGCAACTATCCCGAGAACACCCGCTTCGGCCATACCCGCATCAGTTACGAGGAGGACCTCAGCGAATTCAATTCTCCCGAGAAGTTCATCTACACCAACAACACCTCGACGAAACCGGAAGACGCAGGAAAGCTGCAGCAGATAGCGGGTCACGGCAATTCACCGGTGGTTGAATACAGCGGTTCCGGGGCATATTTCCTCGACCGTCTCGAGGGATCTGATGTCTGGAGACTCGAGGTAATGCCGAACGTGACGATAATCGAAGACCCCTTTGGCGACACCGACCTTAAAAACACAAAGGTCATAGCCACCTCCACAGCCGAAGAGATGACGATAAATCTTCCGTCGCTCGGAAATGAATTCTATTTCAAGGGAATCGATGTCGGCAACACAGCATCAGGGAAAGCCGCCAATGGTAAAATTACCGTTACGCCCGGAACATATCTTCTTCAGGCCGGCAGCGCTGATTTCCCAGCGCCCGACAGATTAGGACACGCTAGGGTGGCCGGTAACATCGGACTCACCGAGTACGTAGCGCCCTATACCGACAGTTATCCGGTCACCCTGCTCAGCAGAAAGGAAGCTGATCCGGCGCTTGATGTCAACATGATACCGGAGGCATGGAACTATCGTCTGGAGAGTCTCGACCTCGGATGGGACGCGCCGAAATTCTACGAACTGAAAACCAATCCTGACAGCGACGGGATAACTGTATTGAAGCGATATGTCGGCGACAAGATGGCCCGCATACCTGCCGACATCAAGTTGAATTCGCTTCACGCACGGTTCATCGACGAAGCCGGCGAGCATAAGTCCACCGGTATACCGGAGGGCACCAAGCTCTCGCTTACTTTCAAGAACGGCGCGACATTCAGCGCTCCGGTCAGGACGGATTCAATCGGCACAGCCAACATCTCGGTCGATGAACTCGTACCGACAGAAGCGGTAATCGTTCCTGCACCCTACCCCACGATGCTGACAAGATTCACTCCCGTCATCGACGGCAAGCGAGGAGAAATGAGTGATATAGAATCCGTAACGCTCACCATCCCGCAAAAGAAAGGAATCCCTCAAACGCTACTGATCGAACGCATCTGGGTAGAATAATCTCATCTGGTTTTAGCGGCACGCTGCTCGTTGACTATCATCAGTAGGGCGTCGCGGATGTCGGGGGGAAGTTCAAGGCCGCGGAGGGTGATGCTGCGGGCCCAGCCGGGCACATCCTCGGGGCGCAAGGTCATCAGCACTTCGTTGAATTCATCCGCCTCCTTAGGGGTGTAACTCTCCGGAGAACGTCCTATAAAACGGTCCAATTCCTCATCGTCATAATATACCACCTCATCGGTCACTACCGACAGAGTGTCTTTCTCGCAGGTGATATGCATACCGCAACACACCTCGCCGTCGGGAACCTCCTCCGGTGGCTCAGGCTGCTGTTCGGTTTGCTGAACCTCAGCCTCTCCTTCACTTTCGGCAGGACCGGATGGCTGGCGGCTTCGCCAGCGCAGCTCGAACAGATACAGCACTACCCCGATCACCACAAGAAATATCAATATCACCAACGCACCTTTCATCTATCAATCAATTTTGAGAGTTCTTCGAAAAATCCGGGAAACGATTTGCCTACGGCTTCTTTGCCTGTAATGGAACCCTTCCCGGTAACAGCGACCGCGACGGCCATTGCCATGGCGATGCGGTGATCGCCATGCGAGTCATACTCCGGCACTCCATCAACATCAACCCGCTCCCCATGCCATGCTATTGAATCCTCTCCGGCCGAGAGCACGAACCCGGCTTTCGACAGTTCAAGGATCAGAGTGGTCACACGGTCCGATTCCTTCAGCCGCAGATGACCGACACCGGTCAATTCAAACCTGATACCGGCGAAACACAATGCCGTCACAAGGGAGGGGACAAGGTCCGGCGTATCACGCATGTCGAGTCTCAATGGAGAGCCGGAAGCGGAGAGAGCCGCAACCCGCGCGGGATCAGCGACAACCTCGGCATAAGCGCCATCAGCATCCTCTTCGAATACAGTAGTGACACCAAAGCGGCCAAAGAGCGCAGCGGCGGCGGAATCTCCCTGAAGCGACCGCTCGAGGGCAACGAGTCTCGCCAATCTCATCACCTTGCCCGGACGCATCAGGGCGAACTGATAGAAAGGAGCCGCGGCGGACCAGTCGGATTCAATCATAAACGGCATACTGTTTGACTCCGATAAACACTGCATCACATCGCGCGTCATCTCAAAATATGGGCGGGAAACCGACGGGATTGACTTTCCCGATAATTCGAGAGGACGATTCCAGAGCGGCGAAGCAAGCAGCAACGCGGATGCGAACTGCGAACTGAGTCCATCGGGCAATTCCACCGCGCCTCCGTCGAGTCGACGGCCTCGTACCCTGAGGGGAGGTCTACCCTCTTCTGCGAGATATTCTATATCCGCTCCAAGACTGCGGAGTGCGTCGACCAATGGTCGGATTGGACGCTGCCGAAGAGCATCCGTGCAGTCAATCACTCCGTCAAAACAGAGAGAGGATGCGGCGAGAGCGAGAAAGAAGCGGAGGGACGTAGCCCCGGTGCCGAGATTGAAGACCCGTTCCGAGCCACCTCCGGCATCGAATAGATCGAGGGCAGCGGCAAGTTCGCGCGTGTCGTCGCAGTCCGGCAGATTGGACAGTTTCCTGCGTCCAATCGTCCGGCAACAGATAAGGGCTCTCGCGGCGATACTTTTCGACCCCGGAAGGCACACGGTCACTGTAGATTCCGAATCCATATCAATCTGTTAAGACTGGGTTCCAGCCGCCCTCGAAAAGACAGGCATCGCCATACGAAAGGAATCGGTAGTCTCCGGCAAGTGCCTCGTCGTATATGCCGCGCCAACGCGGTTGGTCGGTGCTGTCCGCTCCGAGAAATGAAGATACGAGCAGCAGCAACGTCGACTGCGGCTGGTGGAAGTTGGTCACCATGCGGTCTACTAAACGCCACCTGAAACCGGGGGCTATCATTATAGATGTGGAAGCCGTGATTGTCGGGATGGCATTGCGGTCGAAGTATGCGAGCAACGCCTCCAGCCATGATATGGTCTGATCCTTTGATTCTACATCACTTTCAGGAGCATCTGTCATGTAGGCCGTCCACTGACCTACTGTCAGTGACTCGTCGCCCGATGTCAGGGCCATTCCTAAATAAGGAAGAGACTCGAGAGTCCGCACCGATGTGGTTCCTACTGCTGTAATAGACCGACCATCGCGCAAGGCATCGACAAGCGTCTGCACAAGACTGCGGTCGACGCTGAATACCTCCGTATGCATGGGATGTTCTCCGATAAGGTCAGACTTGACAGGTTGGAAGGTGCCGGCTCCTACATGAAGGGTGACCGGCATCGCGGTGACACCTTTTTTCTTCAGTTCGTCGAAAATCCGCTCGGTGAAGTGCAGTCCGGCTGTCGGAGCGGCCACGGAGCCTTTCACACGGGCGTATACCGTCTGGTAGTCGTCGGCATCCGACTGCTCCGAGGGACGACGCAGATATGGAGGGATAGGTATATAACCGGCAGCATCCACTATCGAAGCGAACGTGAGGTCCTGATCATCCCAGCTGAAGTCCACCTCATGGGCGTTGCCGGGACGTGCCTCGCCACGCGTAGCGGACAGCATGACCTTGCGACCGTCGATTGTCAGTTCCTTGGTCAGAGGTCCGCTTTTCCAACGCTTGAGGTTGCCCACCATACAGCTCCATCTGCAGCGCCCCTTGCTCTGGAACATGAGGACATAATCCTCCGGGTCGAGCGGTTCAAGGAGGAAGACCTCGACCTCGGAGCCGGTTTCCTTACGGAACTTTATGCGGGCGTTGATCACGCGGGTATTGTTGCAGACTAATAGGGAACCCTGCGGCAGTAGCTCCGGGAGGACATCGAAGCGGCGGTGACGGACCTGGCCGTCATTGCCTGCAACCAGCAGCAGGCAACTGTCGCGGGCGGCGAGAGGATGGCGGGCAATCCTTTCGTCGGGCAATGGATAGTCAAAATCCGCGATTCTTATGTTTTTAACCTTATCGAGTATATTCATCTGACTTTCTGATAATTTCGGTTCTGTCTCCGTTAAAATAAAGGAGACGAAGAAAAAATTTTTCACAAAATTAGCAAAAAAATTTGTGAGATATAAAAAAAAGCCTTAACTTTGCACTCGCAATCGGGCGATTAGCTCAGCTGGTTTAGAGCGTCTGTCTT
>CAJUBC010000073.1 GCA_910584545.1 uncultured Muribaculaceae bacterium | reverse complement strand
ATCATCGTCAAACGCGCCAAAATACTTGGAGCGAGATAGAATTTACTGATAAACAAATTGTAAGTAATGGGAAAAGAAAAATCAGAAAGGCTTCAGACTTCGCTTCTCAACGCGGCGGAGAAAAAAGTCCTCGTAAAACTGGCAAAGATACAGCCCCGATGGGTCACATCGGACTTCCTCACATATTTCGGAGTGGCGGCAGCCGTGCTCTACGCCCTGTTCTGCTGGCTTGCCAATATTAATGTGAACTATCTATGGGCGGCCTGCTTCTGTCTGGTGCTCAACTGGTATGGCGACAGCCTCGACGGCACCCTCGCCCGCGTACGCAACACCCAGCGCCCCAAATACGGATTC
This sequence comes from uncultured Muribaculaceae bacterium, assembly GCA_910584545.1. Taxonomy (GTDB): domain Bacteria; phylum Bacteroidota; class Bacteroidia; order Bacteroidales; family Muribaculaceae; genus Lepagella. The sequence continues at coordinate 7,509 of CAJUBC010000073.1, read as the reverse complement.
TTCATCGACCATTCCCTCGATGCGATCACCACATGTCTATTCTGTGTGGGTATCGGCCTCAGCCCGATGATGAACATGGACATCGCGCTCTTCATTCTTGCAGGCTATCTCGTTATGTCAATCTACACATACCTCTCCACAATCGTGCTCGACGAGTTCAAGCTCACTTACGCAAAGCTCGGCCCGACAGAGGTAAGGCTCATCCTCATAGCCGTCTACATCCTGTACATTTACAACCCGTGGCCTGATGTGACGATTCCCGTGATGGGTATGGAATGGACCGTCTACGATTGCATCGGAGCATTAGTGGCCGTGATTCTCTTCTCCATCTACATCTGCACGCTTGCCGCTGACCTCAAGAAACTTGCAAAGCAGGATCCTCCCAAGAAGTACGTTAAACAATAACACATAAAGCCGGGATATCAGACGCACAAGATCCGCTACGGAACATGAAATTAAAGACGATAAAAGACCAGTTCCTACATAACGACGGATTCATATACACGCTTCTGCGAAGCGGTGCATCAGCGCAGCTGTGCGGATGGATCGACACAATCCTGGCATTCGTTCTCTTCGCGTTCTGCCATCTCACCCCCTGGCTTTCCACGGCCATCGGAGCGTTTGTCGGCGGAGTGTTGAACTGCGTGATAAACTATCGGTTCACATTCCATGCCACCGGGGTGGAATGGCGCGCGGTGGTCACCAAGTTCCTTTTCGTGTGGCTCGGTTCTTTCCTGCTCAACAGTTTCGGAACCCAGATCACGTACTATCTCATCAGTGACTGGAGCTGGATAGGGGACACCATCGGTCTCGGTAAAGACGCGATCTTCCTCTCCGCCCGACTGTTGGTGGCGCTGGCTGTATCGCTTGGCTGGAACTTCCTGCTGCAGCGCAGTTTCGTCTTCAAGACCACCAGACTTGACAAAGTCATACTGAAGGTGCTCGACCGAATCGGAATCAAGGCGCGTAACACCGGTAAGGAATTGGAACAGGCCTCTCAATCCCCGAATGAGGACGAGACAATTTGAAAAACAGCAGAGACATGAAAGTATCCAAGAATAAAGATGGGGAAGAAATCTATCTGTTTGATGAATATCCCGGTATCGAAGTGCGCCCGGACGTGATCACACCCGGTGACGTGGCCAAAATCGTGCCTTGGTCCAGGAAGGTACCATGGCTCTTGAAGAGGCTGATGCATCTGCTACAGATAGATGAGGTGAACCGGGTACACAGCCGCTGGAGCATGGATCCCGGTCCGGAATTCGTGAAGCACCTGATGGTGGATGAGTTCAAGATTCCACTTCAGGTGGACAACATGGAGGTACTCGACCGCTTCAAGGAGGGAGCATTCATCACCGTCAGCAACCATCCCTTCGGCTCAATCGACGGCATCGCGCTGATCTATATCATCACCCGCGTCAGGCCCGAGTTCAAGGTTATGGTCAACCTGATACTCAACCAGCTGTCGGCCATGCGTCCCAACTTCATCGCCGTCGATCAGGCGGCATCGCCCGACGAGGATAAGCGGCGCGTATCCGTGGCAGGCATCCGCGAGGCAATCTCGATGCTCAAAAGCGGCAAGCCGGTAGGATTCTTCCCGGCAGGAGCCATCGGCAAAACCGACTCAGAGAGCATCATAGTCGACAGACAGTGGCAACCGGCCATCCTCCAGATCATCGGCAAGGCCAAGGTGCCGGTGATACCCATTTATTTCCACGGCACCAATTCTAAATTCTTCAATTATCTCGGCCATCATTCCATTCTTCTACGCACGGCCATGCTTCCCCGCGAGCTCTTCAAGAAACGGGAGAAGCCCATGCACGTCACCATCGGAGAACCGGTCAGCGTGGAGAAGATAGCTGAATTCGGACGCGACTACGAAGCCCTCGGTCTGTATCTCCGCCAGGCCACATACCGTCTTTCAGGCCGCGAAATCACCTCTGTAAGCGACTGATGTCTAAGATTGAATGTTTTTGTTTGGTTATGTGATGTTTTATGACTAACTTTGTTATGGAATAATGAAACCTGAGAGATACCGATGAAGATATTCATAAACAATCAGCATGTAGAGCTTCCGGCCGGAGAAATGACGGTCGGGGAACTGATGGAATGGAGGAACATACCATCCGGAGGAACCGCAATCACGCTCAATGACCGAATAGTCCGCAAATCCGACAGAGAATCGACAAGGCTCTCCGACGGAGACCGGATCGTAGTGATTTCAGCCGCTTTCGGCGGATGACATGGCAAAGGATTTCCTCACCATAGTGATCACATCGCCGGGTGAAGTCAGCGACGAGGCGGCACGGATCTCGGAACTCCTATCTTCAGGTAAGGCCGATTTCGTGCATATCCGCAAACCTTACAGCAGCCTGAGGGATATCAGGAATCTCATCGAAGAGATTCCGCAGCCGTTGCGCAGTCGATTGCGCCTTCACGGCCATTTCGCCCTGCTCGATGAGTTTTCGCTGGCAGGCGCGCATCTAAATTCCCGATGTCCTGAAGCACCGTACAACGCGCGATCACTTACCCGGTCATGCCATTCCCTTGCCGAACTGCGGGATCTGGACCGCTATGAATATGTGACCCTCTCCCCTATTTACGATTCGATATCCAAAACCGGTTATAGCTCAGCGTTCGACGCTAACGAACTGAAAGGGAAACTTCCTCCCGGCAAAGTAATAGCGTTAGGAGGGGTGACACCCGACCGTTTTCCGGAACTCAAGGAGGCCGGATTCGCGGGAGCAGCACTTCTCGGAGCCGTATGGGGAAATCAATAATCAGTTAAATTCTGTTACTCCATCAAGATAGAAAGATATGTTACAATATATTACCAATACCGACACTAATGTATCTGTAGCCGAACAGGTACGCGGTGTAATAGCCGGAGGTTGCCGCTGGGTGCAGATCCGGATGAAGGATGCCTCCGACGAGGAGATTTCCGCAGTGGTTTCGGAGATAAAGCCTCTATGTCTGGAGACCGAGACATTCCTCATACTCAACGACAGGGTTGAGCTCGCCAAGACCCTCGATGTGGGTGGCGTACATCTCGGCAAGACCGACATGCTTCCCTCGAAGGCGAGGACCATACTCGGTCCGGCGGCGGTAATCGGGGTGACGGCCAACACATTCGACGACATCGCGGCTGTCCGCGGTCTTGACGTGGACTATATCGGTATGGGACCATACGCAGACACCCATACAAAGCGCAATCTCGCTCCCATCCTCGGACTCGAAGGTATCCGCGCGCTCGACCTCAGGATGCGCGAGGAGGAGATCAATCTGGCGCACGTGGCCGTAGGCGGCATCCGTGAGGAGGACGTGGTACCTTTGATGGAAACCGGCATCAACGGTCTGGCAGTGAGCGGTGCCATCGCTTTCGCTCCAGACATCAAGGCTGCCACCGAGCGATTCATCGAACTTCTGAAACCATTCATGCGCACGGAGTCGGAATAACTGCTTGCCACTTAGGCATTAAACAGATAAATTTCATTCGCAATATCTATTGCGAGATATAGCATACTGATAATGAACAACATATTGAAAATCGGAGACCGGAAATTCACATCCCGCCTCTTTGTGGGCACCGGAAAGTTCCCGTCGCCCGAAGTGATGCAAGAGGCTATCAAGGCTTCTGAATCACAGATGATAACAGTGGCAATGAAGCGCGTCAACATGATGAACGAGGCCACCGACGACATGCTCACCCACATCAACCGCGAGCATGTGCAGCTGCTTCCCAACACATCCGGTGTCCGGAATGCGAAGGAGGCCGTGCTTGCCGCACAGATGAGCCGTGAGATCTTCGAGACTAATTTCATCAAGCTCGAGATCCATCCGGACCCCAAATATCTCATGCCCGATCCCATCGAGACCTTGAAGGCTACAGAAGAGCTTGCCAAGGATGGATTCATCGTCCTCCCCTACATCCAGGCGGACCCCGTGCTCTGCAAGCTGCTTGAGGAAGCCGGCACCGCAGCGGTGATGCCGCTCGCCGCTCCCATCGGCACCAACAAGGGACTCGTCACCCGCGACATGCTTGAGATCATCATCGAGCAGTCTTCGGTTCCGGTGGTGGTCGACGCCGGACTCGGTGCCCCCTCTCATGCCGCCGAGGCGATGGAGATGGGTGCCGATGCCGTGCTTGTCAACACTGCCATAGCCGTAGCCGGCGACCCCGTGCTTATGGCCAAGGCCTTCAGGGATGCCGTCCGCGCCGGACGCGACGCGTTCAACGCCGGACTCGGAACCGTGTCCCGTTCCGCACAGGCCACCAGCGCCCTGACCGCTTTCCTTGACTGACATATTTTAATTCTTTGAAATATATATTATGAAAATCGACAATATAGACGTTTCGGAATATCCGAATTCGGAAAAGATATACGTGAAAGGCAATCTTCCGGGTGTAAACGTGGCCATGCGCCGCATCCGCCAGTATCCCACCGTGAAGATCGAGAACGGTAAACGCGTGGAATATCCCAACGAGGATATTGTGGTCTACGACACATCGGGTCCATACACCGACCGCAATGTTGAGATAGACATCAACCGTGGCCTCCCCCGCGACCGTATGGCGTGGGTGATAGACCGTGACGACACCGAGGAACTTCCCGACATCACAAGTGACTACGGCCGCATGCGCCGCGATTGCCGCGAGCTCGACGCCATCCGCTTCCCGGTGGCCCACCGTCCCCGCCGCGCCAAGGAAGGTCACCGCGTCACCCAGATGCACTACGCCCGCAAGGGTGTCATCACTCCCGAGATGGAGTATGTGGCCATCCGAGAGAATGCCGAATGCGCAGCAAAGGGAGTCAAGACACATATCACTCCGGAGTTTGTTCGCGACGAGGTGGCAGCCGGACGCGCCATCATCGCCTCCAACATCAACCATCCCGAGGCAGAGCCGATGATCATCGGCAGCAAGTTCCGCTGCAAGCTCAACACCAACATCGGTAACTCTGCGCTTTCGTCAGGAATCGAGGAGGAGGTTGCCAAGGCCGTATGGAGCTGCTATTGGGGCGGCGACACACTGATGGACCTCTCCACCGGCGACAACATCCACGAGACCCGCGAGTGGATCATCCGCAACTGTCCCGTACCGATGGGTACCGTACCCATCTATCAGGCGCTGGAGAAAGTGAACGGACGTGTGCAGGACCTCACGTGGGAAATCTACCGCGACACACTCATCGAGCAGTGCGAGCAAGGCGTGGACTATTTCACCATCCACGCCGGCGTGCTCCGCGAGCATGCGCAGCTCGTGGAACAGCGTCTCACCGGCTGCGTGTCGCGAGGCGGCTCCATCATGACGCAGTGGTGCGTGCTCCACAACGAGGAGAGTTTCCTATATACCCACTTCGATGAGATCTGCGAGATTCTCAACAAGTTTGACGTGGCTGTATCGCTCGGCGACGGCATGCGCCCCGGTTCCGGCCACGATGCCAACGACCGCGCGCAGTTCCTCGAGCTCGAGGTGCTCGGCGAACTCACCCGCAAGGCATGGGAGCATGACGTGCAGGTGATTGTGGAAGGTCCCGGACATGTGCCTATGCACAAGATCCGCGAGAATATGGAGAAGCAGATCAAGGAGTGCGACAGCGCACCATTCTATACACTCGGCCCCATCACCACCGACATCGCTCCAGGTTACGACCACATCACCTCCGCCATCGGAGCCGCCATCATATCCTGGCTGGGTACTGCGATGATCTGCTACGTGACCCCCAAGGAGCATCTCGCCCTCCCCACCCTCGCCGATGTACGCGAAGGCGTGATCGCATACAAGATAGCGGCTCATGCAGCCGACCTCGCGAAGCAGTTCCCCGGCGCCGAGATCCGCGACAACGCGCTGAGCAAGGCCCGCTACGAGTTCCGCTGGAAAGATCAGTTCAATCTGTCGCTCGATCCGGAACGCGCCAAGAAATATTATCTCGACGCACGCCGGGAGGCCGTGGATGCCGACGATAAGTTCTGCACCATGTGTGGCCCCAACTTCTGCGCCATGAGGATTTCGCAGAACATAGCCGAGGACTGCAAGTCTTCGACTCTTGAGAAAGGAGATTGCAAAAATGACTGATTCAGTTAAAAACGCGATAACGCTAAAGAAATCCGACCCGACCCCTGATGCCATATTCGGTCATGGTTTCGCCGATGAGATCGACCGCTATGACTGGGACGAGCAGATCCGCCTTGTGGAGGAGGCCACCGATGCCGACGTGCGCAGGGTGCTCGCCAAGGCGGAGCGCAATGTCAAGCCCCTCACTCCCGAGGAGCTGGCAGTGCTGATTTCCCCCGCCGCCGACGCGCATCTGGAACGCATGGCCCAGCTTAGCCAGCGGTTCACCAGGGAGAAGTTCGGCAAGACTGTCTCGCTCTACATCCCGATGTACGTGTCGAACGAGTGTACCAACAAGTGCGTATATTGCGGATTCAACCATGACAACCCATTCACCCGCACCACGCTGACGCTCGAGCAGGTCAAGGCGGAATGCGAGGCTATCAAGAAGCTCGGCCCATTCGAGAACCTCCTCATCGTATCGGGCGAATATCCCTCGGCCACAGGTGTGGAATATCTGGAAAAGGTGCTCAACGTGTGCCGTCCCTACTTCCACAACCTTACCATCGAGGTCATGCCGATGAAGTCCGTTCTCTATGAGCGGCTCACCCATGCGGGACTCAATGGAGTGGTATGTTTTCAGGAAACCTATCACCGTCAGTCTTATAAAAAGTACCATCCCCAGGGCATGAAGAGTATTTACGAATGGCGACTCAATGGCTTCGACCGCATGGGAGAGGCAGGGGTCCACAAGATCGGCATGGGTGTGCTAATTGGTCTTGAGGACTGGCGCGGTGACCTTGTGCTCATGGCCCGTCATCTCCGTTATCTCCAGAAGAAATACTGGCGTACGAGATATTCGATCAACTTCCCGAGGATGTGTCCGTCGGAAAGCGGCTACCAGCCCAAGGTAGTGATGAGCGACCGTGAGCTCGCAAGGGTAACGTTCGCCTTCAGGATCTTCGACCACGAGATCGACATCTCCTACTCCACCCGAGAGAAACCGGAATTCCGCAATAACATGATGACTCTTGGCGTGACTTCGGTCAGCGCCGGCAGCCAGACCGACCCGGGAGGCTATGCCTCCTGCCCCGACTCGCTCGAACAGTTCGAGGTGACCGACGAACGCACACCCTCCGAGGTGGAGATGCAGATCCGTAAGGCCGGCTATGATCCAGTCTGGAAAGACTGGGACGCCATCTTCGACTAATCCCGGTTCCTCCGGTCCTTAACCTCTCGGAGCTGCACCACATTAGAATTTCAACTAACAAAGGCCGGTTCAAGTACAGACAGCTTGAACCGGCCTCTTTATACCAACCTCTTTATAGTAGAGGGCAATGGTACTTTATTTTTGAGGGAGGGACATATAGCGCATTATTTTGGACGCACGGCGGTTCAGATAACGCGAGTTCGGGATAAGAAATACCCTGAAAAAGTTGAATCGGCAGCTTGAA
>CAJUBC010000072.1 GCA_910584545.1 uncultured Muribaculaceae bacterium | reverse complement strand
TTGGCTTGGCGACTGATGCCGCTTAGCCTATATTCCATTTTTTAACGAACTATTGCTTTTAAAAATAATTTGTGTAATTTTGCAATGACAAAAGGAAAATCAGTCTATTGTTACTCTTTTTTCTTTTGCTGTCGCATGGAGATGCGAATTTTTTCATAGTGAAAATCTAAATAATGATTAACAATATTTCTATTCATCGATAAATTGGCATGACGAATGCTTGTGATTCAGTTTAGGGAATAAAAATAGGACAATCATTAGTTGTTTCATTAGTATGTTGTCAATTCCGTTTGCGCTCTGTTTACCCAGAGCTAAGGCTAAGGACCTAATTGATTGATTACAATTGCGGATATTGACTGTAAGTAGTGTCATAGTTATAAATAAGCATAAGCTTTAATAAACATGTATGACGTTTTGATTCAACCTAATTTTAATTTTATCTTGAGGGAAGACCGGTCGAAGAGATTAGTCTTCCCTTTTCCTTTTCATAACAAGTATACACAAGCCATGCTAAACAGCCCAAACTATCGTTTTAATGATGTATCAAAGTCTAATTGATTATGGAACTTCCAAGGATAATTGAACTGCCCAAGATCGAGGACTATCGCGGCAACCTCACTTTCGTACAGAACTGCGACCAGATTCCTTTCGACATAGCGCGCGTGTACTGGACATACGATGTCCCGGGCGGCGTGGTCCGCGGAAGTCATGCCCATAAGGAGAACGAGTCTCTGATCGTGGCGGCGAGCGGCAGCTTCGACGTCATCCTCTCCGACGGCATAAGAGAGTATAAATTCAGTCTCAACCGCTCATACCGCGGACTGTATGTGCCCGTCAACTACTGGCGCACACTCGACAATTTCTCTTCCGGCTCGGTATGCATGGTGCTTTCCTCCAAACCATATTCGGAAGATGACTATATCCGCGACTACGACGAGTACCTCGAGTACATGCGGAATCTATATGGAAAAGATTATTGACCTATAGTCAACGGATAGCGGCGAACAGATGCCACAACGCTATGGCGGCGCTCGCCGACACGTTGAGGCTGTGCTTGGCTCCGCACTGCGGTATCTCTATCACCCTGTCGCATATATCCACTATCTCCTGGTTCACTCCGTGGACCTCATTTCCCACCACGAGTAGATATTTCTCCCCCTTAGCCGGACGAAAGTCCGACAGAGGCACACTCCCGTGCGCCTGTTCCAAAGCCAATACCGTCCATCCCTCCTCCCGCAGTCGCCGTACCTCGGCCACCGCGTCATCGACATGGCTCCAGCGCACTGACTCCTCGGCTCCAAGCGCCGTCTTCGCTATCTCCGGGTGAGGTGGAGTACCCGATATGCCTGCCAGTATCACCTCGTCGACGCTGAACGCGTCGGAGGTGCGGAATATGGAGCCGATGTTGTGCATGGACCTGACATTGTCGGCCAGCACGCGCAGAGGGAGCTTCTCGCTGTGCAGAAACTCCCCCGCGCTGTACCGTGTCAGTTCCACTATATCTTTCTTCTTCCTGTCCTGATCCATATTCTCCTTAAAAGTATGGATCATTTGCTAAGTTCCAGCATCCGCTCTATCGGCTTTATGGCACGGGCGGCAAGTTCCGGATCCACCTTTATTTCGGGACTCTCCTCACGCAGCGCGCGGGCTACCTTCTCGAGCGTATTCATCTTCATATAGTCGCACTCGTTGCACTGGCATTCAGCATCCTCGGCCGGCGCGGCGAGAAACACCTTGTCGGGACATTTCCGGCGCATCTCGAAGAGAATTCCGCTTTCCGTGACAACTATATATTCCCTGGCCTCGTCGTTGCGCGCGAAGTCGAGCAGAGCGGCCGTGCTTCCCACCTTGTCGGCTATCAGCTGCAGCTGACGCCGGCATTCCGGATGGACAAGCACCTTGGCTCCCGGATGCTCCTCTTTCATCTTCCTTATCCCCTCGAGCGAGAAACGGTCGTGCACGTGGCATGCGCCGTTCCAGAGAAGCATGTCGCGGCCGGTCACACTGTTTATATAGCTGCCGAGATTCCTGTCGGGACCGAATATTATCTTCTCGTCGGCCGGAAGAGAGTCTATCACCTTGCGGGCGTTTCCGGATGTCACCACTATATCGGTATGCGCCTTCACCGCCGCGGTGGTGTTGACATAGCTCACCACGGTATAGCCGGGATGCGCGGCTACGAAAGCGGCGAACTCATCGGCGGGACAGCTGTCGGCCAGCGAGCAGCCGGCTCCGAGGTCCGGTACCAGCACCTTCTTGTCGGGACAGAGAATCTTGGCGGTCTCTCCCATGAAGTGGACTCCGCACATGAGTATGATGTCGGCGTCCGTCTCCGAGGCCTTACGCGCCAGAGCCAGAGAGTCGCCAATGAAATCAGCTATCTCCTGTATCTCGTCGCGCTGATAGTAATGGGCCATGATCAACGCGTTCTTCTCTTTCTTCAACCGGGCTATCTCTTCGCGTAGCGCCGCCTGCGAGGCCTCTTTTTCTTTCATGTTATTATAAATTCAAATAATTAAAATTATAATTAAACTAACAACAACAACAACAAAGCGTGTAGATAACCCCCAATAACTTTCCTCCTTAAAATTTTGAAATATCAGTTATTGAATTTCTGATAGAGGTTGTCAACAGTTATATAAATCAAACCTCTGTTGATTTTCAGAGCGATGTATGGGATTATCTACATCCTGTCGATAAGTGCAAAGTTAATAAATTCCTTTGTAAATAACGTTGAAAACTGTAGAAAAACACCCATTTTTCTGTCGATATGCCTTAAAAAAAACCGTGTAAAAAAATATCGCTGTAAATTTGCAGGATTAAAGAAAATGCTGATATAAAATAATATGTGATAATTGAAACCATAGGCATATTCTCTTATCTAAGCGTTTCCTACAGTATCTGTACAGCCTTTAATCAGGATATCTACAACTTTTCGACAGGTTTTGAAGTTATGAAAGTATATGGCGCTTATAAGACCCATCCTTTAAAAAGGGGGCGGTCTTCATCATGAATGGAATAACCTTAAAGAAGAGATTATGGAATTCAAGCAGGTAATCAGAGACAGATACTCATGTAAGAAATATTCGCCGAGGCAGGTTCCCGAGGATGCGCTGGGACGCATCCTCGAGGCCGGGCGTCTGGCTCCCACAGCAAAGAACCTCCAGGAGCAGCACGTATATGTGTGCCGTTCGCCGGAGGCTCTGGCAAAGATAGACGAGACCACTCCATGCCGCTATGGAGCCACCACTGTCCTGGCAGTGGCCTTCGACAAGGAGAATGTCTATACTTATCCGGACGGCGACCGTCAGTCGGGCGTGGAGGACGCCGCCATCGTGGCCACCCATCTGATGCTTGCCGCCACCGACGAGGGGGTGGACTCATGCTGGATAAACTGCTTCCATGCGCAGTTGCTCCATGAGCTGCTCGGACTTCCCGAAAATGAGGAAATACTGATGCTCCTCGACCTCGGCTATGCAGCCGAAGGGTCCGGACCGCTCCCAAACCATTTCTTGCGCAAATCCCTCTCCGAAACAGTCACTGATTTGTAAAATAGTGAAGCAGACTGACGGAAATCAGCAATATCTGCGTTAACATTTTTTGTGCGCAGTGGTCTTTATCTTTGATTAATGGCCTTTTTTTTCTAAATTCGCGATATATTTAAATAAAGAGGGGGCTTGTATTGGCGACATGGACATGGTGCCTTGTCTCTGATTAAATGTGCCCTAAAGCTTAATAATTTAAGTACAATGTCAGACTACACACTTCCGGAGGCTGTCCGCGAGGCTCAGCGCTGTCTCCACTGCAAGGTGCCGGGTTGCCGCAAGGGCTGCCCGATAGCCAACGATATTCCCGACTGGATCGGCGAACTGGCGAAAGGTAATTTCGGTAACGCCATGAAGATAATCAACACGCGCAGCAATCTTCCCGCTGTCTGCGGCCGCGTCTGCGGTCATGAACGGCAGTGCGAGGGGAGCTGCGTGCTCGGCAAGAAGGGAGAGGCCATCCATATCGGCAAACTCGAGCGGTTCGTGGCTGACTTCGACTGGGAGGCGGGGCTCTCGCATGAGGCTATTCCCGAGAAAAACCGTGGCCGTGTGGCCGTGATCGGTTCCGGCCCTGCCGGACTGACCATCGCCGGCGATCTATCACGCAAGGGTTTCGCGGTCGACATCTTCGAGATGGAGCCGGAGCCGGGAGGTGTGCTGATGTTCGGCATCCCTGAGTACCGCCTTCCCAAGGAGGTGGTGCGCCGCGAGATAAAGAAGATAGAGAACCTCGGAGTGAATATCTACACCAATGTCACCATTGGTCCCGACCTTAACGTCGACCAGCTGTTCGCACGTGGTTACGACGCCATATTTCTCGGCACCGGCACCGGAAAGCCGAAGAGTCTCCCCATCGAGGGAATAGATCTTCCGGGTGTGTGTCAGGCCACCGACTTCCTGCGTCAGGTCAACCTCGAGCATGCGGGTCTTTCCGAGGAGGAACCCGCAGTGCGTCCCGGCGACCGCGTGGGGGTGGTCGGCTGCGGCAACTCCGCGATGGACGCGGCCCGCACCGCCGTCAGAAGGGGCGCCTCCGAGGTGACTGTCCTCTATCACCGCACCATCGACCGCATGGCCGCGCTCCGTTCGGAGTATGACGACGCCGTGGCCGAGGGAGTGAGGTTCGAGTGGAAGACTTCCGTCACCAAGGTGTACGGTGGCGAAGGTGACCGTCTCGACCATGTGGACCTTGATGTGGACGGCGAGAAGCGTGAGCTGCCTCTCGACAGGCTTATTCTCGCGGTCGGGTCCGCCCCTGCGGCGCGCATAGTCTCCACAACCACCGGCATAGAGGTCGACGAGAAAGGTTATGTGGTGACCCGCGAGATTCCCTACGGGATGTCGACGCGTCCGGGCGTGTTCGCCGGCGGCGATGTCACAAACCGTCCCGCCACGGTGGTCCATGCCATGCGCGACGCCAAACTCGTGGCCGAAGGCATTGCGAGGTACATTGATGCCGTCAAGCTGATGGATTCAATTAAATAGGAAAATGAAAAACCGACTACCAGGGTGCTCGTGGTATCCTGTCATACACCGAAGTCTGCACTCCCCGCGAGGTGCGCCACTGGAACCACAGCGTGTTGCCGTTGTGGGTGAACCAATAGTTTTCCGTCACGGGCGAGTCAAACTCGTACTGGATGTTGATCTGGTAGTTGGAGGTGCCGGAGTTTGAATTCTGGCTCCAGTACCGGATGCTCTCCGTCTGGCGGTATCCGTTGATGAGGTAATAATAGAGTCCGGCTCCGTTGCCGTTGAAATACAGGTAATTGGCATCGTTGTCGTAGACCGGGTCGGAATTGTACTGCACGAGCTGCCAGTGTCCGGCGAGGCGGGTGTCGTTGAACGTGTTCCAGCCTGAGGGAGGACCGCTCCACCAGTCGTCGGGTTCTACGACGCACGAAGATAGCGTGATGGTTAAAAGAATTGCCAGTGTTGTCAGCAGCGGTATGCGGGAGATACGTATTTTTCTTTTCATAGCGATATGTTTTTAATGGAGGTATGTTCAGAACGTGGTGAAGCAGAGGGGCAGCAGCGAAGCCACCGACGGGAGTACCGCCACGCCGTCGCGTCCGTAGAGCAGCACCTCGATCGGGCCGTAGGCGGCCTCATACTCGAGGAGCGCCTGCCGGCACGAACCGCAAGGGCTTATCGGCTTATTCTGGAAGCATAGCTCTTCGGGCGCGTCCTCCGGATGGTGCAGGCGCGTCCAGGCCGCGATGGCTATCTTGCGCATAGGCATGCCCGGATAGAGGGCCGAAGCCTGGAAACATGCGGTGCGTTCGGCGCAGGTCCCCGACGAGAACGCCGCGTTCTCCTGATTCGACCCCCGGACTATGCCGCCGTTAGCCATGCGGATGGCCGCGCCGACATGAAACTTAGAATAGGGCGCGTGGCTCGTGCGCGTCATTGCCTTGGCGGCGTCCACAAGCTCCCGGTCCTCAGCCGCCAGCTCGTCATAGCCAAAGACTTTATAATTGGTCTCAATCTTTCTCTCTTCCATAATTTCTCTATTTTTCGGGTTTTCGGGTTCCTCCCGTGTTCCCCGGGCTTCTCGAGTTCCTCGGGATCCTCGAGATTCTCGAAAACCACGAGAATCCCGATCAATCCCGAAATTCCCGATTTAATATTTTAACGAAAAAAAGCCAACCGAAGTTGTGCTTTCTTTTGCTGAAATGACTAAATTTGTGGTTTTAAATTGTAATTGGAATGCACGCGTCTCCCTTAGTAGAAAATACAGTTAAATACATTGTTGTGTTTGTTGTGTCTGTTTTTGCGGCCGTCGGAGCGGCGGCCCAGGATCCGTACCATGACTATATAGCCGAATATTCGGGACTGGCGGTCGAGCAACAGGCCCTCCATGGCATTCCGGCCTCTGTCACGCTCGCGCAGGGACTGCTTGAGAGTGCGGCGGGGCGCAGCTCGCTCGCCGTGCGCGGCAACAATCATTTCGGCATAAAATGTCATTCCGAATGGCGCGGCGACACACTGCTGCGCAACGATGACGCCGTCGATGAGTGCTTCCGCTCTTACGAGACGGCCGTCGAGAGTTTCGAGGACCATTCCCGCTTCCTTCTCCGCAAGCGCTACGCGCCCCTCTTCGACCTCGACATCACCGATTACGCAGGATGGGCCAACGGTCTCCGCAGCTGCGGCTATGCCACAGATCCAAACTACGCCTCCCGACTGATAACCATCATAGAGCGTTATGCCCTCTACCTATTCGACACCGACGAGGGACGCAACGCCGAAGACAATGCCCGGTTCATCCAGGAGATGCTCTCCAGGAGTCATCCGGTGCGTCGCTCCCGTGGGCTTCATTACGTGATAGCGGCCCCCGGCGATACTTACAGGGAGATTGCCCGCGAGTTCGACATTCCTGAGAAGACCCTCCGCAAGTACAACGACGCCACGCGCAACCGTATCAAGGACTGGGAAGAGGTCTACCTGGAGGAGAAGCATGACAAGGCCCCCGACGGAGTGGACTCAGCCACCATCGGCGACGGTGAGAGCATCCACTCCCTCGCCCAGCGCTTCGGCATGAAGCTCGCCACCCTCCGCAGCCTCAACCCCGGCGCCCACGACCGCCCCGGCACCCGCCTCCGCCTGAGATAGCCACCCGCCAGCGCCTTTCCGCGCTTTTCCGCGCAAAAGCCGAGTCCGGTTTTTGTTCAAGGGCCTAAGCTTTAGCGTGGCCGTTCTCATGATTTTTTGCCCAAATACCAAAACCAAAAAATCATGAGAAAAAAGAGAAAAGAAGGCTTCCTCGCCTTCGCCGAGCTCCTCGCCGAGGAGACCGCCGCTTTCGGAAATCTCCGCAAGTCGCTCCGTTACCGTACCGCCATCCGTTCGCTGCGCCGCTATCTCGACGGCCGCAAGGATCTCGGCTGGAGGAAGTTCAACGACCAGTTGATCGCCGGCTATGAGACGTATCTGCGCCGCACCGGCCTCTGTCCCAACACCACCTCCTTCTACATGCGGACCCTCCGCTCCATCTTCAACGTGGCCGCCTCCCGGGGCCTGGCGCGCACGTCGTCCCCTTTCTCGAGGGTCTACACCGGAATCGACCGCACCCGTAAGCGTGCCATCGATATCGACGCGCTGCATCTGATCCACCGTATCCCGCTCGACGACGCTCCAGGCATCGACTTCGCCCGCGACATGTTCATCTTCTCCTTCTGTACGCGAGGTATGCCTTTCATCGACATCGCCTATCTCCGCAGGTCAAACCTTCGCGAGGGAAAGATAGTCTACCTGCGCCACAAGACCGGGCAGCCAATCGCCGTGGCCATTGAACCGGTAGTGAAAAAAATAATCGACAAATACAACGACCCTGCGAGTCCCTGGCTCTTCCCCGTCTTCACGGGCTGCGGAGCGGGGGAGAGGGAGATGCTTGCGCGCTACAACAGCGTCTATCACCGGGTGCGCCGCAACCTGGAGCGGCTTCGCCTCCGCTTAGGCCTCGACACTAAGATCACCACCTACGTGGCGCGCCATTCATGGGCCAGCATAGCCAGGAAAATCGACATCCCCGTAGGCGTGATCAGCGAGGCCCTCGGCCACGATTCCGAAAGCACCACCCGCATCTATCTCGCCACATTGGACACCGCCCGCATAGACCGCGCCAACCACCTGATCACCTCCCTACTGCAGTAGCCGCGACAAAAAGGGCCGCCGCATTCCGAGTACCGCGTCCGGTTTTTGTAAAATGTTGCGGGCTTCAGCCACAATAAAAATGTCAGTCTCATATAA
>CAJUBC010000071.1 GCA_910584545.1 uncultured Muribaculaceae bacterium | reverse complement strand
CACCACTTTTTTTGCTGTATATCAGCATGATTACAACCTTTCTAAGGGACGACTATCTAATCTATGCATTGCTGATACACAGGAAGCCTCGTTGGTGGATGTGGGCAACCGTAGCCATATCCTTAATTCTGCAGTTTGTCACTGATCCGTCATCGAGCGCCATGGAATGGATCCGACATAATGCTACGGGCTGGACATTGGTTCTTGTGATGGGAATCCTATATGGACGCAGCAGCCACATTGGACGCCGCGTAGCATACGCCACGGTTATCATGTCCGTGCTGCTGATGCTTCCGTCAATGCTGATCTTCGAACCCGTATCTCCCTCTATTATTCCATTAGTGGTCTATCTGTGTCTTGCTTTCCTACTGGCACTGGTTTTCCGACCCTTCACCAATGCGTGCTACCGACGTTATCTCAAAGGCAGGTCAACCTGAGTCCAATTATCCTCAAAGGGTCTTTGACAATTTGTTAATAACAGACATGAAATCCTGTCAATAGTAAATGCCTTTGGGGGTCGGATCGATGACTTTCACCGGCTTTCGGTAGACCTTTTCCATCAGGGGCTGGAGCATACGGGCTCCTTCGGCGCGAGCCCGCTGTATCGTGCCGTTTCGGTACAGGAGTCGCCTGGAGTTCTCCTTGATGTGGGCCTTCAGCATGTTTTCCTCCTCATCGGTAAACTTGTCGCTGCGGAACATCGCCATCGAACCGATCGCCTTCGTGTCTATCACCTCCCACGAATTGTCCTCCGTAGCCTCATACAGTTCCACGATTTCCTGTGGTAGAGTGACCGTCACGGTATCTCCATCCGCATCCACCTTCATCTTCTCAAGATCGAACGACACACTGCCCTTCTGCTTCTGTACGGCGAACATCACCTTGTCATTGATGGTGTCGAGCACCGGCACCTCGCTGTAGATCTCGACGGCGCAGAGCTGGGCCATTGTCTCTATCTTGCTGATATGTCCCTTGCTAACGTCGATTGTCTTCTTCGGCGTAGCGAACAGGAAGTAAATCGCTGCCGCCGCGATTGCGATAACGACGAACGCTATCAATATGAGATTCCTTTTCTTAATCATTGTTGCCATACTTAGAGGGTTTGAAATCAATACTTGCGGTATAGCCGTTGGCTTCGAACAGAGTTTCGAAGTAGAGGCGCGCCTTCCGCTTCGCTGCGTCAGTCAACTGCCTGCGGAACATAGGGTTCTCCTCCACTTCCTTCTTGAAAGAAGCGTTGGCCTTCTCCTTCATCTCCGCTCGTTCCTTCGAGTCGAGGTCCGACCTCAGAAGGCCGATGTTCTCATACTCCTTGCGCATCTGCATGTCGCGGCCCGCTATCTCGGTCTTCACCGGAGGAAGGGTCACTTTCACGGTCTTCGCTTTCTCATCGAAGACGATGTCTTCCATCTGCAATTCAGAGAGATCGACGTACGCACGCATGTAGGAATCGTACGAATAGACCGCAATCCGTTTCCCGATCTTATACCATTCGGAGCTTTCCATTTTCGCGGTCTTGGTTATCGCCATCGAAGCGAACACCATCTTGTCGGCCGATTTTATCTCCTGATAGAGCTCCGTATGATCGGCCCTGTCAGTATCAGCGCAAGAGCCTAAGAACAGCAGCCCGAGCGCACCCAATAGCAATTTTTTCATCATCTTCATTTCTCTATTTTTAAACGCTGGATGAATGCATTATAGTAAAATTTTCGGAAGTTAATCCTATCCGATAGGATTTTCTTCCGAAATTTTTACTGTATACTGGATTTTACAAGTCAACCTAAGTCAAATTCCTTAAACTATAACAAATATATCGGCAATGCGGTCGTTGCAATGATTATCTCATTTCAGAGATGAGGTGACGGATGGCTGACCAGGGATGGATGAATATCATGCGGGGACCTACGTATCTCATCACATCGCGGATCTTCTCGCGGTTTTCCGGAGAGTAGCAGTGGATCTCGCACTTCCGGCAACTTGTCTTGGCGTTACCTTTGGGACAATGTTCAAGCCGCTGATAGACATAATCCGTAAGCCTGCGGCAATCCTCGCAGAGATTGCCATCCTGCGGAGCATGATGTCTCCGGCAGTATATCTCAATCATCCCCGTCACCACCGATTTTTCATGTTCTCTGCGATTCATACTTTATTTGAAAACTGTTTGACGTAAAAGTTTAGTACATGAGCTGGGACAGGAAAAGATAATTTTATTTTTCACGTTGTTATTATATAACCATTGTAGCTACTGGTCTTATGAAAATCGGATTATTCATACCTTGTTATGTCGATGCGGTGTACCCCGATGTCGGGGTGGCGTGTTACAAACTGTTGAAACATCTCGGACTCGACGTGATTTACCCCATGGGTCAGACCTGCTGCGGGCAGCCTATGGCCAATGCCGGCTTCGAGAAAGAAGCGGTGGGATTGGCGGAAAAGTTCGAGGATATGTTCGCCGGCTTCGATTATGTCGTGGCCCCCTCGGTCTCATGCGTAGCCTTCATGCGTCTCAACTATCCACGCCTGCTCAAGGGGAAACATGAGTGCAAGGCGGCGGAAAAGGCTATGGATATAGTCGAGTTTCTGCACGATGTTGTGAAGGTGAAAGGACCATTGGGCAGATTCCCCTACAAGGTAAGTCTCCATAACTCCTGCCACGGCGTTCGCGAACTCGGACTGTCGTCACCCTCCGAGAATACCGGCCCCAGGTTCAACAAGATCAAGGACCTGCTTTCGCTTGTGGAAGGAATCGAGGTGGTCGAACCCGACCATGCCGATGAATGCTGCGGATTCGGAGGTATGTTCAGCATAGAGGAGACCGGAGTGAGCCGACGCATGGGAGAGAAGAAACTCCAGCGCCACATCGCCACCGGAGCAAGCTATATCACAGGCGCCGACTGCTCCTGCCTGATGCATCTCGCGGGAGTTGGCGCCAAGGATGGCAGCAAGCCTATAGGATTCAAGCATGTAGTAGAAATCTTAGCATCCGGATTATGAGCACATCACATAGCAATGCAGCCGACAAATTCCTGAAGAACAGGAAATACGCCGACTGGCACGACGACACATTCTGGAGCGTCCGCCAGAAAAGAGACCGGATGGCAGCCAGCCTTCCCGAGTGGGAGCGCCTCCGTCAGGCAGCGGCCGAAATCAAGGATCACACCCTCTCTCACCTCGGCGACTATCTCGAGCAGTTCGCCGATGCCGCCGAGAAGAATGGCGTTAAAGTCCACTGGGCCGCAGACGCCGATGAATTCAACAGCATAGTCTACGATATACTCTCATCCCACGGCGTGCAGAAAATGGTGAAGTCTAAATCGATGCTTACCGAGGAGTGCCGCATGAACCCATACCTCGAATCGAAAGGAATAGAGATAGTGGAGACCGACCTCGGCGAACGTATCATCCAGCTCAAGGGTCAGGCACCGAGCCATATAGTGATGCCGGCAATTCACCTTAGCCACGATGATGTGGGCGAGCTCTTCGAGAAAGAGCTCTGCACGGAGAAAGGGAACCATGACCCCACATACCTCACCTATCAGGCACGCCTCAGTCTCCGCGACGAGTTCCTGACCGCCGACGCCGGCATGACGGGCGCCAACTTCGGCATAGCCGAGACCGGCGACATCGTGGTGTGCACCAACGAGGGAAACGCCGACATGTCCACCTCCTGCCCCAGGCTGCACATAGCCGCCATGGGTATAGAGAAGGTGATTCCCGACTATGACGCACTCGCCGTGTTCCACCGGCTGCTTGCCCGCTCCGCAACCGGCCAGCCCACCACTGTCTTCACCAGCCATTTCCGCAAGGCGCGCCCCGGCGGCGAGATGCACATCGTGCTTGTGGACAACGGACGCAGCGAGTGGCTCGCCGACAGCGACCATCGCAAGACACTCAGGTGCATGCGCTGCGGATCCTGCATGAATACATGCCCCGTCTATCGCAATTCAGGCGGCTACTCCTACTCTTACTTCATTCCAGGCCCGCTGGGAGTGAACCTCGGGATGCTGCGCGACCCAAAAGCTTACTCCGGCAACATCAGCGCATGCACCCTCTGCCTCAGCTGTCAGAGCACCTGCCCGGTGAAGATCGATCTCGGCGACCAGATCTACAAATGGCGCCAGAAACTTGACTCATTCGGCACGGCCAACAAGGAGAAAAAATTGATCTGCAAGGGTATGGAGGTCATTTTCGACCATCCCGCCATCTACAACGCCGCCACCGGCGAGCTGCATCTTGTCAATCACGTACCCGACGCGATACTGAACTGCGGACTCAACCCCTGGGCCGCCGGCCACAAGATGATGAAATTCCCGAAAAAACCATTCCACAAGCTGATAAAGGAGGTGGCCGACCCCGATGACATCAAGAAATCATAAGAACCACGAATAAGCCCGATATATGTCCGCAAAAGAAGATATACTGTCACGCTGCCGACGCAACGCCGGACCAGAAGTAAAGCGTCCCTCGCTGGAAGGACTCGATCCGCTCACATTCGCCGACCCGCTGGAAAAATTCAAGTCAACATCCGTGGAGATGTCATGCCGCGTCATCGACGTTCCCGAGGGTAAAAACCTCAACGACGCTGTCAAGGAGGCCTTCCAGGACGCGAAGACGATATGCACCAACATCCCCGGAATCGACTGCGCCACCTCCAATCCCGACACTGTTGCCTCCGTTACCGAGCTCAACCATACCGACGTAGGAGTTGTCCCCGGCATGCTCGGAGTTGCCGAGAACGGCTGCATCTGGGTACCGCAGACCATGAAGGAGAAAGCTGTGTGCTTCATCAGCGAGAACCTGGCGATAGTGCTGCCGCGCCAAAATGTTGTCAGCAACATGCACGAGGCATACCGCAGGATAGAATTCAACGACTACGGATACGGGGCGTTCATCTCCGGTCCGTCAAAGACCGCCGACATCGCCCAGGTGCTTGTCACCGGTGCACAGGCAGCCCGCACGCTTACAGTGTTCCTGATCTGACATAACGGCCATGAATGCTCTGATTTCCATTTTCCCGGTCATCCTTCTGTTCGTGCTGATGCTTGGCTTCAAGGTCAAGAGCCATGTCAGTGCCCTGATCACGCTTGCCGTAACCGTGGCGTTAGCACTTTGGGCAGCCCCGGCTACCGGCATTACGCCCGCAACAGCGGCGGAAAGTATCTGGGGCACCGTGGGCTTTGCCATCGTGGAGGGAGTGCTTAAGGCCTTCTTCCCTATCCTGATAATCATCCTCATGGCCATATTCTCCTACAACGTGCTTGTGGAGTCGAAGCAGATCGAGGTGATAAAGGATCAGTTCACATCGTTCACCGACGACAAGGGTACACTTGTGCTGATGATGGTATGGGGATTCGGAGGACTGCTCGAGGGCATGGCCGGCTTCGGAACTGCGGTGGCCATCCCGGCCGCCATACTGATCGGACTCGGTTTCAAGCCGATGTTCTCGGCGCTGGTCGCACTGTTGGGGAATACCGTCGCCACCGGCTTCGGGGCCGTCGGCGTACCGGTGACCACGCTGTGCAACGAGGTCTCAGCCGGAGGCGCGGCATCCGCTGAGACCATCCGTGAGATCTCCTCTTTCGTAATCGTACAGCTCTCTCCCCTCTTCTTCATTATACCTTTCATCATCCTGACGCTCACCGACCGCAAGGCCGTGTGGCGTAACATCACGCTGTCGCTCTGGACAGGAGGAGTCTCGCTGGCCGTGCAGTACGTGTGCGCCCGCTGGCTCGGGGCCGAGACTCCGGCAATCCTCGGCTCTATAGCCTCGATCGCCGCAATCGCAGTCTATGCCAAGCTGTTCGCGCCGAAGAAGAAAACCTCAGACAAAAAGGCGCGCCGATACACTGCGGCGGAGACATTCCGCGCATGGAGCGTCTACATCTTCATCCTTGTGCTGATCTTGGTGACAGGCGCCCTCTGCCCTCCGGTAGAAAAGTTCCTCAAGTCTAACCTCGTGACTACCATATCCCTCCCCTACATCGACTCCACCTTCCGGTTCGGCTGGCTCAGCAACGCCGGACTCTGGCTCTTTGTGGGCAGTGTGGCCGGAGGACTCGTGCAGGGACTCGGATGGCGCAGATTGCTGGCTGTGCTTGCGAGAACCACCGTCAACCTTCGCTTCACCACCGTAACAATCGTCTCCCTCATAGCCCTGGCATCGGTGATGAACCACAGCGGCATGATTTCGGCGATCGCCATCGGACTGGTTGCCGTCTCAGGTTCGTTCTATCCTTTCTTCGCACCGCTGATTGGAGCTATCGGTACATTCGTAACAGGCAGCGACACTTCCTCCAACATACTCTTCGGCAAACTTCAGGCAAGCGTCGCCGGGCAGTTAGGCATGAGCGGACAGACATCGGCGCTCGGCGTGACAGGCAGCGAGAGCAACTGGCTCGCTGCATCCAACACCACCGGCGCCACCGGCGGCAAGATGATCTCACCCCAGAGCATCGCCATCGCCACGGCGGCATGCGACATGGAGGGTAAGGATGACACCATCTTGCGAAAGGCTATACCCTACGCACTGCTTTACATACTCATAGCGGGGACAATCGTGATTTTAGGAAGTTGAAAATCATAACGGTTAATCGAAAGTTTGATCAGAATGTTACATTTCGACTGTGATTATATGCGGGGTTGCCACCCCGAGATCATGGAGCGACTCGTACGCACCAATATGGAACAGACGCCGGGATACGGCTACGATAAATATACCGAACGCGCCAAGGAAGCCATCTTGCATGCATGCGGACTGGCGAATGGAGAGGGAGACGTGGTGCTCCTTTCCGGGGGAACGCAGACCAACGCGACTGTAATCGACCTCGTAGCCGGCCGCTACGAGGGTGTGATATCGGTCGAGACCGGCCATATCAATGTCCACGAGGCCGGAGCCGTGGAGGCATCCGGTCACAAGGTGATCACACTGCCGGAGCATGACGGCAAGATGCTGGCCGAGGACCTCGACAGATACATGACGAGCTTCTTCGCCGACGACACATGGAGGCATATCGCACGGCCGGGAATGGTTTATATCACGTTCCCTACCGAAGTAGGAACCATCTATAGCCTCGCGGAACTTGAGGCGTTAGCCGGAATATGCCGGAAATGGGAACTGCCGCTCTATATCGACGGGGCCAGACTCGCCTACGGTCTTGCGGCCTCTCCCGATGTGACGTTGAGAGATATAGCCCGCATAGCCGACATCTTCTATATCGGAGGCACCAAGTGCGGCACCCTGTTCGGAGAGGCCGTGGTGACAAGGCATCCGGAATGGTTCAGCAACATCCTTACCCACATCAAGGCTCACGGTGCGCTGTTGGCCAAGGGACGGCTGCTTGGCATACAGTTCTCCGCCCTTTTCGAGAATTCCCTTTACGAGAGAATCGGACAGACTGGAGTCGATACCGCGCTCGCCCTGAAAAATGGTATGACCCAAATGGGAGTGAGACTCTTCATGGACTCGCCCACCAACCAACAGTTCTTCATCCTGCCCAACGAGACCATCGACAGTCTCCGCCGGGAAGCGTCGTTCGAGCTCTGGGGGCCTCGCGGCGAACGAGAGACACCCGTCCGCTTCGTGACCGACTGGGGCACCAGGATGGAGGATGTGGAGCGTCTGCTCGCACTTGTGTCAACTTTTTAGGTCCGGTACAACTTAAGCTTTTAGATTTTACGGAAACACAGAAAACCGCCACGCTTTTACATTTGTGTAAAACTTTTTTGTAACTTTTGATTTATGAGGACCGCCAACATTTCTTTACAGGAAAACTTCAATGAGATACCTCAGGAGAAGCGTGATGAAACCAGACTTTCTTTTGCTATCTCTAACAGACTGGACGCGCTTATGCATGAAAAGGGTATGAATAAAAAACAGTTTGCCGAAGCCCTTGGTAAACGGCCCAACGAGATAACACGTTGGCTGAGCGGTGAGCATAATTTCACTATATCTACTCTCGCCATGTTGTCCACCTTCTTCGGACAGCCGATTATTACGGTCGGTTGAACTTACTAATGAATAATATTATGGCAAGCAAGGCTATTAAACAATTATAATAAAGGGTAGTTTCCCATTAAGGAAATACTTCGCTTGCGCGAGCAACGATTTTAGGGATCGGTTTTGCCCGGTTGGAAAGAGCAGTCGAAAGGCCGCTCTTTTTTATTTTCATGTATTTTAGGTCAGCGCATGAGGTTCTGTTGGGACACAATAATACCGCACAAAGTAAACACCGGAAATCCGGAGTCATACTTTGCGAGGTTATGGTCTCCGCACTCGTCTATGAAGAGATAATATTTCGATTTGTCTGTCTTTCCCATTACCATATTTAATCAATAGTTCGTTAAAAAATGGAATATAGGCTAAGCGGCATCAGTCGCCAAGC
>CAJUBC010000070.1 GCA_910584545.1 uncultured Muribaculaceae bacterium | reverse complement strand
ACAACAATGTCACCACATCTGCAAATATTTTTGACAATTTATTTTATTTTACTTAAAATTTTGCCATTTCTACCATGTTTTCGGTCGGTTTTCCTGCTTTACAACATACCCGGGGACATATCCAAGCCCCGGCACATCAAAATCATACATCGTGCATGGTCTTCCGGATGTCTCCGATCTGCCGGATGTCCAGACCGGTCAGCGAACTTACCGTCGCATCGTCCATTCCCGAGGCCATCAGGTTTCTGGCCACACTTGCGATTCCTTCCGCACGTCCCTCCGCACGTCCCTCTTCATAGCCTTCGTCATGGGCGGTGTCAAGGACATCGTTCTGCACCATGATGGTGTCCAAGTGTGCGTCGTAGGCGCGGCGCTCTTTCGGCGACATCGACAGATACTGCAGCTTTTTCTTCACCTCCTGCAAACCGGTGGTGCGGGTGTCCTCCTTAACCCTTCCCGTCTTGAGGTATGTCATCCATTCATCGAGCGGAGTCTCCGGAACCTTGTCGTAGACATTCACGCGCACGATTTAAAAATGATTTAATAATATAGCACATTTCATCAATTATAACAAATTCCGGGGTCCTTCCAGCCCTATTCTCCCGGTCGCCACCCAGTCCCTGCGGGTTTGTAACGCAGGCACCGATTTCCCTAACTTGTGGTGGGTTACAAACCCACCACGACTGCGGTCGGGCGCTATAATTGGCGATTGGGCGTTATATAGGTATGGAAAAGAAAAGCAGACTGAAGAGGGGGCTGGAATGGATGCCGGGGTGGATGCTCACCATATCGGTGGCTGCGGCCATCGCCTGGCTCACGCTCGCGCCGGTGCCTCCGGAGGCGGAGCATATCGAATTGTTCGAGGGAGCCGACAAGTGGGTGCATGCCATCATGTTCGGCACTCTCACCTGCTGCATCCTGCTCGACAGGCAGCGACATTCCTGCTGGCACGACATCACGCCGGCCTTCGCTTTCCTCAGCGGAGCCATCTCCACCACGGCCGGTGTCGCGGTGGAGGTCCTGCAGAAGTATATGGAAGCAGGCCGCAGCTATGACCCGGGGGACATAGCTGCGGACGCGGGAGGAGCGCTCGTGGCGCTTCTGTTCTATCTGGCTTTTCAGCCTCTATGGTCGGTCAGGCGACAATGAGCATCGCCACGAACACGTAGACGAGATGGGCGACTATCGCAGCCACGATACCGCCGACGGTATGCGCCAGTATCGCCTTCGGGGTCAGTTCGCGGTAGCCGAGCGAGTCGAGCATCGCGGTGTGCGTGCTCAGGTAACCGCTCCAGCACATGCCGATGGCGGTGAACACCGCGATGGCATTGCCGTCGATCCATCCCTGCGCCATGAAGTTCGGCACGAGACCGAGGGCGGCGCCTACTGCTCCGAGAGCGGTGATCGGGAAGGCGATCAGATGGGGGTCGCCGAAGCCGAACAGGAACTCGAAGATGAAATTGATTTTCTCTGCAAGGAAGGGAAGCACAGCCGTTCCCTCGTAAGCCGCGCCGGTATATTCGCCCGATGCGGAGGGACCGAACGTCAGCACCATCACCAGAGTGGAGATGATGAGCACACCGGGGATGATGGCGAGACCTACATCCACACCGGTACGACCGCCGTCAAGCAACGCGTTGAGCACACGGATAAAGCCCGATTTCTCATCCTTCTTCTCCTCCTGCTCCATCGCTTCCTTATCCTGCACCACATCCTCCTGGGCGTAGTGAGGATAATTCTTCAGCACGAAATACTGCATCAGCCTGGTGGAGACGATGCATCCGCAGAACGCTCCGAAGAAGCCGACAAGCGGCTGCCAGAAAAATCCCTGTCCGATCATGAACACCATCACGAGGAGTCCCATACCGAACGCCGTGCCGAAATTGGTGAGCGAGATGAACTGGAACTTCTTGAAATAGGAGCTGAAACGCCTGTCGGAGGCAAGCGAGATGATGGCGGGATTGTCGCTGAGGAAGGTCATCACGGCTCCAAGCGAAGCCACTCCGGGGAGATTGAAGAGGGGCTTCATGAGCGGACGGAGCGCACGCTCGAGCATCTTGACCACGCCGAACTCCACGAAAATACGGCCCAGCGCGCCGGTGAGCACGCAGATGCCCATCAGGTAGAAGACAGTGTTGAGGAGCAGGTCGTGGGCGGTATGCATCAGGGTGTTGAGCATGTTGGCCATACCCATCACCCTGCCGAGGTAATAGAACAGACCGAACACCACGATAAGGCATATCACGCCCTCGTACTTCTTGAGGATTCCTTTTTTCTTCCTGACCGGTGCGACCTCGATCTCCGCCGGGGCCGCCTCATTCTCATTAATAGTCATTGCATCAGTATTTTAATTAACTTTTTGGCTTACGTTTGATATTGAGCAGATTCATGTCCCAGGTGAGGCCGGCGTTCACGAAGAGGGTCTTGTTCTGCATCAGGTTGTCGGGATTGCCGTTGTTTCCCCATGAATAGAAACAGCCGGCATGGATGCGCAGCCGGTGGCGCTTCTTCATCAGCGGGTAGAACTCCACTCCGGCACCTGCCATCGACAGCTCCGTGCCCTGCGCCACGATGAGGTCGGCTCCGTTGTCGGCACGGTTCACGTCGTAGGTATACTTGGCGTGGATGCGCCAGCGGTCGGAGGGCTTGAACGCCAGCTCGGCCATCACCGAGCAGTCCTTGAAGAAATAGGTCTGGCGGGAGGCGGCGCGGTTCATGAGGTCAAGCTCCAAGGCCCATTTGCCGACGGTAAATCTGTTACCTAAAGCGAGATAACTGATATAGCAACCGTCTTTGTACTCGAGGAGGTTGGCCGAATAGAGCGACTCGAAACATCCGTGACGACCGTTCCACATCAGGTTGTAGGCATACATATCCCTGTTTTCCGGAGTATAAAAAGGACTCTGTGTCACCTGGAAGGTGATGCGGTCGGAGGACGTGACGCCGTAACTGCCGGAGACACCGAACTGATAGCAGGGCACGTTGTTCCAGAACACCGAACAGGAATAGAGGTCTATCGGCGCGCGGTCATACTCGAAGCCACCGATGGCAACCACCTCCTTGCCGCCGCGGACACCCCAACGGCCTATCTCGTAATTGAGATACATCCATGCCGTGGCCTCGAAAAACGCCTGAGGCTTGTTGAATCGCTGCGTCCAGGAATAGGTCAGTCCCGGGAGGATGGTACCGTCCACGCGCATGGTGAGGTATTTTCCCTGGAAACCGGAATTACTCTTGCTGGTGTGGCCGTCGACGCCGACATAGCTGTAATCGGCTCGCGCCTCCACGTCAAAACGGACAATCTCCGACGGCATGGGACCTTCCCCCTGCTGCAGCTGCGGTTCGGGTGCCACATCCTGCGCCAGCGCCCCCATGGGGACCACTAACGCCAGGGCACCGATGCCTTTGAAAAAATGTTTCATGTAATCAGATTGTAAGGTATAGTTTGTAAGTGTTTTCTTGTTGTCATCGTTTCGGTCAGTCCACCGGATCGGGCGGCATATCCCTTCCGATGAGTTCGAGCAGCGCGGGGAGTGCCTCCGCCGCCGGAATGTTCCTGACCATGCATTCCTTCCCCTTATAGATGCTCACGCGGCCGGGACCCGCGCCGACATAGCCGTAATCGGCGTCGGCCATCTCGCCGGGACCGTTGACTATGCAGCCCATCACTCCGATCTTGAGGCCCTTGAGGTGGGCGGTGGCCTTCTTCACCTCCTGCAGGGTATGCTGGAGGTCGAAGAGGGTGCGACCGCATCCGGGGCAGGCTATATACTCGGTCTTGGTGACGCGCATCCGCGCCGCCTGGAGTATGTCGAGCTCGAGCCGCGCCAGCACCTCCGCGGGGAAGTTGGCGCACTCCACAGCGATACCGGAGCAATAGCCGCCGAGCAGCAAGGCGCCGAAATCGGCGGCGGCGCGCACGCGGAGCTCGTCGAGGTCCGCGCAGTCATAAGCTATCCGCGCAAGGACCGGACGGCGCTCGCCCTGAGCTACAGCCTTGTCGATCATATATGCGATTTTCCCGACAGCGTTCGGGCCCTTGGACTCAACCTCGAACAAAGCGGGATTCTCGAGGGAACCGATTCGGTCGGCATCGGCATGAGCCGCCAGCGGAAAGAGCTGCCGCAGAGGATGCGACGCGCGGGCAGCGGTGGAGTAATCGGCAGCGACGCCCGGCAGCGGCGTAAAATCACCGGCAACCACCGGGTCTGAACTCCTCTCGGTGATAATGTCGCGGAGAAGCACCGCCACCGGCACCTCGTTCTCGGGAGGCTCGCTGAGCGATACACGGATGGTGTCGCCGATACCGTCGTGTAGCAGCGCTCCGATTCCGAGCGCGCTCTTGATGCGCCCGTCCTCGGCATCGCCCGCCTCGGTCACACCGAGATGTAGCGGGAAGTCCATTCCTTCCTCCTCCATCTTCTCAACGAGAAGCCGGACGGTCTCCACCATAACTACCGTGTTGGAAGCCTTTATCGAAATTACAATGTCGTTGAAATCGACCTCCCTCGCAATCCTGAGGAACTCCATGACGGACTCCACCATGCCCGGGGCAGAGTTGCCGTAGCGGCTCATGATCCTGTCGGAGAGAGAGCCGTGGTTCACGCCGATGCGCACAGCGCAACCCTTTTCCGCACAGAGCGCGAGAAAAGGAACGAGCGTCTGCCGGATCTTGTCGATCTCAGCCGCATACTCCTCGTCAGTGTATTCCAGGTTGCGGAACGTGCGGGCGGCATCAACGAAATTGCCGGGATTGATACGGACCTTGTCGGCATGCAAGGCCGCCTCGAAAGCCGCCTTTGGATTGAAATGGACATCGGCGGATACAGCCACATGGCAGCCGAGACGCGCGGCCACCTCGCGGATAGCCTTGAGGTTGGCGGCCTCCCTCACCCCCTGGGTGGTGAGGCGCACCAGTCCGGCACCCGCGTCGGCGATGGTCTTGATCTGGGCGGCGCTCGCCGCCGTGTCGAGCGTCGACGTGTTGGTCATCGACTGGATGACCACGGGGCTGCCGCCCCCTATCGTTATGTTCCCCACCCTTACGGGGCGGGATTTTCTTCTTATGTAATTATACTGCATGTCAGGTCGTTCTTGCGTCCGGAGGCCTTACGGCCACCGGCACAGGGAGAAATGTCAATGGATAAGCGTCATGAAGAAGACTCCGCAGAAGCCCACCGCATAACCGGCCAGCACCTGCCAGACGGTGTGGCGGTCGAGCCATACCCTGCACATCCCGACAGTGCCCGCCACGATGATGGAGACGCAGAGCCACACAAATATGGAGGGGGCGGGATAGCCGTCGCGCATGATGCGCACCAGCAGGGCCACTATACCGGCCACGCCGGCGGCATGCACCGAAATCTTCCACCAATGATTCACCACAAGTTCCACCAGCCCCGCCACCGCACCTCCGGTGAAGAACATGGTAAGCCACATCGGCGCGCCCTTCACGGCGACGAACATCGCTGTCGCGCCGAGACAGAGGATTGATATGAGGTAGGGCCAGAGACGTTCGTCGCGGTCGTTGAGCCCGATGTCGCGGACCACGCCCATCTTCTTCAGCAGAAGGATAAGCAGTGCCGGAACGAGGATGTTGAGACCGGCCACCACAAGAATGAAACCGAATTTGGTGCCCGTCGGGACATATGTGAGGATCGAGAGGCCGAAGGCGAGCAACATGCCGTAGACCGGCATGAGGAGCGGCACCATAATCCAAGACATCACGGTGCTGAAGCGGTCCATGGCATGCGAGGCGGCGGTAGGCGCCGGCTCGAGCTGCGGCTCAGGCTTCCGCAGCGGAACAGACTCCACCGGCTCCGTTTCCGATGCCGGCTCGGGCTCGGTCCCCTGCGTCGGTTCCGGCGGCGTCTGGTTCCGGCTGTCGGCACAGGAGGCATACTCCTCGCCGTCGAGCGGAGACCTGGGATAATATGACGAAGTGTCTAATTTCATTCTTCTATAATATATGTTCTAATCCGACGGGTGTCTATTATAGAACATCTATCGTGACTTTTTGATTGCTATTTCATGCGCCTTCTGATGGCAGCCGCGAATTTGGGAGGGATCGGGGTCTCGAAATTCATGTCCTTTTTCGTGATTGGATGGGCGAACCGCAACGTCTGCGCATGGAGCGCGAGGCGGTGCAGCGGACTGGTTACCGCACCGTATTTGCGGTCTCCGGCGATGGGATGCCCCATGTCGTGGGCATGCACTCGGATCTGGTTCTTGCGGCCGGTATCGAGCGAGAAATGGGCGAGAGTATAGTTATTGCCGCGACCCAACACCTCATAATGGGTGACAGCTATCCTGCCTTCGTCGGGATTGTCGGTGGAATAGACCACGAACTGCGAGTTCTCGGCGAGTCGGCTCTTTACAAAACCCTTGTCCTCCTCGAGGTAACCCTCGAGGACCGCCACGTAAAGACGCTGCAGGATTATGTTGTTCCAGTTGTGGCGGAGCACCTCCTGGGCCTCCTCCGATTTGGCGAACATCATTAGCCCGGAGGTGTCGCGGTCGAGGCGATGCACCACGTAGAGGCGGTTCGCGGGATTTACATTCTTCACGTATGCCTTGAGGATCTCGTATGCGTTCTCCTCCTTCCTGTGGCTCTGCGTGCCGACGGAAAGGAGGCCGTAACCCTTGTTGACCACCAGGACATGGTCATCCTCGTAGACGATCTCCAGCCTGGGATGGCGGAACTGCGGAAAGGGACGGGTGAGGTTGAGCGCCACCTCGGCGCCGGGATTCACCGGAGCGTCGAAAGCGGAGGTCACCGTGCCGTCCACCATGAGCTGTCCATACCTGAGCCATTTCTTTATATCCGTCCGTCGGGAGTCGCTGCGCCACGTGCCGACGAATTCCATCAGAGGCACCGCCGACTCTCCGGCATTGGTCCGTCGCAGTATAGTGTCGCCCCCCTTTCCGGGCCTGTTTCTTTTATCCTGATTCATGTTTTAAAATAACGATTGGATAGCCATAGTATTTTACAAATCGCAGGAGTTTCTCAGCAATGCGTGACCGAAACGGCATTCGAGACAGCGGTCGCGGTCGCAATACTCCCTGCGCAACTGGAGAAGCGCCTGAGAGTCAGCCGCCGATTTCGCCGTTATCCCCGCGTTGCGCCACTGGGATATTATGGAGTTTTTCTCCGGAGGGGCCGTGTCCCAGATGCGGAAAGCCCGCTCCGCGATGTCGGCATCGCCGAGAGACGCCGCATGGGCGTAGATCAGAGGAGCCGCGAAATTTATGAGAAGGAGACGTATGCTCGCCTCGGAAAGAGAGGCCGGACCACCTGCGCCCTCCACGTCGAAATCGGTATGTGTGGCCCAGTAGCCCCGGAGAGTCCAGTGGAAAAGGGCGGCTATCTTACCGGGGTCGCAGCTGCGCTCCATAATGTCGGAGAAGAGCGCGAAACCTCCGGACACGGACACGGCCAGAAAGGCGATGCGGCGGTGAGGGAAATTCCAGGGCCGCGTGCGGGAATACTTCCACAATTCGCGGCGCATGGGACGCAATCCATACTTCCGGGCGAGGAAATAATATTCGCGGCAGAGCAGCTGATAATACTCATCGAAAATATGCAGCGAGGTGTCGAGCATGCCGGCCTGACCGAAAAGGAGAGCCTCAATCTGCATCGGGTCGTCGCAATGGCGCGCGAGAAACCTCAGCGGAACCGAGCGGGCAAGCATCTCGAAAGGTTCGCCGTTGAGCCCGAAGCCGAGCGAGCGGGCCAGCGTTATGAAACAGGTAGTCTCCCAGTCGCGTCCGCACGCCTCGTAGATTCGGAGGATTCTCCCGCTCTTCATCTGCAGACGCTCGACCGAGAGCGACGACATCCAGTCGGCGACCGTCAGCGGAGAGAGCCGGCCCAGGTCCTCCTCGCAAGCCACCCGGGAGATCCTGCCGGAGAGCTTCAGATACATCCGGAAGAAAGATTCAGGAAAGGAAGCGACCACCTGGGGGACAAGAGTGCCGTCGGGACGCGGGATACGGCAGTCGCTCACCGACACCAGATGGAGAATCACACTGTCGTAGGCGCGGTCCGAGTCATGGCCATGCCGCAGCCAGTCGGAAGCTCGGACATGAATCTCGACATTGCCTATCCATTCCTGACCGGCGATGCGCAATCTCGCATGGGAAAAATCAGGACCGGCATCGCGATTCAGCACTCCGGGCGACAGAATCTCGACTTCCTCTCCGTCGACCGTATGCAGTTCACGGCCAAGCATCCTGAACTTCCATAAATATTGATAGAGCATCTCCATTACGACATCCTTGCTTTCAACGTCTAAAATTACTATTTTTCGCAGAGATAGCCAAATATCTGTAAAAAAATAATCCAAAATTATTAAAAAATGTTAAATCTTGCGGTTTCAAGGTTCAGA
>CAJUBC010000069.1 GCA_910584545.1 uncultured Muribaculaceae bacterium | reverse complement strand
CTACTTAGCGTCTGATATGGGTGATGACCTCTGGACTGCCCGGACACTCCGCAACATCGCCGACATCTACGTGACGGACTACAATCAGATAAAGGCTGCGGAGTATTATGGCAAGTCGTCCGATTATTTCAGCAAAGCGGGCCTTGAGAGACATGCCCTATATTCAGAGATGGAGCGTGCCACATGTCTTCTCAACCTGAACAAACCAGAGGAATCCATATCCATTCTCGACAGTGTGCGGGCCCGTTCCCGCGCTATGAAGGACACCGCCCTGGAGGTCTCGTGCCTCCATTCGCTTGTTCCGGCCAACACATACGCAGGCAATCTTGAAACCGCTTACAGACAGATAGACAGTCTGAAAAGGTTTTCAGAGGAGGGATATTATGAATACGGGAACGAAGCCCTCATTTCGGAGACAGCCTTGCTGGTGAAGTCTGGCGCCTTCGACTCCGCAAAATCAACAATAGCCCAGATTGACCCGGCCTCACTGAGTGAGTCCGAAAAAATACGCATGTATTGTCAGTTGGTGAACATAGGAATCAAGGATGGAGATTCGGAATTTGCCGGAGCGGTCAACGACTCCATTTTCATGATGCAGGACCGCGCCATAAGGAGGATACTCGACCACTACGTGATGGATTCCCACAACAATCTGGAAATCAGCTTAAAAACGATGCCTTGGAAAGGAATGACCGGCTTTCCGACTGGATTGTGATCCTCGTCCTCTCCATATTGATCCTGTTGATGCTGATATTCGGAGTATGGCATGCTTCGAGAACTCGCCGCCGCATAAAGGACCTGCAGCTCGCCGAGTCCATTGCCGATGCCTCGATGCTTCGGGACTCTCTGCGGGAGATGGAGGAACGGTTATCCGGATATGATGAAGACCGAAAGGCCGGAGAGGAGCAGATTCTCATGAGTCTGAAGGACTCATACGCCTCCTCATGGGACACGCTCAACGAGATCAGTCAGCAATACATGAATCCCTCGAACGCGGCGATGGGCTCCACGTCCGTCAGAAAACTCATCGAGGGACTGCTGCAGGAGATGCGCAGACCTGAGAAGCTCGATATGATTGCCGGGACGGTGGACATGAACTATCGAGGAGCCATCAGCAGGGCGAGGGATGAGTTCGGCCTCAGGAAAGAGGCCTGGCTGCTGCTGGCCCTCTCCCTGTCGGGACTTTCCCCGAAGTCGGTATCGCTGTTGCTCGGCATAGACATCAACTATTATTATAAGAAAAGAAAGCGGATTCTTGACAGGATTTCCGCTTCGGAAGACGCAGGAATAAGGCGCGTAGCAGAGGAACTCTCGTAGATCGATTCCATTCAAAATTGCAAAAAAAACAGGGCTTGTCCCGCTCTAAGTCCCATGCAAAATGCATCGGGACAGTGTCAACACACCCATATTTCCAAAATGTCCAAAAAGTTCTAAAGTCACCCATTGATTACCAATGCATTACAAGCCAAATGTCCAATAAGATTTTTTGGAACTCAATCCCCTTTATATATAACTTTGCATTTGGAAAGTCTATTCAATCTAAGCGAATCATGAATATAAAAGCTACAACTAAAATCGCAGTTTCAGCACTGCTTCTTCTTTCAGCGGAGACAGTAGGTTTCGCGGGCAACGGAGGCACCACTCCGCCACCACCACCGGACAAAGATATACTGCATCCGATAGGACCCGGCAAACCTTACAGGCCCAACCGTCCGAAGGCACCCGGTGTCTACGATGTATACGCATGGACGGAGGGCGGCACTCTCACCGTGCAGTTCGTGCGCCCCGCAGGCGTGTGCGAGATGAGCGTCACCTCAGCATCCGACCCCATCGGCCGGACCTACAGCTTCCCCTCCGAGGCACCGTTCTCGACAGCCGTCGACACCACCGACCCCGAGCTCTCCCTCGAGATTGTCACTGAGGAAGGCACTACCTACATCGGAGACATACCGGTTGAGTAATATCTTCTGAGAAATCTCTCCAGCGCGACATTGCCGGCGCAGGAACTTGGCAGCATAACCTCAATCTTGTAATACAAAACAGACAGTAAAAACGGAATTCAATCTCTTCTCACAGAAACAACCAACAAATATAATTCTTAATGGCTCATGAAAATGGAGACAAGTAATTTGTTTATCTGCATCTTCAACGAGGGATTAGACTCCGTGGAGATGAATGCCGTCAGAGGCGGCACAGCACACCCGTTGTGCACATGCGACGGAGGAAGCACTTATGACTGCGGTTGCGTAACAGACTGCACCTGTAATAATGGGTCTGCGTTAATCTGTTCCTGCAATACTATAAAATCAACGCATCCTGTAGATCCTACGTGTCCTTGTCGGGATTCGAAACTTTATTGACGACCCAAGGGAAGGAGTGCTAAGCACTCCTTCCCATTCCCTATCTAATAAATAAAGAACAATAATGAACATATCACCATATACATTTCTATTTGAGGATGAGGGTCGATTCTTCATCTTCAACTTGCAATCCGAATTTTTCTCAGAAGTAAAAAAGGAGTTGTTCGTGATGTTGTACGACCGTAAGACTGAGCTTATTCCCAAAGGGATCATCGGACTACTCAAAGAGAAGAAAATAATCATCGATGACAAGAACCCGGACCTGTATTTCCACCACACGCTGACACAATTCCTCAACGAATCCTACGGTTCAAAAAACATGTCCCTGATAATCGCGCCGACCACCGGTTGCAATTTCGAATGCCCGTACTGCTTCGAGCCAAAGAAGAACCCTAAGAGCATCACGCCTGAAGTCGAGGACAGGATAATCGAATACATCAACAACAGGAATCATATAGAATCCATCAATCTCACATGGTACGGGGGGGAGCCTCTTCTTATGGCTGAGGAAATAGAACGCATCTATGACAGGATATGCGAGGAGACGGAAAAGAAGATAATCCATCAGGAAATCATTACCAACGCCTATCTGATAAATGACGAGGTAATCGATTTCTTTCGAAGAAGCAAAATGGATAAAATCCAGATTTCCATCGACGGTGTCGAGGAGACCCACGACAGGACACGGTATACAAAGGCCGGACACAAGCCTACGTTCCGGACTATCGAACGGAACATAGACAGACTGACCACAGCACTCCCCGAACTCAACGTGTCATTGCGAATCAATATCCATAAGGACAACTACAGGGATTTCGCGATCCTTTACTCGCACTATTTCAATGAGAAGCGAAATGACCGGCTTTCGATATATCCCGGAATAATAAGGGTGGATTCCCCCGACAGACGCAGTTTCTGCCACTACTGCTACAACAACGATGACCTCATAGAACTTTATGAGTGTCTTGAGAGGGAGGGGGTCAACATCGACTTCATGCCCCGCATCCACCAGAAAGGGTGTATGATGCAGCGCGCCGACGCGTTCATCATCGGACCGGAGGGAGAACTCTACAAATGCTGGGATGACGTGAGCAAGCCGGAGAAAGTCGTAGGGTCTATAATGAATGACAGATTATACAATTATGACCTGCTTATGCGTTATATGCATGAGTGCAGTCCTTTCGATGAAGAATGCCGCAAATGCAATGTCTTCCCAATATGCAGTGGAGGATGCAGTCTGCTCAGATACCGCAACAAATTCGAGAACGGAGAGTTCCCGGTATGCACCCCGCTGAAGAATCCACTTATCTTGAAAAGGGTTCTGCTAAAGCACATTAAGGAAAATCATAAGGAAGGGAGACCCGTGATTTCAATGCTGTAACCAAAAACTTACACATCATGCGATCCTCGATTATAACATTATGCGTTGTTTCCATAAGCCTTTCGGCCCTCACAGCCTATGGCGCGCACGATAAAGAATCTGTCGTGTCCAACGACTCCATCGTCACAGCGGTCAACGACTCCACGGAGAATCCGGCGGTCGAACTCGGCGAGCTTGTAGTAGAAGGGAATACCGTGACGATGGATGGAAAGAAGATGACGCTGGTCCCAACCCCGCGCGACAAGAAATTCGCATCCGACGGCATCGGGATACTCCAGAACATGGCTCTGCCAAACGTGGTGGTCGACCCGAGGACCCGCGCGGTGACGAACGCAGCGGGAGTGGGCTATACGTTCTTTATCGACTATGTTCCCGCCTCCGGGCAGCAGGTGCGCGACATCCGTCCGCAGGATGTGCTGCGTGTGGAGGTCATCGAGAGCCCGGAAGACCCACGGTTCAACGGGGCGCGGATAGCCGCCAACTTCATCATGAAAAAATATGAATACGGAGGGTACACGAAATTCAGCGGAACGCATGTTTTTCCCGCGTCATACGGTGATTATAACGCATATTCGAAACTTTCCTACAAAAAGATGACATACGATGTCTCCGGCGGGACAGGGTTCATGAACATCACGACTCTCAACGGCACAGACTCCGAATCAACATACAGATTCGGGAACGAGACGTTGGCCAGGATTCAGACCATATCGCCGACCCGGGCCCTGCAGCTGATGCCGTATGCGACGGCGAGGGCGGTCTACTCGACCGACGGCATCATGATCTCCAACAGTCTCGGATACAACGGTATAGCCCAGCGATTCAATATCGAGAAAGGCTCGGTGGAGTATCCCTGCCATACTCGGGCAGAGGAATTCATAAGGGAATCCGACAAGTCCTTGGAATCCTTGTCCTGGAAGGGAATGTTCTATTTCAGCCTTCCGAAGAGTTTTTCCATTAACCTGAACGGCTTTGCAAGCCGCACCATCAACAACGACTGGTCCTCATACACGGCCGGTTCTGCCGCTCCTATTGTCAACGACATCACCGAAAAGGAGTGGAAGACCGACGGCGACATAACCGTCACCAAGAAGTTCGGAGCACAGTCTGTAGGCGCATCCGTCTACGCAGGATGGCGTGAAAACATGCTCGACTACCACACTGACGCAGTAACGGAGCTTAAATTCCACGAGTCTTATATAAATTTCTACATACGATCATCTTTCAATATCGGTAATCTCAACATCTCGCCCAGTGTATCGGCATCGCATACCGTTCAGACTTTCAACGGCCATACCATGTCACGCTGGTACCCCAAGGCATTCGTGCCGGCATGGGTACGCATCAACGACCGTCAGTCCGCCTACTTGTCATTCGAATATTCAAAAGGTATCGCGACTCCAACACAAATGAATCCTGTCCTGGTCAGGCGCAACGACATTGATGCCGTGGAGGGTAACGAGGATCTGGGATACTTCGATTTCTATCTGGGACGCCTCGGATACAATGTCTCGTTCGGTCGTTTCTCCGCGAACATCAGTGGCGACGCCACTTACTACGGCAACACCATAGTACCGGTCTACAGTCCGCGATATGGCGCCGGCGAAAGTCCGATGATGGTCCAGTCGTTCGCCAACAACGGATCGATGTTCTACGGCAACGCCATGCTGCGGCTTTCAGCGGGATTTTTAGACCGCAGCCTTCAGCTGCAGCTTTACGGAGCCGCCCACTACTTCCACAGGAGCGGTCTTTATGCGAGAGCCGGATGGGACTGGGGAGGCGGGGCTTCCGCTACGTATTACATCCGCGGTTTCCAGATTTCCGCAGGATATTCCACACCCAGCGTTTCCCATTCTTCCGTATTTGACCAGAGGTATCCTTCCTACTACTACCTGAACGGAACATGGGCGTGGAACGGACTCTACGTGGGTCTTGCGTTCAAAAGCCCGTTCAGAAAATCGCTTGTCTGCTATACCTCGAGCATGGACGCGGGAGACTACATCAACAAC
Organism: uncultured Muribaculaceae bacterium; assembly: GCA_910584545.1. Lineage (GTDB taxonomy): Bacteria > Bacteroidota > Bacteroidia > Bacteroidales > Muribaculaceae > Lepagella. Next base: position 2,689 of record CAJUBC010000069.1, on the reverse strand, counting down.
GAGACATGTTACCATACCACCTACCGTCAGAACATTGAGCTGACAGTCACCTATTCCTTCGGCTACGGCAAGAAAACTTCGAAAGATGACGAAGTCAGGAAGATAGGAGGCGGAGATTCCATCATCCTCAAATAAATCTCGGATATCCTCAGATAACGACGTATGCGCAGGATCAGGGTGGTCCGTCAGCGGGACGCGATGCAGTGCGGGGTGGCCTGTCTGTCGATGATATGCGGCTGGCACGGCGAGCGGCTTGCCGTCGACGCGCTGGAGCGCGTCTGCCGTCCCACTGCGGAGGGAGTGTCACTGTCGGGCATCTCGCAGGCTGCTGAGAAACTCGGCATGGAGACCGGCGCAGGGCTCGCGACATCTGACTCCCTCGTCACCCTCGATGCGCCATGCGTGCTGCACTGGAACCAGAACCATTTCGTGGTGCTCGAGCGTGTGTCGCGCGGCGCACGGCGTTTCCGCATCGCCGACCCTGCGAAGGGGAAGCGGTGGATGGACCGCGGGGAATTCGACTCACACTGGATCTCGGACCGCAGGGATCCGGAGCGTCCGCGCGGCATCGCCATGACCTTCGGGCCGGGACCGGATTTCCACAGCCGCACGCGGGATTTCCTGCGTGAGACAGAGACCGTGCACGACAACCCGCTGCGGTTCATACTACTGTATCTCGGCAGATACCGCGGCACGCTGGCCAAGGTTGCCGCAGCCCTGCTCGCCGCGACGCTGTTCCAGCTCATCCTCCCGTTCCTGACACAGCAGATAGTCGACACCGGAATCAGAAACCGGGACATCGGCTTCGTATGGCTCATTCTCCTCGGCGAGCTGGCGATCGTGACCGGACGCACCGTCACCGATTTCTTCCGCCGCAGGGTGCTGCTGCGCATGTCGATGGAGGTGAACGTCTCTTTAGTATCCGATTTCTTCGTCAAGCTGCTGCGTCTTCCCATGGGGTTCTTCGACACCAAGCTGTCGGGTGACCTGCTGCAGCGCATCGGAGACCACCGCAGGGTTGAGTCGTTCCTGACCGGGCAGGTGATCGACATCCTCTTCACCGCACTAAGTTTCTTAGTGTTCGGGACGGTGCTGCTCGTCTATGACCGACTGATATTCGCCGTATTCATAGTCTCGAGCGTGGTCTACGGCTTATGGACGGCCTCGTTCCTGCGGAGGCGCGGAGTGCTGGACCTCGAGACGTTCGAGGCGCAGTCACGCAACAACTCGCGCACATGGCAGCTCGTCACCTCGATGCAGGAGATAAAGCTGCAGGGATGCGGCAGGAGGCGCACCAAGGAGTGGGTGGAGACCCAGACCGAGCTGTTCGGACTGCAGATGCGTTCCCTGAAGCTTGCGCAGACGCAGGGGGCCGGCTCGGTGCTGATAAACGAGACGCGCAACATCCTCATCACCGTGATAGCGGCCACCTCGGTGATCTCCGGTGACATCACACTCGGAGCGATGCTGGCGGTGCAGTACGTGGCCGGACAGCTGTCGTCGCCGGTCGAGCAGATGATGGCCTTCGTCTACGCCCTGCAGGACGTGCGGCTCTCGCTCGACCGCATCGGGGAGGTGCATACCCGCCCCGACGAGGACGCGGCCCTCGCAGCAGACTCCCATACGGAAAATGTGGAGAACGGCGGGGACGGCATTGAGAAAAACAGCACTGAGCACGGGGGCATCAGGGTCTCCGGCGTGTCGTTCCGCTATGACATCCACGCTCCGGAGCTGACGCTCGACGGCATTGACATCGAGGTGGAGCCGGGAAAGGTGACGGCGATAGTGGGTGCATCGGGAAGCGGCAAAAGTACGCTTGTGAAGCTGATGCTGGGCTACTATCCGCCGGAGCGGGGCACCATATATGCAGGAGGGCGACCGCTGGCCGGAATGCGGATGGCCGACTGGCGGGCGCGGTGCGGAGCTGTGATGCAGGAGGGAGTGATATTCTCCGACACGATAGCGCGCAACATCGCAGCCGGAGACGGAGATGTCGACATGGGGCGCGTGCGGGCCGCGGCCGCCACCGCCTGTCTCGACGGCTTCGTGGACTCGCTGCCGCTCGGTTATGACACTAAGGTTGGCCGCGACGGCACGGGACTGAGCCAGGGGCAGAGGCAGCGGATACTTATTGCGCGGGCCGTGTACCGCGACCCGGAGTTCATTTTCCTCGACGAGGCTACCAACTCGCTGGACGCGCGCAACGAGCGGATGATAGTGGAGAACCTCGCGGAGTTCTACCGAGGGCGCACCGTGGTGGTGGTGGCGCACCGCCTCTCCACGGTCAGCTCCGCCGACCGCATCGTTGTGCTCGACCGTGGCCGCGTGGCCGAGACCGGAGACCATGCCTCGCTGACCGCAGCCCGGGGCATCTACTACACCCTCGTCCGAAACCAGCTCGAACTCGGTTAGCCCGGTCCGACGGCCCCGGGGAGCGTACCCCGCTTTGCTTCTGTTTGCCACGGACCGCGCTCCCCTCGATGCGGGAGCATCGGGGTTCCTTAGCTTCGCAAGCGCGGTGCCGTACCGCGCTCCCCTCGATGCGGAGCATCGGGGTTCCCTTAGCTTCGCGCTGAGGTTTACTTCTTGCTAATGAAATGTTTTTTGGGAGAAAAATTGGTTTCGTGAACAAAAATGACTAACTTTCCTCTAAAACCTATTTGTCATTTCATCTCTGAAAGACATACAG
>CAJUBC010000068.1:2668-8650 GCA_910584545.1 uncultured Muribaculaceae bacterium | reverse complement strand
AGCAAAACAACGTATTGTATCATTATCCCATTAACCATGAACGGCTGATAATTGGCAAGTTCTGTTCTATTGCTTGCGGCGTAAAGTTCCTGTTCAACTGCGCCAATCATACTCTGAGTTCATTATCAACTTACACGTTTCCGCTGTTTTATGAAGAATGGGAATTGGATAAGGCTGATGTGGCTTCCGCTTGGGACAACAAAGGCGACATCGTGATAGGCAATGATGTGTGGATAGGATATGAAGCCGTAATTATGGCTGGTGTCCATATCGGTGACGGGGCTATTGTTGGCACGAGGGCTGTTGTGACAAAAGATGTGCCGCCCTATACTATTGTGGGTGGTGTCCCTGCAAAAGAGATACGAAAGCGGTTCAGTCCTGATATGATAGAACAAATGCAGACTTTGAGATGGTGGGATTGGACGTTAGATAAGATACGGGAGCTTTTGCCTTATCTGCAAGATGGTCGTTTGGATAAACTATAGACAATATGAAATCAACCAAATAAATAAAAATCGCTATGAACAACGGAAACCTACCGTTCTCTCTTTTTGGGTAATTGTCCCCAAAAATGTCCGTGGCAAGCCTCTTGCAACGGAAACATCACTGAAAGGCTTTATCATCTGCTCAATAAAGCCTATACAATCTACCGTAAAGAGGTTGTCGAGTGTCGCAAACTTTACAGCCGCTTCACGACCGACTTCCTGAACGGGCATCGTTACACTGATGCCGTCTGTGCTGCGGGCCGAAATGCCCATGAAACTGCAACAGGTATCATCAGCGACCTTTTCAATATTCGTCCTGACCTTGTGAGAGATTACTTTGCAAAACTCAGATTCTCTCATGCTGATGCCGAGCAAATGATAAATGAACTCAACACTGGGAGGGCTGGTCCAACAGAAACAACAGAAGGGAAACCGCACTTTATGGCCTCTCTTTCAGAGGCTCAAAAGGCCGCACTCGCTGTCCTCGCTGTCAAAGTTCAGATATTCAAGGGTGAAATATCAGTTGCTGATATTTCAGCACTACTGGATTGTTAGGTGGCAAAACCTCTCAAATCCGCAAACAACAGGCGAGTGGCAGTCCTTTTCGACGAATTAGCCGATGCGCGACTGATTAAGCGCGACTGGCAGAAAGTGGTTGCTGTTAACAGACTTATACTTTCTTCTGCCACAGACGCACCGTTAAGCCGTTCGGCCTTATCCTCGGCTCTGGCAGAGGCAAAGACCGAAAACTCCGCAACTACTGTCGCAATCCGAAAGGGTGTACGCCAAGTAGCAAGTATGACAGAAAACGATTCAACAACAACGTTCTGAAACTTAAAACCTTGACATTAACCTTGACACCGGGCTAATGTCAAGGTTAATGTCTTATGCTTAGGCAGCAAATCTCTTATCTTTGCGCCAAATTCAAAATCATATCGCATATGACAAAAAACAGACAGCTTGAAGATTTCAATGCCCGGCTCCGAGACTTTGAGAACAGACTTGAAGCTCTGGGTGGAGTTGACGCAATAAACGAGCGTATCGAATCTATCGCGGCTAAACTCTATTCGACAAAAGAGGTGCTTACGTTGGAGGAAGCCAGCCTTTTCCTCGGACTATCCAAAAGTCAGTTATATAAACTTACTGCTTCCGCAGCGATTCCTCATTACAAACCCGGAGGAAAATACATTTACTTCGACTACGCAGACCTGATCGAATGGGTTAGACAAAACCCTGTGAAGTCAAAGAGGCAGCATGAACTTGATGCGGTGAGATATGTAACCGCTAAGCCAATTAAAAAACGCTGAACGTAATGACAAACAACGATATTAAACACATTGAGGCGACACAGCTTAACACCTTTCTCGACACGCTCACATATTGGGAGAGGGTCGAGTTTATAACCGACGTAACCAAACGTGCCGGTGTAAGGAGGCAGACTTTCTTTAACTGGAAGTGCATGGCCTGTCGCATACCCGAACACGCAAAACAGATAATAGAGAGCGAGGCAGGAGAGCGCATCTTTGTTGAAGGACCTGCCGCAACCAATATGTAACCATGATTGAATCACGCCCTAAATGCGACCCCGACGGTGTATTTTCAGTTAAGAGGACTTGTGCCGAACTTGGCATCTGCCATAAGACCCTGCGCAAACTGCGCCGCATGGGGCTTATCTCTCCCTGCAACAGCAATCCGCGCAGACTGAAATACACCGGCCAGTCGATTATCGACTGCTGGGATAAAGCAAAAGAAATATGATAAGCAACAAGACGATAGAGGCTGTAAAAGGTCTTGACATCGAGGACGTGTTGAAGTCGTGGGGGCTGAGCTTCCGCCGACGTGGCTCCACGATGTTCGCCTCTTGCCCCTTTCACTCCGAGAACACTCCCTCGTTCTCCATATCGCCCGGCAAAAACTTATGGTATTGCCACAGCTGCCACCGAGGGGGCGACGGCATCAAGTTCTACGAGGAAAAGGAGGGCATGGACTTCCAACAGGCCGTCGAAGCCATCGCCAAAGCCAACGGCATACATATCGAATACTCTAAGGAGGAACAGACCGACGAGCAACGACAGGCGGCGCAACTGCGCGAGTCAATATTAGGTGCCGTCGCCGTAGCGCATCAGTTTTTCCGGGAACAGCTGCGTGTCGACATGAACGACGAGGCGCGGGCCGCTCGTGAGTATGCCTACTCCCGATGGCCGGAGCAATTCTGCTCCACCTGCGGCATCGGACTCGCACCCAAAGACGGCAATCTGCTTATGGAATACTGCAAGAGCAAAGCTGTCTCCGAAGATCTGCTCGTGCAGTCCGGCATCTTTCAGAGGGATAAAAAGAGCGGTCGGATTTATACTTTGTTCCGAAACCGCCTCGTTATCCCTATCCGCGACCGCTTCGGGCGCGTCATAGCCTTTACAGCTCGCTATCTCGGCGACGCAAAGGCCGATAATGTCGGCAAGTATATCAACTCGTCAAACTCGATGATATTCACTAAGGGAGAGGCCATTTTCGGCATCGACAGGGCGAGCCGTTGCCGCGACGCTCTTTTCTACAATATCGTCGAGGGCGCTCCCGATGTTCTGCGCCTCCAGTCCGTCGGCATGGAGAATGCTGTCGCCACTCTCGGCACTGCGTGGAGTGCAGCACAGTTCGACAGACTGATGAAGTTGACTCAATCAGTCTGCTTTATCCCCGACTCGGACCCTCCGAAAGACGAGCCTTTCGGGCCAGGCTTCAAGGCCGTTATGGTTAACGGCGCCGAAGCTGTGCGCCGGGGCTTCGACGTTACGGTGCGAGAGCTGCCCTTTGTCGAAGAACCTGTGCTTGTGCCGATAACCGAAGACGAACTCGAAGCGGCAAAAGCCGACCTTCTCGAACAAAAACGCGATGAAGCCAGGAAAGCCGGTGTAAAGCTAAAGGAGCGCGCGGAAATAACTCTCTCCGACGAGGATATCGCCTCTATACCAAAGGCGAAAGTCGGCAGCGTCATTCTACACAAGAACGATGCCGACGAATACATTCTCTCGCCGGAGATTTACGCCGCCATTCCTGAAAAGCCTTTTATACTGTGGCTCGCCGAGAAGAAATTCGCCGCTTCTTCTTCGCTGGCGGAGGAACGCATCATTATCTCCGAAGTCGCAGACCTGCTGCGCCATGTCAAAGATGCGACCGTGGCCGACAGCTGCATCGACGCTCTCGCCGCTATCCACGGTACGGTCAAATCGTGGAAAGGTGCTGTCAGCCGTGCCAAAGGGGAAGCCCGGCAACGCGAGGCAAGGCGCGAGCCTAAGAACGACATCGAGCGCAAGAAAGAACTTCTGCGCCAGTGCAATCTGAACATCATAGACAACTGCTTCTATACTTACGACGACGAGGGAGAGGCCGTCAGGCTCTCCAATTTCTATCTTGAATCCCTTTACCATATCAAGGACGAAACCAACGGCACACGCCTGTTCCGCATGGTAAACAAATTCAACGAGGCGGTCGAGATTGAGTTCAGGGAGTCCGAACTTTGCTCGCTTACCACCTTTCAGCAGCGTGTCGGCTCCGTCGGCAATTATATATGGCGCGCCAAGATTGACAAGCTCAACAACGTCAAGGAATATCTGTATCGCGGCACTCGCTCAGCCGAGCGGGTCCGCAAGATGGGCTGGGACGGCATCAACGGCTTCTTCGCTTTCGGCAACGGCGTTTTTAACGGCGACCGCTTCCTGGCCGTCGATGATCTCGGCATCGTGGAAACCGCCCCCTCCAAGTCGTTCTATATCCCGGCCACATCGAAAATGTACGAGAACAATCCCGAAATATACCAGTTCGAGCGGCTTTTCATACATGAAAACCGCAGCGGCATAAAGCTCTACGACTTCGCCGTGCAGCTCGTCAGTGTTTTCGGCGACAACGCCAAAATCGCTTTCTGCTATCTGCTCGCCACTCTGTACCGCGATGTTATCTTCAACCGCACACGCCATTTCCCCATACTTAACCTTTTCGGCGAGAAAGGCACGGGCAAGACTACTCTTGCGACCTCGCTCCAGTCGTTCTTTATCCACAGCGTAGACCCTCCGAACCTCGGTGTTACCTCGGTTCCGGCCATGAACGACCGTGTCAGTCAGGCGGTCAACTCCCTCGTCGTTTTCGACGAGTATAAGAACGACCTCGATGTGCGTAAAATCGCTTACCTAAAAGGTCTGTGGGGCGGAGGCGGTCAGACCAAGAAGAATCAGAACACGGACGGCATGGCCGCGCAGACCATCATTTCAACCGGGATAGCCTTGTGCGGTCAGGACAAGCCCACACAGGACATGGCTCTCTTTACCCGTGTTCTGTTCCTCGCTTTCTCCAAGACCTCTTTCTCCAAGCCGGAGCGCGACGCTTACGAGGATCTTGTCGCCATGTGTTCGCTCGGCAATACGCATCTCACCCTCGAAGTCCTCGGCCATAGGCAGCTTTTCGAGAAGAACTTCGCCAACGCATACTCCCTTACTAAATCGGAGCTGTCTAAGATTGTCGAGGGCGAGAAGATACACGACCGTATCTTCGGTAACTGGATTATTCCGCTTGCCGCTTTCCGCACCCTCGAATCGGTGCTGTCGCTTCCGTTCAGCTACAACGACCTGCTCACGGTGGCCGTCGCCGGTATGCGGCTGCAGAACGAGACGGCACAGGAAAGCTCCGAGATGGGCGATTTCTGGGAGGCTCTGCAAGGCTTCCATACGCAGGGCCGCGCAATCGACAAGGCACATTTTCGCATCAAGTGGCACCGCACTTTCCGCAGTACCTCCATGAAGGAGGATATGGTGTTCGCAGAGCCTACCCCAGTGCTGTATCTGAACAGCGCAGCCGTAGCCGGACTTTTCAACGGCAGGGGCGCGGCTAACGCCACAGCCAACCGAAGCAACTGGAGTACGATGCTTTCCTATCTCCGCTCGCACCCGTCGTTCCTCGGTCTGAAACAGGACCGCTTCACTATTCTTCTCGCAAACGGTACGCCGGACTATACTTTCGAGACCGTGAACGGCTCGCAGGTGAAGAAACTGAAAGTCAACCGCCCTAAGGCGATGTGCTTCAATTATGCGATGCTCAAGGCGGAGTTCGGGCTGAATCTCGAAACCGAGATTATCAGCGAGACGGAGGAAATCGCAGAGGATATGGAACCTGCGGCTGTCGCCTCTGCATCTCCGGCGCTTCCTCCCAAGACTTCCTCTTTATTCGACCCTCCCGGCAATAAGGGAGATACGCCGTTCTGATGCCCGGCTCATCATATTTCTCTCAGGTCAACACTCTGATGTTGGCCTTTTTTATTTTTCCGAATCCCGACATCTGGAATGCAAAAGCGTATGTTCCGCGAAAGTCGGCGTTGACAATACAGCACCTATTGTATTCCAACAGGTTAAGCCATATTGTATCGGTTGACAATCGTTGACACTTGTAGTCATTTTCGGCAGACCGAATATTTTCAGAGCCAACGGTTGACACTTCCGGGCCATTACTATACTTA
>CAJUBC010000068.1:0-2568 GCA_910584545.1 uncultured Muribaculaceae bacterium | reverse complement strand
TTATCGGTAACTTTGCGTATAACTCTTATCGGTATGTATCTATATCTCGAACTTGAAGATTATCTCGCCCAGTGGTTTATCCACGACCAGGGAGGCAATAATCCCGTGCGCCTCATTCGCGGCTCTATGGAGTGGGGTCTGCTAGAACAGTTCTTGCAGACACCACCGGCGGATTATATGCCGCAGGTCGGTGGCCCCGGCCTCGTGTGTATCATGCTTCCGAACTTCCGCTCAAAAGATACCCGCAGCAATTTCTACCTGCCCCCGAAAGCGACCGAGGCGTTAAAGGCGTGTATCCGCAACCGCTTCGATATTGATATGTGGAACGCCCTGCATCGCTTCGCCGCTATCTTTCAGCGTCAGGACAATCTCATATATGCCTTCATGGAGAAGCACGGCATCGACATGACCGAAAAGAACTGGAACGCCATCGCCAAACGCTATCAGCGCAAGCGCGACATATACAGGCGTATCGAACGGCGCAAAAAAAGTTCACAAAAATAATCCCGACCTCAGACCCCCGAAAACGTACAAGTCCGTTTTGTCCTCCCCGCCATAACAGCAATGAAAACATCGACTCAGATACTTCCCGGAATAAAGACTATCGGCTGGATTGACTGCCGACATCTGCCGAGGCGCGTTGACCTCTCGGCTATCTGCGGCATGGCGGTGCCTATCCTTACGGATATTCACCCGATACCGTTCTTCGACGAGCCGACCTGCGAGTGCAAGACAAAGAAAGACGGTGCGGGGTACGAGGACACCGCCACCTTGAAGTTCCATACCTGCGGCAGACTTCCTTTCGGTGCCTGTCTCGGTTTTGTCGTTACCGATGTAAACGGCAACTCTTTTCTTATCGGCTCGCTCGAAGCTCCGCGCCCGACTGTAGAGTGCGAGCTGCGCACGGGAGTACCGTCGGGCGATCCTGCCGGATATGCCTACGAGATTAAACACGTCAGCATAAAGTCTATGGTGCCGTGCATCATATAAACCTTTGCATCAATCCCAATCCACGCCGCAGTGATGCGGCACGTCATACAGATTTTGAAGTTTACAATCTCATTTTGCCGCTGGCGCGTGATGCGTCGGCGGTTTATATAGGCAGGAGCCGCCCCGAACGGCGACCCGACGGAGGGAGCGAGGGGCAGATGCGGCGTAGCAAGTGGCCGCCCATCGGGTAGTCCCACAGCAACAGCACGGCTTCGTTGTAGGATTGTCGGGATTGCCCGGTCTTGGCAGTAGCCGACGATGCACCGGGAAAACACGGGGAGTCCGAAGTCATGCAGACCCGCTCGCCGCCGCAGCCCTTCGGGCGTGGAGTTGTCGTGAACTCTATTTATAGCGGTAAGCGACCACCTGGCCGCACATTCGCACTTCATTATTCAGATGGCTTCGTCAGCTCCCGGCATCAAGTCCTCGTCTGTCAGCGGTATGCGGTGTTATCCCTCGTGGTCCGAGCCAGGTTATTGTTGTGGGTCTGCCTCGTCTGTGTGGAACGCCTTGCAGTCTGGCGGTGTCGCCGTCCTCGGCGCAACGGCATATCCACTGCGACACACCGCCGCCATACTTGCTCAGATTGTAAGCGCCGGCATAGATACTCGTTCGGGCTATCCGGCAGTCGCTCTTTATGCCGTTCCTTTCGGTCAGGCTCCGCCCGTTCCGCGTGTTCTTTATTTGACTCTTGCAGTCGCGCTCTCCATAATTTCCTCCCGGCATTTTCGGTACATCGTGTTCATTCAGTTTTCCTGTCGCAAAGGTAGGGCCGCCCGCACATCTGCGCCCTGTGGCTTGACCCTCCGGGATTGCAAACAACATTACATAAATCTCCACCCTACGGGTCGTATTTACCGCTCCGCTTGTAATAACGTCTGCAATTCCGCTTCCGCAACTCTCCCAATTATTGCAACGTAAAACTTAAAAAATGAACACAATGTCAAACCCTCAAATTCCTACCAAGATGAAATTACTTTTTGGAGAACTCGACATCACACCAAGAGTCGAAGAACGACTCGAAGATCTGGGCTACACCGTAGCCGACCTTCAGGAAGCGGTCATAAATCACAAGAGCGACTGCGACGGCCAACCCTCCGTCTATGTCGGCACTTACGGCAAGTACAACGACGGCTCGCTCTGCGGTCTGTGGATTGACCTCAGCAGCTTCAACGCCTACGACGATTTCATCGACTTCTGCAAGGCGATCCACGCCGACGAGGAAGACCCGGAGCTGATGGCCCAGGACTACGAGGGATTCCCCCGCCAGTGGTACAACGAGGGCTTCATGTCGGAGGACGACTTCGACAATATCATCGAATATTCGGAGTTGTGCGACAAGTACAGTCAGGAGGCCGTCGATGATTATATGGAGTTCCACGACGAACTTGACGACTTCGAGGAAGCCTACTGCGGCGAGTGGGACAGCGAGGAAGACTTCGCCCGGCACATCGTCTCGGAGTGCTACGACCTCGAAAGATCGATGGGTCAACTCGCCAACTACTTCGACTACGAAGCCTTCGGACGCGAGCTGTTCATGTGGGACTACTCGATGGGCGCGAACGGTAATGTGTTCCG
>CAJUBC010000067.1 GCA_910584545.1 uncultured Muribaculaceae bacterium | reverse complement strand
GTGCCGATTTATTTATGGACCCAGTCTATAAAGGGACTTTTTCAGTGCCCTCGCCACCGGCGCAGAGGCTTTTTTATTGTGTCAGGCGGCGCGAGATGGAATCGGCCTGCGGCGACATAATGTCGTCGGGAAGATTGTCGCGGTCCACATCTCCGCTTCCACCCTCCGACAACAGATATTTGTGGAAAAGAATCCTACGGACGCTCGCGTCAAGTCTCGATTCCGCTATAGCTCCGCTCCTGACGGCATCCACTATCTCACGTATCCCCTTCTCTGTATCGGCGGGCGCCACGATTATATCGGCCCCGGCGGCGAGGGCGAGGTCACTCCCCGACCCTTCCGCCCCCTTCATGCTCAGAGCGTCGGTAAGGACAAGGCCCTCGAAACCGAGCTCCTTCCGCAACAGGCCATTGATTACGGCCGGAGAGACTGCAGCCGGCAGCATACGGGAATCAACGGACGGCACAGCGAGATGCCCTACCATTACACCGGTGAGTCTCTGCTCCACCCAGCGCCTGAAGGGATAGAGATCCAGTGAATCCATCTCATGCAGGCTGCGGCTGAGCACACCCTTACCCTTATGGGAATCTGTAGCCACAGCCCCGTGGCCCGGGAAATGTTTGGCAACGCTTATCACATTGCCCCCTTCTAATCCGCGAGCGTAGGCTATGCCTAATTCCGCAACTCTGCGCGGATCGCCTCCGAAACTGCGTTTCCCCATGAATCCATTGCCGCCATCCACATCGAGCACCGGTCCGAGCACTATGTTTATGCCGAGGCGACGGCACTCAGCGGCAAGTTCGCGACCGTAGTCGAACATCACGCGGTCATCGGCGTCAGCGGCGATGTTCCTGTTGGCCGGAAACGAGGGGGCGTCCACGAGTCGCATGGCAAGTCCCCACTCCGCATCCACCGCCACGAACGGCGGCACCGCCGAAAGATTCTGCAATGTGTCGGCAAGGACAGCCGCTCCACGACAGTCTCCCTTCAACAGGATTATCCCTCCCACTCCCATGCGTCCATACTCAGCCACCTGCCTCACGGTCCAGATGTCGTCGGACGAATAGACGGCCGGAAGAAAGAGTTGCGCGGCTTTCCGCTCAAGGTCCATCGAGGCGGTTACGGAGTCCGCCCAGTGACGCGCGATCTCCGTCAGGTCCGGAACCGTGTCGGGAAGCGCCACAGCGCTGTCGACGGTTCTTCCAGTGCCTCTGCCGCATGACGATAGAAAAAGAAGGGCGCAGAATGCCGCCTGAAGCAGCATCCGCGCCCCTCTTTTCGGGAGTATCTGATTGTAAGGAGAGTTCATTTTCATCAACTGTTCGGCACCTGAGCCTCCGACAGCCTCACGTCGCGCACGAATCGTTTGGTCGGGTCAGGGTCTATACCGAGGCCGAGACTCTCGAGATGCTTAATGTATTCAAGTATCCTGACGCTCACCTCCTCGGTGTCGCGCCATAACTCGCGGTGCCGCTTCATCGGAATCATATCGTCGTTACCCTCTGCGATGTAGTCGATGGTACAGACCGTATATTCCCGTTCCGGATCCACCTCCTCGCCATTCACTACAACCCTCAAGGCTTCTCCCTTATCATCGGTAACGACCCGGACGGCCTCGCTCACGGCCTCGCCACCGCGCGGCGCAACGATCTCCATGGTCTCCACAAGGTCCTTACCCTTGATCGAAATCAACCTCAGCTTGTTGGAGAAGGGGAACGTGGAGAGTATCTGGCCTTCCGTGACAGGGCCTTTCGGCATAGGCTGGCGAATTCCACCAACATTCATGATAGCGAGGTCTACCGCCGGGAAGCCGGGATTGATCTTGCGCAGGCTGTCCGCCACGTTGCGCCCATACCACTGACCGAAGTCTCCGGCCCAGTTGGCGAAAGGTTCCGACACGCGCCTGTTCGACAGATCCTGAAGGCTGTGTCCAATCACCACTGAATTCACCGAGTCCACAACATGCTTATAAGGAGCGAGAAACGCCTCGATTTTACTGTCGTATGCCTCACTCGGGAATCTGTCGGTCACCGGAATATACCGGTAGTCGAATTTCCGGTCCGTGATATCGTCGAGATCGATCTTGATGTAGCCGACATTCCTGCCGTACTTGCCTGTCTGCGTAATGAGCACGGGGTGTCCGGCACCGTTTTCAACCCAGTATGGGGTCTTGTCGGGAGTGGATGGGTCGACAAACGTATGGGAATGACCACCGATGATGATGTCGATGTCGCGGCTCTCGCGCGCAAGGTCGAGGTCGGTCTCGCGGCCAGGTTCCTTATCGTAACCTATATGTGTCACGGCAACAACCAGGTCACAGCCCATCTTGCGCAGACGTGCCGCCTCAGCATTGGCAGTCGAGATGATATCCCTGAACCTCATACCCTTGTAGTTCTCTTCGGATATGAGGCTTTTGGGGTCGACATTCAGGCCGATGAATCCAACCTTGTGGCCGCCCACCTTCTTGATGACGGAGGGAACGAAGAGGCCGCGCGCCGGAGTGTCGGAGAAATCATAATTCGCCGAAAGTCTGTCGGCCTTCACCTTCTTCCAGTACTTGGCCAGCTCGTCGAGTCCGTTGTCGAACTCATGATTGCCGAGAATGCGGATATCATAGTTCATCATATTGAACAACGGATACTCCACATCCCCTTTGAAATACTTGAAATAGAGAGTACCCTGCACCATATCGCCGGCATCAACGAGAATCACGTTTTTCTCGGCCTTCCTCACCGAGTCGATGATGGCCTTGCGCGGCAGCACGCCGCCCACTCCGGCGGCATCTGGATCTATGTTGGAGTGAGTGTCGTTGGTGGTGAGTATCACCAGATCCTCAGCCATGGCGGCCCCCGCCGCAAGGAGGAGGCCGCACATCATGGTTTTCAGTCCTTTATTCATGTCGAACGGGATAATAGAAAGCTAATCAGAAGCTGATCAGGTCCTTGCCGGTCATATCGGATGGCTGCGGAAGTCCCATCAGATAGAGCAGCGAGGGAGCCACGTCGGCGAGACGTCCGTTCTCCACCTTGGCCTCGGGATGCGAGCCTACATAGATGAAGGGCACGGGATTCAGCGAATGCGCGGTGTTGGGGCTGCCGTCGGCGTTGAGGGCATGGTCGGCGTTACCGTGGTCGGCTATGATGATGGTCTCGTAGCCGTGGTCCCTGGCGGCGGTCACCACCTTCTCCACGCATGTGTCGAGACATTCGATGGCCTTCTGGATGGCTGGATACACACCGGTGTGGCCCACCATGTCGCCGTTTGCGAAATTGACCACTATGAAGTCATACTTGTCGGAATCGATGGCGCCCACGAGTTTCTCTGTCACTTCCGGAGCGCTCATCTCGGGCTGCAGGTCGTATGTGGCCACCTTGGGAGAGGGCACGAGGATGCGGTCCTCGCCGGACCATGGCTCCTCACGTCCCCCGTTGAAGAAAAAGGTGACGTGGGCGTATTTCTCCGTCTCGGCGATGTGCAGCTGTTTCCTGCCGTTTTTCGACAGATACTCCGCGAGAGTGTCGGGCACGTCGGATTTCGAGAAGAGGATATGCACGCCCTTGAACGAGTCGTCGTAAGGGGTCATGCAGTAATACTGCAGGTCGTTGATAGGGCTCATGCCGTCCTCGGCATGCTGTGTGAGCACGGTGGTGAGCTCCTTGGCGCGGTCGTTGCGGTAATTGAAGAAAATCACCACATGTCCGGCACCGATGCGGCCGTCGACGGTATCGTTGACAATCGGTTTGATGAACTCGTCGGTAACGCCCTCGGCATAGCTTTCCTCCACGGCCTTCACCATATCGTCGCTCTTGCGTCCCTCGCCGTATACAAGCATGTTGTAGGCAAGCTTGAGGCGCTCCCAGCGTTTGTCACGGTCCATAGCGTAGTAGCGGCCGATCACCGAGGCGATCTTGCCGGCGCTTTTGGCGCAGTGCTCCCGCACCTCGGTGAGGAAGCCGGCTCCGCTCTTGGGGTCGGTGTCACGGCCGTCCATGAAGCAGTGGAGATATACCTTGTCGAGGCCATACTCCTTTGCGGTGTCGCAGAGGGCATAGAGATGGTCGAGCGATGAATGCACGCCGCCCGAGCTGGTAAGACCCATGAAATGGATGGGCACATTGTGGTCGCGGGCATAGCTGAAGGCGCTCACCACCTCCGGATTGGTGCGGAAAGAGCCGTCGGCGATGGCGCGGTTGATTTTCACCAGGTCCTGATAGACCACGCGTCCGGCCCCGATGTTGAGATGTCCCACCTCGGAGTTACCCATCTGTCCGTCGGGAAGACCGACGTTCTCGCCACTGGCCTGGAGCTGCGAGTGGGGATATTTAGCGACGAGCGAGTCCATGAAAGGAGTCGGGGTATTGAATATGGCGTCGTCCTTCTTATGGTCGCCGATGCCATATCCGTCAAGGATAATCAATAATGCTTTTTTTGACATTTCTATCTGTTCTTGGTAAATTATCTTACTTGGCCTAACTTTCTCTGCTTGGGAACAGGCATGGTCTCACCGGGCGTTTCTACTCGCGCGCACGTGAGCCACTGCAAATTTAACAAAAATTTCTGAGATTAAGTTGCCTTACATGCCTAAAATCGGAGCTATCCGGCCATTCGAGGAGATCCAAAGCCCTCATAGGTAAAAAAAAGAGACCGGGCCGAGAGAGGCCGGACTCTTTTGTACTGCGATTCGACTGTCGGAATCAGTTTGCCTTCTTGACAAAACGCTCCTTGATACGGGCTTTCTTGCCGGTGAGGCCGCGGAGGTAATAGAGTTTCGCGCGACGCACCTTACCGAACTTGTTGACTGTGATCGACTCGATAAAGGGAGACTCGAGGGGGAAGATACGCTCCACGCCTATTCCGTCGGAAATCTTGCGGACGGTGAAACGCTTCTTGTCGCCGTGGCCGCTGATCTTGATCACGACACCGCGATACTGCTGGATACGCTCCTTGTTACCTTCCTTGATACGGTAAGCCACGGTGATGGTGTCTCCCGGGCCGAAATCGTCGAAATTCTTCTTGGGAGTTGCAAATGCCTCTTCCGCGATTTTAATTAAGTCCATTGATTTAATTTTTTTATTTGTTTGCAATTTAATAAGCTTCTCGGTGCCGCTCGCCGGGCGGCTGTCTTACCAGAGATTGCCAAAGCGACCGCAAAGTTAGCTATTTTTTTTCATAAAAGCAAAAAAAGTAGTAACTTCGCGCTATGAAGATGAGAAAAACGGTAAAGACAAGGCGCGGACTTCTCGACCTTACGCGTCCCGTAGTGATGGGCATCATCAATGCCACTCCCGACAGTTTCTACAGCGGGAGCCGAATCCCCGGGGCTGAGGCTGCGGCCGCGCGCTGCGGCGAAATGCTCCGCGCCGGAGCGGCGATCATCGACGTAGGGGGCTGTTCCACGCGTCCCGGGGCCCCCATGCCCGGCAGCGACGAGGAGCTGGAGCGCCTCGCTCCGGTGCTCGGGCGCATCCGTGAGCTGCATCCCGACGCCGTGCTGTCGGTGGATACGTTCCGGGCTTCGGTGGCACGCGAATGCGTGACCCGCTGGAATGTGGACATCATCAACGACATATCCGGCGGAGACCTCGATCCGGCTATGTGGGACACGGTTGCGGAGCTCGGCACTCCCTATGTGCTGATGCACACACGCGGCACGCCCGATACCATGCAGAGCCTCGCCGTCTACGAAGATGTCGCCGCGGAGGTGCTCCGCGACCTGGCTGAGAAAGTCGACGCACTCCATGCCAGGGGTGTCGCCGACGTGATTGTAGATCCGGGGTTCGGCTTCGCGAAGGATATCGAGCAGAACTACCGCCTGCTGGCGGCGCTCGGGGCGTTCCGTGCGCTGGGGTGCCCGCTGCTCGCCGGCATGTCGCGCAAGACCATGGTCTGGAAGGAACTGGGCATAACGCCCGGGCAGTCATTGCCCGGGACACTTGCGCTCGACACCATCGCCCTTCTCAACGGCGCCGACATCCTCCGCGTCCATGACGTGGCTGAGACGGTGCAGGCAGTGGGCGTGACCGAAGCCTATCTGCGCAACATGCCGGAGCGGAATTCCATCTCCACACTCAGACCTGACACTAATCAGGCCGACATCACTATGGCATGACGGGCCACGCTATAACAAATCAACTGACCTCAGACACATTTCCATGATAGACTTCGGAATAAAAGACATCATCGACATACTGATAGTGTCGCTTCTGCTCTACTATATCTACCGGCTGATGAAGAAGAGCGGTACGCTGTCGCTCTTCTACGGCGTCCTCGCGTTCATACTGGTATGGGTGCTCGCATACGAGATTTTCGACATGCGTCTCACCGGCTCGATTGTCGACAAGTTCATGAGCATAGGACTGATAGTGCTCGTGATACTCTTCCAGGACCAGATCAAACGATTTCTAATCGACATCGGAGGGCCGGGTAACTGGCGGCATATCCGCAAGATATTCAAGCATGACAAGAACAACGAGAAGGAACACGCGGAAGTGATGACGGTGGTCTACGCATGCATGTCGATGTCGAAGTCGAAGACCGGGGCGCTGATTGTGTTCCAGCGGAAGGTGCCTCTCGCAGACTTCGAGAAGACCGGCGACGAAATCGATGCAGACATCAATGCCCGGCTTATCGAGAACATTTTCTTCAAGAATTCACCGCTTCACGACGGAGCGATGATAATAGCCAACCACAGAATCGCATCAGTAGGATGCATCCTGCCGGTGAGCCACGACATGAACATCCCGAAGAATCTGGGGCTGCGACACCGTGCGGCGCTCGGCATGAGCCAGCAGACCGATGCGGTCTGCGTCATCGTCAGTGAGGAGACGGGAGGAATTTCTGTTGCGGAAGGCGGGAGAATCCGTACAAAACTAAGCTCCATGGACCTCGAGCATATCCTCAACCAGTCGTTGTCGAAAGGATGATTCCGCCGCAGTCATGACAGTTTGTCAGTAAAGCAGCTCGCCGATCGAGCAATTGAGGTTCACCATCACTGTAGAGCCGGAGCGGAAAGGCTGCGCGTAGGCCACGCCGATGCCGAAACCACGCGTGCGGAAGCCGGCACCTGCGGAGAATCCTGAGAGAAAATTGCGGCTGAACGCCGACATGTCGCTGTGCGTCTTGTAGTTGTATGCCAGGTCGATGTAGAATTTATCGCTCGGCTGATACTGGAGTCCAAATATAAGGTGCCTGAAGAAGTTGGAGAAGAATCCATTCTCCTCCTTGAAATTCTCTTCGCCGTCGGTCTTGTAGGAATAATACGGAATACGCCACCGCACGAGGTTGTTGGCTGTGATGGATACCGATATCGGTGAGTCCCCTATCGACTGCATGTAACCGATCTGCACATCGAACGGGACGCGGTTGTAGCTGTTCCCGAAGCGTTTGATCTGTCCGCCCATGTTGCGGAGCACTACCGAGAACGAGAGTCCGTGCTCATCGTCGTAATAGTTCACTCCGAGGTCGGCGGCGAGAGCCAGTGCGGTGTAGCTGTGATACTGGCTGTAAGCCATCTTGATGTTGACGCCGCCGCGCCAGCGGTCGGTGATGTCACGCGAATAGGTCCCCTCCACCACCAGGTCGGAGGGCGTGAACGTCCCCGTCGGTGTTCCGAATTCATCATATCCGTCGATCTTGCCGTAGTTGAGATACCTCAGCCCCACGGCCCATGCGCCATGGTCGCCGGCAGCCATGCCGTAACGGACACCCGCGAAATTGCTGCTCCCCATGTAATACATATAGTTGACGTTGACCTGCATCTCGAGCTCGGGCCCTATAAGCGCGGGATTCTGGTCGGCGAGAGACACATCGTCCTCTATCACGCAGATATTGTTCCCGCCGAGACCCATCACGTGCGAAGAGGTGGGGATGTCGAGGAAATGATACGCGTTGGATGTCTCCTCCGCGACAGCTGCGGGGAGGATGCCCATCAGGGCCGATGCGGCCAGGGCCGCCCCTTTGATTCTGACATTCATCTATCATTTAACGAAAAGCATCCCTCCTCTATTATGAGCCCTCCCCAAATATTCTACTGTCGTCAAAAAGTGAGGGAAAGTGCTAATTCAACATTTATTAACTATATTTAAACATTCAGGTATTGACAGAATGCGCGATAAGCCTTAAATTTGCAACCGAAACAGGATAGGAAGACAACGGATTCGGGATATAGGGAAGGATTGACGGAGAAGGGAAGGGATTCGGGGAGAATCCGGATCAAACGGACTTCGGACCGATGATCCGCATAAAAATACCATGGCAACCGGATATCCGGCTTTGGACCGGACTTCTAAAAAGAGCATGACTATGTTTCGGATTTTTCTATCCATACTTCTCATTATCGGCTATTTCATCACTGGAGAAAAGGCCAGGGCACAGACCTGCAGGGTCAACATCGGAGTCTCTGCAGAGGGATGTACGAGCTATATGGAGGTCTTTGAGTATGATTATGTTTCCGAGAAACCTTCATTTCCCGGCGGCGACGCAAAGATGATGACGTTCGTCAACGAACATCGCCGCTATCCGCGCGAGGCGTATTCCCGGGGCGTACAGGGACGCGTCACATGCTCTTTTGTGGTCAATACCGATGGGTCGATAAGCCATATATCGGTATTACGCGGCGTGGAGCATTCGCTCAACCGCGAGGCAATGAGGGTGATAGGAATCATGCCGCCATGGACTCCCGGGAAAATAGATGGAAAAGCGGTGCCGACACGTGTGGTTCGGTCCGTGAATTTCAGAAAATAACAATTTCAGAAAATAACAGAAGAATAGAAGATACTATATAGTCATCCCTTAAAAAGGGCTCGCACGTTCTATCACTCCCAGCCCCTTGT
>CAJUBC010000066.1 GCA_910584545.1 uncultured Muribaculaceae bacterium | reverse complement strand
CAAGGATGTCCCGCTCAGGCGAGGCGCCGATCTTTGCGCGGCTGACTATTTCAGGGCAACGGGCAGAGTTCAACATCAACCGCAGTGTCGATCCCGACAACTGGAATGCCGCCAAAGGTCTCTCCAAAGGGAAATCAAAACGGGATCTCGAACTGAACAAATACCTCGACTCCATCCGTGTCCGCATCAGCGAGATTCACACTATGCTCGTGAAGGAGGAGGAAGTCATAAACCCCAATGTCATCAAGCAGCATTTCCTCGGCAATGCCGAAGGACCAAAGATGCTTGTTGAGGTATTCAACTATGTCAATGACCAGCACAAGGAGCGTTTCGACCGAGGCGACATCTGCGACGGTACATATCTCCGCTGGAAGCGCTGTGCCGAGTACCTCTCTGAGTTTCTTCAGAAGAGAGAGGGACGGGAGGATGTTCCAATCAAAAAGCTGACAAGTGGCATGATTGATGACTTCGAGCATTTCCTGCGTGTAAATAAGGGAAACAGCAACAACACCGCCATTCGTTATGTCCGCTTTCTGAAGAAAGTGACCCGCGTGGCGCTGGCTAACAAATGGCTTGAAGAAGACCCTTTCATCGACAAGCATTATTCCCGTACCACAACGAATCGCGGTTTCCTGACCGAAGATGAGGTAAAACGCATCATGGCTCTGGACTTCACGGAACTGCCCCGCCTTGACCAGGTGCGGGACACGTTCATCTTCTGTTGCTTCACTGGTTTGGCTTTCGCCGACATCTCAACCCTTACACGGGATTTCATCATTGAGGATGCCAATGGTGAACTTTGGATACGCAAGCCACGACAGAAGACCGGTGAGATCAGCACCATCCCCCTGCTCGACATTCCTCATAAACTGATCAAGAAATATGAGAATCATCCTACCGTTGTGGCAAAAGGAGTCGTACTCCCTGTTATATCCAACCAGCGCATGAATTCCTATCTTGCCGAGATTGAGACACTCGCCAAGATAAAGAAACACCTGACGACTCACCTTGCCCGTCACACATTCGCAACAATGTCGTTGCGTAACCATGTCCCCATTGAGTCCATTTCCAAGATGCTCGGCCATTCCGACATCCAGACCACGCAGATCTACGCCAAGATGCTGGATGAGGCAGTATCCGAGGATATGCAGAAAATGCGTTCAAAATTCGATGGTCTCGAAGTACCTATCACCCCGATTAAAGAGAAGCCTACCGACTTTGTCCGGGAGCCGCTGAAAAAACGCGGGCGTCCGAAAAAGATTTCAGTATGACGCTCCATCTGTGACGCAGAAAGGGCGACAAGCGAGTTTGAAAGCTCGTTTGTCGCCCTTTTCAGGTTGCATATATGTTCACATCAATATTTGGCGTGGAAGTTGGAACTGAGCCATTCCTCGATTTCCGCCTCATCGTAGATGGTCTTGCCACCTATTTTATAATAAGGTATGATATTGTCGTTGCGGAAATTCTGGAGTGTCCGGCGGTGCAGCGACAGCCTTCGTGCCAATTCCTTGTCATCGATGAAAAAACGTCCGGTTAACGGAGGTCGGATATTCCCGGCTATTACCTCAAACATTTCCGTCATCTCCCTTGCCTGCGAATAGAAATCCAGCACGGTGGGATGTCGTCTGGTGATTATCTCATCCGTCATAGGCTGCCGTCGGCCTCCACCCGGTTGTCTTCAAGATAGCGCCCAAGCTCCTCCTCGCTGTAGAGGCAGTTGCCGCCGGGCTCCTGAAAGAAACCTATCTTGCCGCTTGACTTCAGCGTCTGGAGCTGCCGGGTAGTTATACGCAACGCATTTGCGGCGGCGTATGGAGTGAGCCATTTGCCTGAGCCTGTCGGCGCATGAAGCTGTTTCCACATCCGGCTGACCATCGAGTGCAGGAAACGCATGGATTTTATCATGTCCTCGAACACCTCCCTGTCTATTTCGACTGTCTGCATAGGCCATGGCGCTTATGAATAGATTTTGGCGGCTTTTGCGGCGAATGTCACGCCGAAACGACTGTCGATTACGAGCGACTCGCTGAACTTGCGCCCCTTGCGGTCGATGAAGTCATAGATCGGCGACGTGTACTTATAAAGTACCAGCTGCTCTATGTCCTTCTCCGTCAGGTCGTGGCCACGGTAATGGCGCGGTATCGAGAATCCGCAGCACTCGCAGGCGACGGTGGCGGGGAACACGGTCAGTCCGTGGTTGCCGCATTTGGGGCAGGTATAGGCCGAGACCTTGTTGGAGAAAGAGTTCTTATTGGTCAGGAGCGAGAGAATGAGAGGATGGATCCATTCCTCATAAGCCTTCATCACCGGCTTGGTCGGCTTGCGGTTCTCCGCAAGGGCGTCCACCTCGTCAATCTGACCGATGAACTTGCCGATATCGGAGAGTTCGAGGTGTGCCGTGTGCGACATCAGCACACGTGCTTTCTCTGTCGGCTCTATGTCCCCCAGCAGATATTTTACGAATCCGTTGTCGATGAGACGCTGGAGTGTGGCGCCGCAGTCACGGTGGCCGCTAACCGGAAGGAGCAACGGGGTGTCACCGCCGGCATTGACCAGTCCGTTGAGGTCGTGCAGGAAGTCGGAGGCCGTCAGTTTCTCCGGCTGATAGTCAGAGAACGAATAGACGCTGGTTCCCGATATCTCAAACTCGATGCTCCCCGGCACACATTCCGCATCTGCCGGAAGTTCAGTCGTGCCGTAGAACTCGATACCGCCGATGTTGGCCGTGATGCCGACCTCCGTGCATTTCGTGGAGTCAAACGCCAGCTCCATACGGGACTTTATAAGGTCGTAAAGACGCTGCTCGTCTTCGCTGAGGAACAGGGGTGTGCGTTCCGTGGTCAGAATGCCGTGGCAGTACGGAATCTGTTCCTCCGGGCTGAACTGATAGCCTTTTGTCTCCGGGAATCGTCGCTCTATGTGACGCTTCATGTGGGCAGGAAGACCGGATACCGAAGTCCTGGGCGACGAGATAAGCCCTTTCTCGAAGAGAGCGTCGGCGACTGCCATTGTTCGCTGAGGGAGAAATCCCAGCTCGTCGAGCGCGGTCTCCTGAAGCGAGGCCATATCGAGGAGATCGAATCTCCATTCGACTTTAGGATTGACCTCGACCACTTCGGCGTTGACGGTCTTGCCGGCCATATTTCTCAGGTCGGCATACACAAGTTTTGCCTGAAGTTCCTTGCTCCATACTTCCACCGGGGACATCTGGGCATCGCTGCCGTTCCACTTCCCGGTGACGCTGACGGTGTAGCCGGTCTTCTTTGGACGCCTCTTGCTGATGTTGTCATAGCTGTTGCAGAGCAACCACAGCGCGGCGATGTCCATGCGCTCCATCGGGAACGACTGCCTGCCGTACATCTGTGCGAAAGCCTGCTCTACATTGGTGCTGAAGAGGAAGTCCATGCCGAGATGCACCAATCCTGCGCGGGCGATTCGGGTGAGGTTGCGCCCGTGTTCACGGTTGCGGTAGGCGTATGATATTGCCCGGTTGCTGAGTGTGGTCAGCCACATACGGCTGGTACGCCGACCGTTCTTCATGTTCTGGCAGAGGATGGAGAACAGAGCCTGTGCCATACAGCCCCCGTTTGAGGCAAAGATTACCTCTGCGGCATCCATCATCAGACTGCGGAGATTACGGAGAACCCCCATGTCTTCCTCGCAGACTTTGAACTTTCCGTCCCTGTTCTGCGCACGGATACCGCACAGATACGTTTCCGGGATGAACGGGAGCGTCTTGATAAAGTCGGCGCCGTTGGCGTAGAAACCGTATGGAGCCGGACCCACGAGATTGGAATCCACCGAGGTGATGACGATGGTGCCGGTGTCGTTGGTGTATGCGCCACAGTCGGTGCGGTCGGTGCAGTTGAGGGCGCGGGAGATGGCGAATGCAATCTGGGGGGAGTGTGCGATTATAAGATTCATAGTTTTATTTATTTTATTGATTATTACCTGATTTAGTTATTGGAGAGAGTTTCGGGAAGACATGGGGAGGACCTGCCTCCCCATGTCGGTGAAGAGGACAGCCACCGGGAACAACCCCGTAATGGCAGGATTTATGTCAGAGTCGGATTATACTTTCGGTCCCTTGGGCTTGCGCTGCTGAGCCTGCTGATGCTCGTTCTTGGGGGCCGTCTGACCCTTCTGGAGCGGGTCGGTGATGTTTTTCGTAGCCTCGTTGGTCTTGCCCTGATTGTTCACGGCATACTGTGTCCTGCTTTCCTCGGCCACACCGACAACCTTCTTGTTGTCGGCATAGTGGTATTCCGTGACCGGACGCTGCTTCTCCTTATTGAACTGGAGGAATACCGTGCATGGCTGGCCCTGCTTGTCCGTGACGTTGGCAATCTCGATTTTCTTGCCGGCCTGGTAGTCGGAAATCTGCTGCTCCGTGAAATGGGTGTCCTTCCATTTGGTGATACGCTTGGGATTGCCGTCGGCATCTACCCACGAGTTGCGCTGCTGTTGCTGCTTTTCGCCGGACTGCTCCTGCTTGAGCGACTGGGTGCGGACAAACTCCACATCACGCTTGTCGGCGTTGTACTGCAGGTCACTGGTGAACTTGCGGCCGTTGTTCAGCTCGATCTCCTTGCCTTTGATGACACCGCCGTCTTTGAGGATGCCGATTTCCTTCATCGAGAGCTCGGTCTTGCCGATTTTGTTCTTGATGTATATCTTGTCCACCGGCATGGCCACGATGTCGTTTGTCAGACGGTCGATGCTGACAAGGCTCTTTTTCATTTCCCCGGTCCTTGGGTCGGCAAGCTCAACTACTTTACCGAGATTCCCGGTTTTGAGAAACTGCTCCTTGTCCTCTTTTGTGAACTCGTATCCCTGGAACGGCACATTGAGTCGAGGCTCGTTCTTGATGAAGTGAGGCACAAGACCGAATGTTCCGTCCGGATTCTTCCTGAAGGAGAGACGGGCATCGATGGAAAACTTCTCGTCACCGAACTGAGGCGTCACGGTGAAAAGCTGAGGTGACTTGTGGTTGAACAACATCTGGTTCAGGGCACCCGATTTTTCGAGGTCATCGCGCCTGATGCCCCACTGCCTTTCGATGGATGCCCAGTCGATCTTGTTGACGTCAACCGGCGCCAGCGTCACTGCGGTCGATGGCTCTTTTTCCTGACTCCGGCTGTTCCCGGTTGCTTCGGACTGAGTCTGTGCGGGAGCCTCTTTTGCCGATTGTTCCTGTCCCTTGGCCATAGACTCGGTATCTACCTTGTATTGCTTCAGCATGTCGCCGTTTGCCACCGGGTCCTGAATCAGGTCGGCCATCGCCGGGGCAATAGCATCGTAGCGGTCGGCGGGGAGCCTGAAGAAACTGAACATCGTCGGATTCTTTGCCTGACGGACGAAGTTGGAGATGAACGCTTCGAGGGGGTTCTGTCCCTTGTTGAACTTAACGAGGTCGCTCAACTTGGCAGTCTTCGCGTCTGCCATCTGGGGTGTGCCGTCAGGATTCTGGCCGGCAACCGCGCCTACCTGTCCCGTCTCGTTGTTACGGGCTATCAGCACTTCATGTTCCTGGATATTTTCCATAAACTTTTATTGGGGGGGATTATTGGCGCCTTACTTGGCACCGAGGTTATTGAATCTTTCATTTCTCATCTTCTTGCGGAGTCTTCCCTCCGGACTGCGGGAACTGACAAAAGTCCTGTCTATGTATTCCTGAACCTGATCCTCGTAGTGGAACACGACCGAACCGTCCTTGCTGATCATGTATTCTATCTCATCGTCGGCCCTTAGCTGTCGGACTTTGCGGACACTGAACCCCAGGAGCTTCATAAGGTGTTCCGTGAGATAAATCATCCTGCCGTTTACCGACAGCACCGGAGGATCCTTCTTTTTCATCATGCATCTGAGCATCTCAAGCATGATTCTTATAGCGGCCTTGGCGAACTTCGGGAAAGTTCCCACATCGTTGTAGTCTATTTCTGTTTTCTTCATTTCGCGTTTCGTTTTCGATTACGACGCAAAATTACCGAGTACCCCGTCCCCCGGCGGGAGAGTACCCCAAAATGGACTGTTTTTCATGCGTAAGTATCTGGTAATCAATTACAGGTTCTTGGATTTTGGGGTACTGACCTTGACTATATTGCTGAAAATAAGCGGAATTACATATCGGAAGCGCGTGTTAAAAGGCTCAATTAAACGGTAAAGCCGGATATTGAGTGAATCTGAGGCATTGCGAGGCTACCGAGTCCCGACCCTGTCGGATATATGCTTGATGCAGTCACGTATCCTTTTCTTTGCAGCGTGAAAGGATTCACAAGCTCTAAAATCCATGATATTTTATGAGAAAAAAGAATGATGGCCGGGGCTATGACCTCGACTATTATACTCTGTACCTGCACCGTTATCTGACGGAGCATCGTTTCCCGGAAGCCGATGATGAAGTCCTGATCGCCGCCCGCGCCGAAGCTGCGGCGAATGTATATGTGGAGTCACGTCTTGCCGGGGACGAAGTGTTTGTCTCCTCCGAAAAAGCCATGCACAGTTTGCTGGATGGCTTTGAGATCTCGCCGTATGAATTTGTCAGCGGCATCCTTGCAGACGAATTTTCAGACCATATTTCCCTTGATGAGCGCTCCATTGAGTTCTGGACTGATACGTTTCTTCAGGAATTACAGGCAGAGTTCAATGACATTGAATTAAGCGGGGAATTTCTAAACACCAACGAGGGTGTGATTTTCAAGCTGGTAATATCCGGCCGCATTGCCGAGTATTTCGATGAATATGGCTTATAGCAGACTACGGACAATGCGCGACAACATCGAGGCGATACGTATGGTGTTTCGTCTCAGTGTTGCCGGACGCACTGCACAAAATGCAGAGGAGCGCGAGATTCTGCGCAAGTATGCCGGTTTCGGCGGGTTGAAGTGTATTCTCAACGATGCCCACGAACTGGCAGATGCCGCCAAGTGGAACAAATCGGACATCGAGTTGTTTGCCCCGACGGTAGAACTGCGCCGCCTGATTCACGACTATTCCAAGGATGACAGGGAGTTCGCACGTTATATGGATTCGCTGAAAGCTTCGGTGCTGACAGCGTTCTATACCGACAACCGCATTGTGGATGCACTCTCTGATTCATTGAAATATTCAGGAGTCGAGATAAAAAGTTTTCTGGAACCGTCAGCCGGTCAGGGTGCTTTCATCGACTCTTTTCTGCGAAATGGCAAATACCCCGGTACTGAGATATTGGCGTATGAGAAGGATTTGCTTACCGGCAAAATCCTCTCGGCATTGCATCCCTCTATCCTGACCCGTATTGAGGGCTTTGAAAAGATAGAGAGTGACTTCAACGGCTATTTCGATGTTGCCGCCTCCAATATTCCTTTCGGTGATTTCGCGGTGGCGGACCCGGCGTATGCCGTGAGCAAGGAAATTGCCTACCGACAGGCTACCAAGACAATTCACAATTATTTCTTCCTCAAAGCACTCGATCAAGTGCGTGAGGGCGGTTTGGTTGCGTTCATTGCATCGCAGGGTGTGCTGAACGCCGCCAGCCCTTTTGTGAGGATGGAACTTGTGAAGCGTTCCGACCTTGTGGCAGCTCTGCGTCTGCCCAACAATACTTTCAGTGATAATGCTGGAACCGATGCAGGCTCAGACCTTATCATTCTCCAGAAGCATACGGGGAAGAAAACATTGTCGGCTGATGAGGAGTTCTTCATCCAGTCGGTCATTGACCGTGGGACTAAAGTTCCGGGCAACAAATTCTTTCAGGCATTTCCCCAGAATGTCATCTACACCGACGCCAAAGTGGGTACAGACCCATTTGGTAAACCCGCCATCATCTACAAGCATGAAGGCGGAGTGGACGGCATAGCCGAGGACTTGCGCAAGGCACTCGATGAGTCATTGCATATGCGACTGAATCTGGAACTGTATAATTCCAACGGTATCAAGCCACCTACACCGGACCCTGTCAAGCCGACACCGACGCCAAAACTCGAAGTCAAGCCGGAACCTCCTAAACAGAAGCCGCTTGCCCAGAAGATTGAGCAGAAGAACGAGCCGCTGTTGAAGCAGTATCGGGAGATGAAAAAGAAACATCCCGATGCGATTCTGATGTTCCGGGTCGGAGATTTCTATGAGATTTTCGGCAAGGATGCGGTGCAGGCTTCCGAGGTCCTTGGCATTACCCTGACCCGTCGGCAAAGTGGCATTGACAGCCGCATCGAATTAGCTGGATTCCCTCACCATGCCCTTGATGTATATCTGCCCAAACTCGTGCGGGCCGGTCATCGTGTGGCTATCTGTGAACAGTTGGAGGACCCGAAACTGAAACGGACACCTGAGAAGAAAGCCGATGTGCCAAAACCGGCACCTAAGACATCGAAAGTGGCTGATACTCCTTTGATTGCCCGGTTCAAGGAAATAAAGGGAGAACATCCCGATGCGCTGGTTCTTTTCAAAATAGGTGATTTTTACGAGACTTTCGGAAAGGATGCAGTAGAAGCCTCTGATGTGTTGGGTTTAACCCTTACCAGAAGGCTGAACGGGAAAGCCGACAAGATTGAGCTGGCCGGATTTCCGCAACACGCACTTGATGCCTATATCCCGAAACTTATCGCAGCCGGCAAAAAAGTGGCTCTTTGTGAGGAATCCAAGGACAACAGTCAGCGGATGGAGGTCGTCGAGATAGTAACTCCGCAAGCGAAGGTACAGGACGAGGTCGGGGCAAAGCAGGTATCAGTTCAAACAGCCTCTCCCAAGCCCGCACCCGCCAAAGAGATAGAGACCGATGGCAGACCGGATTACTCGGATAATCCCGACCCTCGACTCTTTGCCTACAATCTGTTCGGCGAACTGGAACCAATTCAGCAGAAGAACAACCGCCGTCAGCAAATGGCGAAGCCGGAGGAAAAGCCGCAGCCTGTAAAGGCAACAGGGTACCGGAAACTCTCTGATGAGGAACTGGAATTATACGGCTCACTGAACTGGGATGATAACCCGCCCATCAACGGCTTCTATGAGGCCATGATGTCGATTGCCCATGCCCAGATCGCTGAACGTGAACGGTTGGGGGCTGAACAGAAGGCATCGCAGGAGGCGGCAGAGGCAGCAGGTATCGCTCCCGGAGAAACGTACATCGAAAAGACCGAAGGCGATTTCATACCCGGTGGTCGGGCCCGTCAGCCGAAAGTCACGGCAATACTCATCGATCCTAAAGCACCGGAGCGCGATATGTCGCCCCGTCCTTTCTCGGAGGATATTCAGTTCTTCCACC
>CAJUBC010000065.1 GCA_910584545.1 uncultured Muribaculaceae bacterium | reverse complement strand
ATACTCGCCCTTTTCTAATAGGCGACTACCTCAGCGTGTCCGCTGAACAGTTACAACTTTGCAGTGTAAAAGTTAAAAACATGAAAAACTTAGTGTTTCTCAAACCATTCTCGATCAAGAATCCGACACTTGAAGAGCAGAATGATTTCATGATGAATGAAATCTTCATCGAAGTTGAGTGCGCTTCACTTGGAGAGATGTATGATAGTGACAAACTTTATGGTAAGGAACTTGAAACATTCATCCCTCAGGAAGTAAGAGCCAAACACCCGGACTGGGTTATTGCGGTTGGGAGGTGTGCGACTGCTGCATTGGAAATAAGACGACAAAAGAAAGTATTGCTGAACCCCAAAGTCAGCTACGAACATCTTAATAACGTCACTGAATTTGACCGGGAAAACACATACGGTTTCTTTGATGACTTGCATGAGCGAGATTATGAAAGATTTCAGTCAGTTTTCCCTCATGCGATATGGTTCCCGCAAGATGATAATCTCTCATTATTCACCATCAAAGAAATCGTGGAGGAAATAATCAATGGTTGAGTTATTGCTTAAACGCTATCTATGGCTTATAGATACGCTGAAACGAAACGGAGAGCTGACATTCGAGGAAATCTCTGCAAAATGGGATTCGTCTTCTGTAAATGACAATGGTTCCAAGCTGACACAGAGAACATTTTACAATCATTGTCAGGCGGTGGCGCGTCACTTCGGCATCTTCATAGAATGCCGCAGAGGAAAGGGGCTTAACCTTTATAGCATTATCAACCCGGAGGTTATAGAGGAAAACTCACTGACCAAATGGGCTCTCGACAGCTTTTCACTCGGTGAATTGCTCCTCGGTAATAGTGCTATCTCCGACAAGATTCTTCTGGAGGAAATACCCTCCGGCCGCGAATGGCTTGAGTCCGTTCTTCATGCATTACAGCATAACAAAGAGATGGAAATAGAGTATGAGAACTTTGTCGGAGTTAAGTTCTCCGGAAGAATCAAACCTTTATGTGTAAAACTATTCAAACGTAGATGGTATGTTCTCACGCTCTTGGATAATGACCGGAAACGAATATTCTCGCTTGACCGTATTCGAAATCTGACAATTTCAGACCGGACATTTAACTACCCTAAAGATTTCGTTCCTGCCGAATATTTTCAAAACTACTTTGGTATCATAGCCGGAGTTGAACAAAGAGTAGAAAATATCAAAATACGCACATACGCGGAATTGCCGGGTTATCTCCGTTCCCTGCCAATACATTACAGTCAGAGAGAATTGGAGTCTAAAGACGGACATACGGATTTTGCTCTCAGACTGGTTCCGACATTCGATTTCATTCAGGAACTACTTCTTCACCGTGACCAGTTGGAAGTATTGGAACCTAAGACACTGAGAGATGAAATTTCAACTATAATCGCGCGCATGAGTAGACTCTATACATCCGTGTAATGCCCTGCGGCTATTCGGACGCTTTCGGCGATGCGGGCGCGGAATTCAGGCGGGGCTATGACTTCGGCGTGTCCTCCGTAGCCGAGGATCAGTCGTTCAAGTTCGTTGTTTATAACCACTTTCAATGACAGTTGGATGCTGCCGTCGCGGAAGCGTTGTTCCACTTTCTGGGACTTATGGAACGGTTTTGATTCGACGTATGGAGCCTGCTGCCGATCAATCTTGATTACTACCCGGCGTGCTTTATCATGAATACTCTTTGTTACTCCTATTGTATCATCAAAGAAATGCTCCGGATCAAAGTCAACACATTTCTTGAAAGTATGCTCCTTGTCAACGGAAACAGACTGAATCCGGTCGAGGGCAAAGATGTTAACCTGCGGAACACGGTTGGAGGCTTTCTCTCCAATAAGAAACCAACGGTTTCGGTATTCCTTCAATAAATATGGATACACCACCAGAGCGTCAGGATGACGTGCCTTGAATGACTGGTATTCGATAACCAAAGTCTGCTGCTTGCGCACGGCATCATAAATGACACCAATGAATTGAGCGCCCTTATACCCGTCAACATGCTCCATATCCATAGCGGGAACAGACGCCCCCGTCTGGCGGGAAATCTGCTCATTGAGCTTGCTGATTGTATCGATTGATGAAGCAAGTTGCGGAAACCCCTGAAGCTGCCGCAAAATATCGAGCGCGGAATTTAGCGCGTCAAGCCCCTCATCGTTCAAAGGCAGATGCGTGATGCTGTAATCCGGGTCCTCATATTCATAATACTTATTGTCACGCACCACTATCGGCGCATTATACCCAAGCCTATCGCTGCGCATCAGAGCGAGGTCGTTCTGAAACGTCCGCCGGCTCACCGGATTGCTCCGCCCCTCGAACTCAGCAAGCGCATCCGTACAGGCATCAATCAGGTCGTTGATAGTCCAACGCCGATAATGATTCTGCAGACATTTGTCAATCGTCGAAATGCGAATAAGAGTGGCCCTGTTAAGTGGCATGGGATAAATTTTTCGCAAAAATAACGATTTTTCTCATGCTGCGCAAATCAGTTGCGCACACATTTCTCAATTTTGCAGACAAAATAGATTAGTATGATAATAGATGGAAAAATAACATCGGCTGAGATTTTCACTGATAATATTGAAGAGCCAGCCCTCGACTGGCTTAAGGAGCTTTGCAACCATCCGGCGATGGAGGGAGTTCCGATAGTTCAGATGCCAGACGTACACGCCGGAAACAACTGCAACGTAGGCACAGCCTACCCAATTGGTATGTATGTTAACCCCGACCACGTCGGCGTTGACATCGGCTGCACTATCTCCATGCACCGGCTATCGGTTCCGGTAAATCCGGAGGATTTTGCTATTCTCGACCATCGTATCAGGGAAGCGATTCCGATGGGAACGGAAATCTGTGCAAAAAACTCGCTCAATGAGAAGGAACTGTTCCGTTTCCTGAATACGCAGTATCAGAAAGCGCGTTCAGCCGCTCCGGAACTGATAAACGAAACTCCAAGGATTGACGCGCGGTTTATCTCCGACTTTTGCCGACGGATAAAACTGCAGGAAGGAATTTTCTATAAGAGTCTCGGCACACTTGGCGGAGGCAACCATTTTGTTGAATACGGAGAGGATGAAGCCTCGGGTGAAGGCTGGCTTACGATTCATTGCGGATCACGCAACCTCGGAGTAAAGATCGCAAACCACTGGCACAACATAGCCCAGAATCCCAAACGCGCCCAATACGTATGTTTTCTTTGGGGCGATGCCTTGAAAGGCTATCTATCTGATATGGTGATTGCGCAGGCATACGCTCTATATAATCATCAAATTATCAGAGACCGTATCTTTACGATTCTCAAAAAGTTATGCAAAGCCAAATGCGCTGAGTCAATATTCACGACCCACAACTACATATCAGTGACAGACGAACGACCGATGCTCCGCAAGGGTGCGATCGATGCCTCCGAAGGGCAAAAGGTTGTGATTCCTTTCAATATGCGCGATGGGATTGCAATCTGTATCGGTAAGGGTAATGAACAATGGCTCAATTCCGCACCTCATGGAGCGGGACGCATTATGAGCCGGGCGCAAGCCAAAAAGCAGATTGAGATGGACGATTTCAGGCAAACGATGTCTGGCGTGTTCTCCACTTCAATATGTGAAGCTACACTTGATGAATCCCCGATGGCCTACAAGCCGACAGAAGAGATCCTGGAACTCGCCAAACCAACAGTTGACATTATATCTATGATTAAGCCCAAACTTAATATCAAAGACAACGGAGAATGAAACACTATATACAGATCACAGCGGGTCGTGGGCCGGTGGAATGCGCAAGAGCCGTGACTCTCGTCGCGCGTGAGATTGTAAAGGCCATCCCGTCACTTCAACTTGCGGATTGCGAGCCTCATAATAAAGTTGAAGGCTGCTATATGTCGATTACATTCGTAACAGGCGAGTCTATACCCGTAACTATTATCAAGGAATGGCATGGTACGGTATTATGGCGTTCAACAGCAAATCCCTATCGCCCAGGGCATAAACGCAGTAACTGGTTTGTCGGAGTCAACTTCTTTGACGAAGAGGGATTGCCAGACATCAACGAATCCGACATCATTTACGAAACATGCCGGTCGGGAGGGAAAGGTGGACAGAACGTCAATAAAGTAGAGACCACAGTCCGCGCAATCCATATTCCATCCGGAATTGCGGTAAAATGCTCAGACGAAAGATCTCAGTCGCAAAACAAAGCCAGCGCCCGCGAACGCCTGTTGCTGAAACTATACCGGCAGAATAATAAAGCCCGGGCCGAATCCTTACACCGCCAGTGGAGCAATCATGATAAGCTGGAGCGAGGTAATCCCGTGAAAAAGCTATCCGGAAAACTATAAACCCGGCATCAGTCCCCGCCGCAACATGAGGTGCAACTGCGAGACATTGGTAATAATATTTCATTAAATCGAAAGGCCCATTCATCACTAAGACGAATGGGCCTTTTATGTACTTGTTGCCTTGGAAAGACTCGAACTCTCACAAACGGAACCAGAATCCGGTGTGCTACCATTACACCACAAGGCAATTTTTAAGTCAGCTCTCTTGCCGCTTTGTCGCTGCGTTTCCGTTTTGACACTGCAAAATTAGTGCTATTTCGTGAATCCACCAAATTTTTCAGCAACTTTTTTCAAAAATTTTTTCTCTTTTTTTATCATCTATTTGCATTTCAACCCATTATGCTATTACAACAATTTATTCTATTTCATCCCCATTGCTTACTGATTCTGCTTTTTAATAGTAAAGATAGGCGAGTTTAACTGATATTACCTCGATTTTATTGTAACCGATTGCCAATTATAATATGGGATTGAACCGATATTTAAACTGCGAGCTGTCGCAAAATTTGCGACTATGGGCAAAATTCCCACAATGAACAGTGGATGGCGATTAGGGGCTGGCGGTGGGGCTGGCGATGGCGGGGAGGAGGATGTCGGTGACACCTTGGGCGGAAAAGTAGCCGTAGCCGCCTTCGACATTGCCGCCTAACGGCTTGTTGATGGTCACCAACATCGAGCCGCCGAACAGGGTGGCGTCGTTGAAATTCATCCAGAACTGGTAGATGTCGGGCTCGACGCGCTCGACGCGTACCTTGACATCCGTATTGGAGGGTATG
Organism: uncultured Muribaculaceae bacterium; assembly: GCA_910584545.1. Classification (GTDB taxonomy): domain Bacteria; phylum Bacteroidota; class Bacteroidia; order Bacteroidales; family Muribaculaceae; genus Lepagella. The sequence continues at coordinate 4,263 of CAJUBC010000065.1, read as the reverse complement.
CGTGGCACAAAGTCCTTTTTATTAAGGCGGCTTTTGCCTCGGTATACCTGCATGGTAACAATCTCTCCGGGTTTGTCGGCGCGTGCGCATCCTAATATCGCCGGCGTCGGACTCGAGTCATCGGACATGACCTGCGTCGATACATGATAATATGCCGGGACATCCTGCGGAGCCCTAATGCTCACGGTGACCTCGCGCAGCGTGTCGCAATCGGCAGCCGGCATCTCCTTGACCTCCACCACATCCGGAGGCTCGGGCATGCGCGACTGCGCCCGCACACTGTATTGCTTCCAGCTGGCTATCACCGTGTATGTGCGTCCTGGCACTCCCCGCATCGCGTACGTCGTGTAGCGGTAGGGGGGATAGAAGTCGCGGTTCGGACCGCCCGTCATGATGATGGTGTCTATGCCGTCGGTGATCCTGACATGACCCCACCGTATCACCTTGTCGACCATCGACTGCTCGTCGTCGTCAACGAAAGAGGCGGTGAAGAGCACCACAGGATTGCCGTTAGAATCGATCCATGCCTCCAGAACGCCCCGGGGATTCTCCGGTTCGGGAGCCTCTATGCAGCCGGCACATGGGAGCAGAACAATCAACGCCATCGCCGGCAGTATTTTCTTAATATACTGTGTCATAGATCTATCGAATAGCTGAATGAGGGTATGAAACGGTACAGGGAGGCGAGATACGACTTATAAATCGTACCGGTCTCGGAATTGTATCTGAAGCGTACGGCTTCAGGATTCCTGTGACCGTAGACATTGATTATGGACAAGGCCACGGTGTGGCGCACGTTGCCGGTGAAGAACTTATATGAGCCGCCGATGTCGAGGCGGTGATAGTCCGGCAGACGAGCCGAGTTGCGCGTGCCATACTCCACGGCCAGATATTTGCCGATGAAGTATACTGCCTTGACGGGCGTAATGGGACGCCCTGTCATATAGTTGAATACGGCGTCGACCGACCAGTGGTCGTTTATGGTGTAGGATGCGGCCACGTTCACGGCGTTGCGCACCTCGGATGTTGCAGTAAAGTAAACGGAAGAGTCTGGCAGGCGTCGTCGCGCTATGCCGAAATTATATCCTGCCGTGGCGGACAGTCCCGAGAAACTGGCACTGAGCGTCACCCCGAATCCATAGTTGTAGCCACTGCATGTGCGGATGAACAGGTCCGGGGAATATGAATCAGAAAGTACGTCGAGTACGCCGCCGAAATATTCCGGTTGCGACAGCACCCGGCGATAATAGGCGTCGGCATTGATCTTCATGCCAAGCCATGGCAAGGGGGTGGAATATGCCGCGGCGACGTTGAGAGATTCTTGCGGGGGAGATGCCTGAGAGGCGGCGATCTTGAAATTGGAGGGCATTCCTATCTCGCTGAAACCCACCTGATGAATATACTGGTGGTAACGTCCCGCATGCAGTGTGAGGCGTCCGGTGCCGGTCCGGAATATGAGCGACAGACGCGGGTCGACATCGGTGTGCCGATATGAGCCGGTGATATATGTGTTGGACTCCACGCCGGGGTCTATGCGCAAGAAGTCGGCGACCTGCAGACGCGCCGTGGCCCATGCCGTGGCGAGCCAAGACACGGTGGTCCGCACATGCGAGTCCGGGGCAATTCCAAGACCCTTCGTGTCGATATCCTGCGGACGGATGGCATACCAGTCGCCTCCCGCGCCGGCCTCCACCCGCGCCATGCCGTACTTGGCATGCCATGAGCCACGAAATCCCGCCTGACGCACCGTCGAGGGCATCATCACATTGATGTCCTGCATGATGAGCGACAGCGTGTTGCTCATCTCCGAATAGTAGGCATATGCATCGGTATTGTTGCCCGACCAGTCGGCGCCGGCAAGGATGTTGCGCCATTTCAAGCGCGTGTCCATGTCGTAATTGCTGTCGCCATACTTGAGTCTGTCGCCGTTATGGTGTGCGTACACGCGTAGTGTCTGCTCGTTGTCGGGAGTATATATGGCGGCGATGTCGGCGTCGTAGAAGCTATAACGGATGCTTGTCGCCGCCGTAGAAGTCAGCGGTCCCAACAGGGCGTCGATATAGCTAACACGCGCCAAGCCGTTGATGGCAAAATGCTTGCCGAGGGGTATATCCACGCCGGCGGAGGAGGCAGTCAGACCTAAGTTGAAGGAACCGCGAAACCTGTCGGGCACCTTGTCGCGTCCCTTCATGGAGATGACGCCGCCCAGTGCCTGTGGCGTGCCTACACGCCGGATGCTCTTGGCCAGCTCCACACGCGGATACTGCCAGGATCCGAATACCGAGAATATGCCGCCGAAATGATAGGGGAACTGCACGGGAGCTCCGTTCAGAGTATAAGCGTTCTGCGACATGTCCATGCCATCGACGATAAAGCCGGAAGCGAGGTCGCTTGTGGCGGTGACACCGGCGGTAAATCGCAGGGCACGCAACAGGTCGGCCTCGCCGAAATAGCGCGGCAACGCCTGCAGGTGGGTGACCTCCATGCGCACCGTGCCGTCGTCGCTTATGCGCGGACTCAGCATACCACGGCTCTGGACTACCAACTCCTGCAGCTGCTGCAGCGTGTCCATATTCTCATGGCTGACAGGAGTTTTGTCCGTCACTATATCCCCCGCCCATGCTGCAGAGATGAATAGCGTCTGCAACAGAAACAACAGAACGGCCTGCAATCGTGTGACTGCAGACCGTCCCTTATGGTCTTTCTGATGTTTTCTGTGCATCAATATATTAGGGACACCGATGCTTAACGATCCTTGTTCCACAACTTCATGTAGCTGTTGACCAGATCCTCATACAGGTTCTTGACAGACAGGAACTGAGTTGAATCGAAGAATTCGTCGAAGTCGTAGGTCGTGCCGTCACTGAAGCTGATGACGGGTTCAGCCGACCACTCCCAGTATTGTGCGGGATCACCGTAGAGTGCAGGCTGGTAGATGATCTTGGCCTGCTCGTCGCCGGTGCTGTAGTATACGCCGTTAACAACGTAGCGGTTCAGCTCCTTGCAGTCCTTGTCGCAGTCCTTGCGGCCGGCCTCGTAGTTTTCTATCTCGTACTTGTCATAAGTCTTGTCGAGCAGCTTGTTGACTTTTGAGAAGTTGGTAGCCTTCGACTTAACCTGAACCTTACCGATTACATCCATCTCCGCATTGGCTGTTGTCAGCAGTGACGAGAAGTCGTCGGTCTTCTTCAGCACCTCGTAGTCGCATAGGTAGTTACCCTCGGCTACAGTCGAGGCCTTCACCAGAGTCATGCCGTTGACAGCACCCTGAGCGTTCATGGAGAGACGGGTGTCGGTGCCCTCCAGCTTGGCGATCATGCGCAGGTTGGCAGCCGTAACGTCGTAGTCAGCGCTGACAGTGTGGTTCCTGACATTGGGGATGAAGTTTACGGTACCGTTCATCAGCTCCTTGCCGCTCTCGGTCAGCGATACGCCAACCTTGTAAGGAATTATGTACTCGGCATCGTCGGTATCATCGAACTCAGAGGGACGCCAGCTGTCGTTTGCACCACCCAGGTTAGTAGCAACGAGCTCGCAGGTCTCGCCGGCCTTGAAGAAGCGGAAGATGATCTTGTCACTGTCGCCGGTCTTCTCCCAGCAATCACCCTTGGGCTGATAGATTCCGGCATAAGTGTTGAAGTCGTATACCGAAATAGCGCGGGTCATTGCATTGATGTTGCCGCGGGTACCGTTTTTCAGAGCGCCGAATACATCGTCGGGGTTCATGTAAATGTCATCCTCTTCCCAGTCCTCAGGCATATCCAGGTCGCCGTAGTGCTCGTCATAGTAGCTGATCAGCTCAATGAGCTGCTTCTGCTCCTCAGGCTTGAACTGCTGCAGGAAGGCCTTGCCTACCTCCTCCAGATAGTCCTTGGACTCGTCAGGAGAAAGTACGCCACTGGGCTTGTCGGGACCTACATCGGGATTGTCACCGAGATCATCATCATTGCCGCCACCGCACGATGTGAAGACGGGTGCGGAAAGCGCCATCAATACGGCTGTGCCGTAAATGTAAAGTTTTTTCATGTTGTTATTGTTAGTGGTTTTGTGTGCTATGTTATTATAAGTCGTTGCTACACTGTATTTAAAACCGTTGACAGTCATGTCATTATCACAGTAATAAATGATTTATTCCCTGACTGTGTACAATTATAAAGTGCAAAGTTATAAAAATTGTGGAAAAAATGGGAAAATAATATGTTAAAAAGTATTACTGTCCGCTAAAAAAAATTGAGGCAGGAGAAACTTAGGGCTGATTCCATT
>CAJUBC010000064.1 GCA_910584545.1 uncultured Muribaculaceae bacterium | reverse complement strand
TTGGCGACTGATGCCGCTTAGCCTATATTCCATTTTTTAACGAACTATTGTTTTTCTGATGGAAGAGAATAATGTCCTTGTAGAAATTATTCCTTAATATATTTTACGTGTCATCCGCTTATAAATTGTATCGGAAATCTCGATTTTCAAGATTTTTTACAGTACCCGTCCGAGATTATAATCCGGCCGGATTCCTGAGGTCATTCACAATGCAAAATACTGCGAATATATCCGGATAATAATTAGACCCCGGTTAACATAAAATGTTAAATACGGGGTCTGATTATTAATGATTTTGTCCTTTATGCCATTCGTTCCATGACATAGACGGCTGTTGTCATTTCAGTTCCACAACGCGCGCATGGCTGTTGTACGGAAGTATGCCGGTCTTCATCAGGATCTTCTGACCGGCGAAACCGGTGACGAACGAGTAGAAAGAATGAAGCACTGTGGAGTTGGGCGCGGTCGAAATCATGTAGACCTTGCGGAACAGAGGGTATTCGCCGGAGTTGATATAGGCCTGATATGGCTTGTAAGCCACGGGGTTGAAATCATTCGCTTCAGTCGGATTGCTTACCTTCACCACATTCACCTCAGTGGTAAGCTCGGTGGCGATGGTGTCGTTCTGGTTCTGGTAATCCTTGTAGCGCTGGTCCACCGGAACCTTCTTGGCGTCGCTGAGGTCATTGCCGAGCCAGCTGACGCTGATGATGCCGAGCGCGTCGCGGTCTTTCTTCACGATGTCGAACACCGAGGCGTTGTCTTTCTGCGCGAAGGCATTGGGATTGTCGGAAATCTTCTTTCCCTCGGGCAGGAATCTGTCGCGCATGTAGCTTACAGTGGAAGAACCGACATTGTCGAACACGAGCTTTATCGAAGTGGTGTCGTTGCCGGCAAGCTGGCTCCAGCGGGTGATTTTTCCGTTGAGGATGTCGCCGATTTCGCTTACGCTCAGCGACTGGACATTATTGTTCTTGTTGGTGATGAGAGCCACTGCGTCGATAGCAATGCAGTGCTGGCGCACCACTCGCTTGAACTTGCTCTTCATATACTCGCGCTCCTCCTTGGTGAACTCGCGGGTAATCACGATAGCCTGGGTATTGTCTGTGAGCATCGTGTCGATGGCTTCCTGTTCACTCACGAAGAAAGGTATGATCGAGGATTCAGGATAGCTGTACTCGAACACCTCGATTTCCTCCTGGATGGCATTGCGGAAACCGTCGTCGCAGAAAACCGTGGCACTTCCCTTGGCGTATTCCCCGCGTTTTACTTTTGTGCATGAAGCTCCTCCCAGCACCAGCAGCGCCGAGAGCAGGAGCAACGTCTTGATATTTGTTCTCACTTCTGACTGATTTTAAGATAAGATAAGTTGGCTGTATCCTCGGCCCTTATGTCAGTTCCAGCCGCGATAGAGGCGGTAGCCGCGCCAGATTCCGTAGACTATCAGGATTCCACCTACGGTGTAGGAAATAGCGTTGTTGCCGATGCTGAACACATCCAAGATAAACAAGAGACCTACGCAGAGATACACGAGTACCATCAGAATACCGAAAGCGAGCCGACCTCCCTTGGGCATGCCATTGTTTTCATTACCATTCATAACTTTGATTTTTTAGGGTTAGGGGCCGGTTCCCGGACTTCGGTTACAGAGGATGGCATCTATTGCGAATCGTGTGCGAACTGTGGAACCGTCCTTATATAAAATTAACAATTCATATCGCGCTATGTTCAGGGCGCGAAGAAGTTGTTTAAACAAATTCGATGATTGAATTGCAATACAAAATTACAGAAAGAAAATGAAATGAAAAAGAAAAAGGGCAGCCTTTTGAGCTGCCCCCTTTCGATATTGGAATCTCATCATTACTGATTCTGGAGTCTGAACACCACGGGGAGGTTGAAGTAGCTTCGTACGGCGACACCGTTGTTCTTACCGGGCTGCCATCTGGGCATCTTCTTCACCACTCGCAGTGCCTCGCGGTCGAGGTCCTTGTCGACACCCTTGACGATGGTGGCGGCGCCGATAGAGCCATCTTTCTCAACCACGAATTTCACAACCACGCGGCCCTGGATGTCGTTCTGCTGAGCGGATTCCGGGTAACGCACGTTATTGCTGAGCCATTTCATAAGAGCGGCCTGTCCGCCGGGGAACTCTGCCTGCTGCTCAACCGCAACGAAGATCTCCTCCTCCTTGGGTTTATGCTCGGGCTCGGGCTCCTTGACCACGACCTGCTCCTGTACAGCCTTGAACTTGTCGGCGTCATCGCTACCTTCCTGAGTTACGACACCGCGGGCGGTGTTGTCCTCTTTCTGGGCATCCATATCCATCACCTCGTTCTTCACCTTGTCGGCGTCGACGATGGCGATCTGGGTCACCTGTACGGTGGCGAGCACCTCCTCGGGTACTTCTACCACGGGCTGTTCGAATTTCTGTTCTTCAACTTCGGGCTCATCCTGCACTTCCTCCTCCTGAGCGAGCTGGGCCGCCATCATCTTCTCGCGCTGTTCCTGGAGTGCGATGGCATCCTGCTCGGCGCGGTAATCGGAGTATTTGTTGAGTGCGATGATGAGGATGAATATGACAACCAGACCCATGAGCATGTAGAGGAACGCCATGTTGTGACGCTTGTCGCTCTGCTTGCGGAGCTGATATGCACCGAAGTCCTGATTCTTTCCGGCGAAAATAAGGTTTCGCCATTCAAGTGATGTCAGATCTACACTTTTCTTAGCCATTGTGATTTCTGCTTTTAAAGATTAATAAATCCAACATTATTTATGATGACGGTTCTGATAGTCGATCACCATTGTAGAATCAGCCTTGGTCATGTTGTCGATCTGATATTTTGAAATCGAGTTGATCTGCATCTCGTCGAGCACTTCCACGAGACTTCCGAAAGACGCCTGGGGAGTTGACTTGATGATGATGACCGGTTTCTTCAGATTTTCATCCTTTCTGACCTTCGAAGCTGCCTCGTCGTAAGCTGCCTGCGCCTTTTCGCGGCCTTCTTTGGTCTCGAGCGAGCCGAAACCGCCGTTGGCGTATTTCTCTTTCAGCTTGTTGACTTCGGTGAGGACTTCCTTGTTACGCTGCTGGATGATGGCGCGGATGCCGCGTGCGGCTCCCGACTTCTCATCGTTGCCAAGGAATTCGGATTCCTGGAGGTTGTTGTTGGCGGCCACGCTTTCCGGAGTGTTCCCCAGACCGGCTTCGCCACCGGGTTTACCGAAATAGTAGTAAACCACCGGAACAACCTTTCCATTGACAGTATCCACTTCGAACGAGCCGACCTTGCGTTTCGCGTCGAGAATGATGGTCACGGCGTCGTCGGCCGAAGCCTGCGACATGTTCTCAACATTGTCGACTTTCTCGTTGGAGGGGAGTGCTATCGTCAGAGTCTGTGATTTGATCATCGTCGTACAGAGCATGAAGAATGTGATAAGCAACATGTTCATGTCGACCATCGGCGTGAAATCCACGCGGATCTGCATCTTCTTCTGGTGGCTTTTTCCTTTGCCTCCACCATCATTTTGTTGAACTTCTGCCATTTCTTTATTCTTCTGCGCCCTTCAGAGCGGTCAATAATGTAAACTTGTTCATGTGGATGGTCTGCAGGTTGTCCATAACCATGTGGACCACGTCGAACGATGTGTTCTGGTCAGCCTTGATGGCGACGCCGGTGCCGTCCTTGATCTTGTCGGCAAGGTTGGTGTTGTCGGTCTGACGCATTGCCTTCATCCACATCTGGAATTCTGTGGGTTTCGACTCATCCTGATTCCATGAGATGGGAATTCCAGTCACATGGTTGGGATTCTCGTCCTCGCCCTGCAGCCACTTGTCCATCAGTGTCTGTCCTTCCTGCTGCGAAGCGAGGTTGAGGAATTCGCCCATCTGGTTGAGGGGCACACCGAATGAACCGAGTTTGCTGAATGCGTATTTCTGCTCCGGCGTGAAGCTTATCTTGTTCTTATGCGACTCGTTGTAGATCTCGCTTACCTTGTCGAGAAGCGCCATGCGCATCTTTTCGTTACTCCAGTTGGATGAAGTATCGTTGTTCATCGTAAGCCAGACTTTTCCTTCCGGATTCACAAGCACCTGCACATAGTTGGTCTCCTGCACCTTCTCGGTGGATACCGAGGGGGGAGTGATCACCGTGGCCGGTTCCTTGGAAAGGAATGTGGATGTCAACATGAAGAAGGTAAGCAGCAGCACCGTCACATCACTCATCGCCGTCATGTCGATGAATGTGCTCTTCTTTGCTATTTTTACTCTTCCCATATTAGCTATAAACTTTTATCGGTTTGATTGATTCTTGAAACGTGCGCTCTATTATTTGTGGGTAGCTGCGAAAGTTGCCACGATAGAGAAACCGATTTCGTCGATAGCGTAGGTCAGGTTGTCGATCTTGTTGGTGAAGAAGTTGTAGGAGATAACGGCGAACGCACCGGTAGCGATACCGAACGCGGTGTTCACGAGGGCCTCGGAGATACCGGTGGAGAGCTCGGTGGAGTCAGGCGAACCGGAAGCGGCGAGGGCCTGGAACGACTTGATCATACCCATCACAGTTCCGAGAAGTCCGACGAGAGTACCGAGAGTGGTGAGGGTCGCGAGGATGGGGAGGTTCTGTGACAGACCGGGCATCTCGAGCGCGGTTGCCTCTTCTACCTCGTTGCGGAGCACTGTGAGCTTCTGCTCTTTGGAAAGCTGGTCGTTGGCGTCCATCTCTTTGTAGCGAACGAGAGTGTTGTAGACAACAGATGCTACGGAGCCTTTCTGCTTGCGGCAGCGATCCATGGCGGCATCGATCTTGTTTGCGGCGAGGTCAGCCTTGATGTCGGCTACGAACTTGGCGGTGTTGCCCTTGCCCGAAGCGGAGCTGATGGCGATCCAGCGCTCGATCGAGAGAACGATTACCGTGAGAAGAAGGGTCATCAGGATAGGTACGATAAATCCTCCTTTGTAGACGGTTCCGGCCAGGTTCAGGGGATGTCCGTCGGTTGTGCCACCCTCGAAGTTGCCGGGCGCTCCCATTCCGAAGAGGAAGATCAGCACGGCTGCTACCGCGCAGCAGAGGATCACAACGAATGCGTTGCGGATACCGCGGATGTTACTGATTTTTTCTTCCTTTTTCACTTTTGCTGTCGCAGTAGCGGCTGCAGGCTTGGGAGCCATAGGTTTCTGAGATTCCATAATCGTTTAAATTAGTTTGATTTGATTAAATGATTAAATTTTGGTTTTAGTTATTTCGTTCTGTTTCAGTTGCTCCCGAGCATCCTTTTCATGGCCTGTTCCGTTGGCGGGACTAAGTTTCATGATATTTCAGGTAACAGGGAGTATTCCTCTTTGGGATTTTGACCGAAGCCGCGGGTGTTCGATTCCCGCAACTTTCGAATACAAAATTACTATTTTTTTTAAAAAAGTCAATATCCCGATTCTATTTTTTTAGGGGGGAATGGCAAATTTTATTGTTTATTATGATTTTAACATCAAAATGATGTTTTACAACATATTTTTTAACACGCTGAGGGGAGCGTTTCGAAAGAAGCGCTCCCCTCTGATGAATGACGCGGCGGATCTCCGCCCGCGGTGTCGATTTAGGATTATTTGTCTTCCACGGCTGCCACGCCCGGAAGTTCCTTTCCTTCGATGGCCTCGAGCAGTGCGCCGCCGCCGGTCGATACATAGCTTACGGAGTCGGCGAGGCCGAACTTGTTGACGCATGCCACGGAGTCGCCGCCGCCCACGAGCGAGAATGCTCCGTTTTCGGTAGCCTCAACGATAGCTTCGGCTATGGCCTTGGAACCGGCTGTGAAGTTGTCGAACTCAAACACTCCGGCGGGACCGTTCCAGAGGATTGTCTTGGCGGGGACGATGGCGGCGCGGAACGCCAGGATCGAGTCGGGACCCGCGTCGAGACCCTGCCATCCGTCGGGGATGTTGTCGGCGGGGCATACCATTGTCCCGGCGTCGTTGCTGAACGAGTCGGCGGCCACGCAGTCGGTGCCGAGCACGAGGTTCACTCCCTTCTCTTTCGCTTTCCTGATGATGTCGAGCGCGAGGTCGAGTTTGTCGTTCTCGCAGATGGAATCACCGATCTTGCCGCCGCGGGCCTTTGCGAAGGTATAGGTCATGCCTCCGCAGAGGATGAGGTTGTCCACCTTGTCCATGAGGTTCTCGATGATGCCGATCTTGGTCGACACTTTCGAGCCGCCCATGATGGCGGTGAAGGGGCGCTTGATGTCCTTGAGGATATTGTCGACGGCCTTGACCTCCTTCTCCATGAGGAAGCCGAGCATCTTGTCCTGATTGTCGAAGTAGTCGGCGATGACGGCCGTGGATGCGTGACGGCGGTGAGCCGTGCCGAACGCGTCGTTGACATATACATCGGCGTAGCTTGCCAGAGTCCTGGCGAATTCCTTCTGACGCTCTTTCATTTCCTTCTTGGCGGCCTCATATCCGGGGTCGTTCTTGTCGATGCCTACGGGCTTGCCCTCTTCCTCGGGATAGAAACGGAGGTTTTCGAGCAGAAGCACCTCTCCGGGCTTGAGCTCCCTGGCAGCTTCCTGAGCCTTGGCGCAGTCGGGCGCGAACTTCACGTCGCGGCCGAGGGCCTTGGCCACGGCGTCGCGGATCTGAAGCAGGCTCAGCTTCGGGTTGACTTTGCCTTTCGGTTTTCCCATGTGCGACATCAGGATCAGACTGCCTCCGTCGTCGAGTATCTTCTTCAGCGTGGGGAGAGCGCCGCGGATGCGTGTGTCGTCGGTGATGTTGCCGTTTTCGTCGAGAGGCACGTTGAAGTCTACTCTGACGATGGCTTTCTTGTCCTTGAAATTGTAATTTTCAATCTTTGCCATTGTGATACGATATTTTGGGTTGATTATTTATTCTTGCGGAGAATGGTGATACCGATTTCCTTGCTTCTCCTTTCGGTCGTAAAGCCTTTCGGACGCAAATTTACTAAAAATTTTTCACTTTGCGGGCGGTTGTTGCTCCATAATGAATAATTTCAGCTAAATTTGCGGTACAAAAGCTTTTCCCTCTAATGAATGATAACCGTTTTCAAGGCGGGAGAGTTTGCATTTTAAGATAAATTTGCAATTTAAGATAAATGGAGGATATCAAGATACTTTCAGAGCTTTTTACGAAACATTTCGGCATAGCGCCCGCTGAAGTACGTCCTATCGCTCAGGCCGGTGGCGACCGTAGATATTTCCGACTTGTGGCTCCTGATGGATCGTTCAGCGCGATAGGTACCAGCGGAGACGATATTTCAGACTGTTGTGCATTCTTAGCTCTGCAGTCTGTATTAAAATCCCACGGAATACCGGTGCCGGAGATTTATGTCAAATCGCGGAATTATATGCATTATCTCCAGCAGGATCTCGGTGACGTGTCGCTGTTCTCTATCCTTGGGAATGACCATGACTGCAGCGATGTGGTGAAGCGTACACTGTCGAATCTCGTACGGATGCAGCTTATACCGGAGGAAGATTTTGAAAGGGCAGTGCAATATGGACCCTTCGGCAGACGATTGGTGATGTGGGACCTTAATTATTTCAAATATGAGTTCCTCAAACCTTCCGGTGTGCAGTTTGACGAGTTTTGTCTGGAAGATGATTTCGAACTCATGGCGGATGACCTTGTCGGCGTTGACTGGTCGCAGTGGGGATTCATGATGCGCGACTGTCAGAGCCGCAATGTGATGATATACGACGGTACTCCTTATTTTATAGATTTCCAAGGGGGCAGACTCGGGCCGTCGGTATATGACGCCGTATCTTTTCTCTGGCAGGCTAAGGCTCCGTTCTCCGAAGAGTTCAGGATGGAGATGTTTCGGTACTATGCCGAAGAATATGCCGCACAAAGGGGTTGCGATCCGGAAGCGCTGATGAAGAACTTGCCTATGTTCCGGCTTTTCCGCGCGCTACAGGTCTTGGGGGCATACGGCTTCCGTGGACTCGTGCAGCGTCGCTCCCATTTCTTAGAGAGCATCTCCCCGGCGCTCCGCAACCTTGCGTCGGCTATTGATTCCGAAATGACGGAGCGATATCCGGAATTAGCGAGTGTATGCCGTGAACTTGCCGCAGACAGGCGATTCGACTCGCCATCGAAAGATTCCGGTCTGACGGTGACGGTATTCAGTTTTTCTTATAAGAGAGGTTATCCGGACGACTTCAGCGGCAACGGCGGAGGTTTCATGTTCGACTGCCGAGGCATGCACAATCCCGGCCGGTATGACCAATTCAAGCCGTTGACGGGTATGGATGCACCGGTAATTGAATTCTTAAAGGGGAGGGGAGAGGCCGACAGATTCGTGAAGAAAGCTGTTGATATGGTGACTCCGTCTGTGGAATGCTACTTCCGGAGAGGGTTCAACAGTCTTCAGATAGGCTTCGGATGCACGGGCGGACGGCATCGTTCCGTCTATTGCGCCGAACGGGCGGCGGCCCAGATAAAAATGAGATTTCCGGAGGCGAATGTGGTAGTGGTACACAGAGAACAAGGAATAAGAAAGGAACTATGAACGCGATTATACTTGCGGCCGGACTCGGCACGAGACTTCGGCCCTGGACTCTGGAACATCCTAAGGCGCTGGTGCCTGTCGGCGGCATTCCTATGCTTGAAAGGGTAGTGGTGAAACTGCGCGCCGAAGGGTTCGACAGGATAGTGGTCAATGTGCATCATTTCTCCGGTCAGGTGAAGGAATTTCTGGCAAACCGGGATTTCGGAGTGGAAGTCAAGGTGAGCGATGAGTCGGAACTGCTGCTCGACACGGGGGGGGCTATAGCTAAGGCAGCGCCGCTATTCGGCAAAGATTGCGGACCGATACTCGTTCACAATGTCGATATTGTGAGCGATGCGGACCTTTCCGAACTGAGCGAAGCGCATAAGGGGTGCGGAGCGGATGTCACGCTCCTCACGAGCGGCAGGGATTCATCCCGCCGTCTCCTCTTCGACGGAGAGCAATGCCTCCGGGGTTGGCATAATCTGACCGCAGGCGAGTACAGGCCCGAAACAGCAGCTGCGCTGACGGGGATGTCTGAGCATGCCTTCAGCGGTATATATATGGTGTCGGAGGAGGGTGTGGCCGACATACGCCGGTATTCGCAGGAGATCGGTCGCGAGGCCTTCCCGGTGATGGACTGGTTGCTTGCAGGACGTGCGGGTCTCATCATCAAGGAGCATTATGTTCCAGGGTTGGACCTAATTGACATCGGCAAGCCGGAGACCCTCGCCAAGGCAAGACTGAAACTTGGGTAACTCTACGATTTCTTCTGGCGCATCCTGACGGTCACGGGATGGTTCTGGAACTGGAACACGCAACCGAGGATCAGGCAAACCACGGCCACGCCTCCAAGAATCCATGTGATGGCAACTCCGGTTGTGAAGCAGGAAGCGATAAGAAGAAGAGAACCTATGATGTAGAATAGTAAGCATTAACTCAACTACAGGTTGGAGTTCCAACATATAGCAACATCGGCTAC
>CAJUBC010000063.1 GCA_910584545.1 uncultured Muribaculaceae bacterium | reverse complement strand
GAGTAGGTAATCGCCACCTTCAGGACAGGCACTCCCACAGGGAAGTGCCTGTCTCATTTTTAGAAGGAGAACATGCACATCAGCGCGGCGCGGCGCGCCCATTTCTGCTCGCCGCTGAAGTTCTGGCGTGTGCCGATGTTGAACTCGGCTCCGACCTGCATCCTGGCTGTCATGTTCCAGAAGACATTGGCCGTGCAGACAAGCCCATATTTGTATTCATCATCTGTTACTTTGTACTTCGGCAGATAGTTCGTCTCGCTGACATTGCCGCTGATGAATAAATTCGGCAGGATGTTATACTGAATTCCTACGCAGTATCCGAATGATGTGGGAGCATACAGTTCCCCCGGATCTGATATATTTCCTACAAGATCATAGTTGCCTATCATAAGGTCTGAGCCTAACCCGGAATATCCGCGTCCGTAATTTACGGTGGCGTAGGCACTGAGGGAACCGGTTGGCCGCGCTACGGCACTCAGCATCGCTGCCCAGCCAATTACAGTATGGTTCTTGTTCTCTATCAGATTGCGGTAGGGTAGTGAGCGCACTATTCCCGACAGTCTCACATGCTGTCCCGGAGCCCATTCATATTGTGCGAATGCAGCGAAATCAGGTATATAGTTCGATATCGGCTTTGCCTGCTCGTCCTCTATTGCCTGGGCTTTCGATGGTATCTCCACCGAGGCAGCGAGTACCCATTTTTTCTTTATCACCGGCATGTAGCGGATCAATACCGATGTCGGAGTGATTTTATTGGCAGGACCGGAAGCATCGATTGTAGGAGGTAACGCCGAAGGGTCCGAGAATGTGGAGTTGGCGTAACCTACGGTGAAGTCGTTGATGATGGCGTATGCCTTTTTCAGCTTGAAGTCCCGTCCGTTGTAGCCGGTGAAGTTCGCTTCGATGTTCAGCTGATAGTTACCCATCAGTTTGTTTCGTCCGATTATCCTGAAGAAAAGGCATGTACCGGATGGAGTCGCGTCAAGATGACGCATGGAAGCGGGATCAGGAGTCATCGGGATAAGGTAGGGGGAGAAACCTGCGGCCGGCATAGCCCCGCCCCAGTCATAATAGCCGCGCATACGCACAGCGCCACCTACACCCATGGCGAGATTCGCATCCTTGCTTAGAAATAGAAAATATGGAGAGTAGGGGTCTGAGAAATGGCGGAACTGGTCATAATAGAATACAGCTACACGTTGCCTTACCGAGTCGATGTATGCCTGCATATCAGGACTGTCGGCATTCCTGCCGAATGGTATGATCTTCTGGCTCTGTAGCAACCGGTCAACCTGCTGGTCGGCTTTCGGTTTCGAATCTGTCTGACCTGAGCAGGGAAAAACGGCGGAACTTAAAATAAGGGATATTACAGAAGCAATACGGAGCTTGTGTTTCATAGTAGCGTGTTCAGAGAAATATCAGGTAATTGACTATGGCGTAATAAACGTTTACGCCATAGTCACATAAAGTAGAATCAGAACTTGAACTTTTCCGCTTTTGACTCTCCAAGTTCGTGCAGCTGCGGTACGAGGCGCCGGAAGTGCTCGGAAGCGGAGTGCTTCTCGAGGTCATCTTCGGATCGCCATGTCTCGCATATCATAAGATGCTTATTCTCTGTCAGGGATGCGAAGACATCGTAAGCCACGCATCCTTCCTCTTTGCGCGATAGATTTACGAGCTCAGTAGCTTTTTCAATGAAAAGGGCGCGGTTCTCTTCCGATTCGACCCGATAAAAGACATTTAGACGTATCATACGGATTTTTAACATTTAGTTACTATATTTTAACACTTCACCAGCGATAAAGTTTCGATAAGGGAATCCTAAAATGAAACGAGGCCGTGCCAACATTATTGACACGGCCTCGATGTTTGTATATTTCAGTTCTAAGAAATATCGTTATCCGGATTATCAGAACCGAACCTTCTTGCTGACAGTCTGTCCGTCATTGGTTTTCGCAACCTTTATGAAGATGCCGTCAGACGGATTTTCGACGCGCACTCCCTGCAGGTTGTAATACTCGCAGTCTGCGTCATTCTCAGCCTCGATTGATCCAACTCCTGTCGTGTATCCAGACAGTGCGGAAGAACTGTTGCTGTTGAGCACGCTCTTGTTGTTCGTATCCACTATATAGGCGATTACCCTGAGCTTGCAGTCGCTGTTGAGGAATTCTGCACCTTGGGTGTTGCGGACTTCGTCCATCTTGAAGGTGTAGTCCGAGCTGTATGCCTCACTCATGGTGATTGTTTCGGGAAGTGTGTCGGGCACGCCGTTGGTATCGGATGTGGCAGCCAGGATACTGTTGAATACCAGTCCTTTCACCTCGGCCTCTCCCTTCGTGAATATATCCCACCATTTGCCGGTCAATGACTGGTTTCCGACATAATAGTTCTTCTGAACGAATCTCGGGTTGGAGAGATTATCCGCTACCAATGCGAAAGCTATGCGGTAGCCGTGGCTCTCCATGCTCTCTATGAATCTTACCGTAGCCGTAGCCTTGACCGCCGAATGAGTGTCGTCTGTCCAATCTGCCTGGACTTCGATGTTGGCGGGAGTGTACATAGCCGAATATTTCTTCAGGTTCTTTTCGAGATCATCTTTATCGGGGTACTCGTTGTTCAGACGGTTTATCTGAGAGGAAGGATAACTCAATTCATTAGTGAACTGCGCAATCGGGAAATCCCATTGGTTCATGATCTCCATCATGTCCCCTTCATGGTAGGAAATCGCCACGAAATCCTCTCCGAGTTGTTCGCTTAGTTCCTCCAGCGCGACATATCCCGCAGGACATCCTCCGCACCATAAGCCGGTGTATTCCTCAACCAGCGGCCTGTTGAGGGGAATGAACGGAGCTACCACAAAGTCAGTGGTTACAGTGCGCGACTTGTCAAGGTTTTCCTGCCCGTTCACGCGGTCAATGGTGATGGTAAGGGGGTACGTGCCCAAGTTCTCGAAAGGCGGTATGGTTACGGTTGCCGTACCGGTAGAGCCGAACTCATCGTCTATCGGAGTCGCGAACGTATAGGTACCGTCGCCGGTCACTCCGTCGGCATCGTATGTATAGTGGATATCCCGGATGTCGGTCTTGCCGTGATTACAAACAGTGACCGCCACCTTTCCCTCCTGTCCCTTCTCTACGAAAGGTTTCGACTCGAGTGACGCGGAAGCTCCATTGTCGTAGAAGTCGCCTTCGAGAGTCACCACCATGGGGCTGACATATTTAAAGGCATCCACCATATTTCTCCAATTCGCTACAATGGTTGACGTGTGGAGCCAGAAGCCGTTGCGGTTATCGCCCGGAACGCAGGCTATGGGCAGCTTTGGATTGTAGCCCCCTCCCGTTGTGTTTTCTAAACTTATGATATCAAAACTGTACCCTACGTAGATTCCCTCCGCGGGAATGGTTACGCCTTCTCCGAAATCGACGGTGAGGGTCTTGTCGGCGAGCGATCCGTCCACAGTGGTGATATCGGCGAAGTTATCACCGTATAATATCTTCAGTTCCGACGACAGCCATCCTTTCAGTTCGGCGACCTGAGCGTCAGTCACGGGGAGAGGAACCGTGAATCCCTTGACTTTGGCTCCGGCCATGTCTTCTCCGATACGAATGGCCACATCGTATCTCTCCCTCATGTTATAGCCGTATACGCTGTAATCTTCACCCGGAGTAGCGTATGAAAACTCCATGGTGCCTGCCTCCGCGATTCCCGGAATCGCCATGGCGGCAGCGAGTGCTAAATTGGTAAATCTGTTGGTCATATAGTTGATTTTATGAGTTGAATATGATTTCCGGTATTAGATTGTTACGACATTCAATCGCATCCCAGTGGAATTAATCGGACTCCTTGTCAGGAGCCTGTTATAATGAATGACTTAATCAATCGCAAATATATATAAAAAAACTGACATTCTTACATCGTCAGTGTAAAAGTTATGAAAAAAATTAAAATCCATCTAATCTCAGCGCAACACGCTTCATCATGGTCAGTCCGATCCGGAAGATGAAAAAACGCCCCTTCATACGCCTTGATCGAAAGTCAAGACGGATGAAGGGACGTTTACTCAGTGAGAATTAAAGAACCACTTTCTGGCTACGGATGATATATACTCCCGGGGCGAGATCCGTCACCGTATTGCGCCCCTTGACCACTTGCAGAGAAGAGACATGCTGACCGGCAGTATCGAACACATCTATGTCTGTGTCGCAATCAGAGTAAATCACAAGAGTACCGTTCTCTCGGGAAATCATGAATGCCGGAGCGGCGTCAGGAGTCTCGATTCCAACGGGCTTTGTCTCTGTCACGTCAATGTCAATGGGGAAGTTGGACACTCCGGAGTCAGAAACGGCGTAGACAGTGAAAGGCTTCACGGCCACGCTGTTCACGGTCTCTTCGCCGTCACCCTCGGCAAAAGCTTCGACTGCTGCTCCGGCAACCTCGAACGCGCTGCCGTCCGCACTAAGCAGATATGTGGCATCTGCCGCGAGGTCGCGGCCCGAAAGAGTCGCAGCAAGCGCATAGTCCGCGCATTCCGAACGGATTTCGGCAGGGGTCTGGGGCACTTCGCAATTGTCGGCGATGAAACGCACGATGGCGGCTCCTCCTTCGCGGTAAAGTGCCGCAAGGTAAGGAGCGTTGGCCCTTATTCCGCTCACAAGTCCGAGAGTGCCGTCTGCGTGGGGAGTAGCCGTCATATAGAAGCTGTCCTCATCGTTTCCATTGTCGCGCGTATACTGGACCATCTCTTTTCCGGCTCCATCGGTCACCTTCACGGGCGAGAAAGGAAGTACGAGAGACTTCCAGCCCTGGTTGCCTTTATTAGTGCCGTTGAGCTGCATCTCCATCGAGATCGAGTTCCCCTCTGTGATGTTGAATGCGTTCACAGCCTGGAAATCATAGTCGGGATTGACTGCGATACTTCCGAGAGCCTCATATACGCGCCCTGTTTCCGAAGACGCATCCTTACGTACGCGCACATAATTCACATCGGCGTTTGCGGGCTCCTCGACACCTTCGTCGAGATATACGATACAGTTGGGATTGAGGCCGGCAAAGGCATTTGCGTCATAGCCTTCTTTCGAGGCGCGGGCACGGCGGCGCACAAGCGCCGGCTTGGCATCCGGACGCGCGGCAGTGAAGATAATGCTTGTCAGACGGTCGCAGCCGCTGAAAGCATTCGCACCCACACCGGTGATTCCGGAGAAACTGAGATTCTTGAGCGACGCGCAGTCTTTGAATGAATTCGCACCGATGACGTTGACGCATTCGGGCACTACAACATTAGTCAGGTTGACACAACCCTCGAATGTACCGGCTTCGATAACCGACGCGCTCGGGAGCGTCACGGTGACAAGTGTTTCCTTGCCTGCCATGGCGCTTTCGGGAAGCGCCTCGGAGAGTTCCGACAAATCAAGTTCCTCAAGTGCCGGGAGTTTGTCGATAAGATTCTTGACATCCTCAGGAGTGATCTCGCCCGAAAGAGCTATGCTTGTGACATCCACTGCTTCCTCAGGATTGATTACGGCTATTTCCGCCGGCGAAAGGTTCGCACCGTTGACAGGAACCGTGAATACGTTTACATCCAGATTACTGTCTGTGACATCTACGGTATAGAAACCTTCTTCGTCGGCCGACACGACATTCTCGCCAACTTTCACCATGGGTTTCACCTGAGAGACGTCGGCTCCGGTCAGCTCCACCTTAAATCGGACTGAAGAACCCTCTCTCACACTCTGAAGTACAGGAGCAGCCGCGTCATAGTAATTCAGAGACTCAAACTCTGTAGCCGCATCGCCGAGAGACTCGTTGTTGCGGATTTCGGGGTTAATCTTAAGATTATCGGCCGCACACTTGAACGTCACGTCATACAGGTAAACTACTTCTATATTATGGTCTCCGATAAGCTCTTTATTATCAAGTTTATTAGGATTGTAATAAGTCAATGTCACAGAGCCGTCCTCCGCAATCCTGTCTTCAGGAAGAAGTTTGCCGTTGTCGTATACCTTTACCTGACGTGCCGCATCGTAGGCATCCACTCCCTCAGGGCGTGTAGCTGTACTTTTGACGGCAATACAGAGCTGACCGCTGAAATCGAGGCTGTTCTGCTTGGTGTTGTTTCCCAGGAAAGAGACAGCTTTTGATACATCGAATTTAGCATCTTTTGTAAAACACCGGGTAACATCGAAATTAACGCCATAAACAGGAGTGTCATAAACGATATTGAATCCGTTATATACCCATCCGTTATACCAGCCGTCGTAAAAATTAGGATCTTCACTGCCATTATCGTGACGGGTAGTATATACGTTAAAATATTCGGGTTTCACAACGACAGATACTGTGGATGGATCGGAAATACCAAGTTTATCATTGTATAACTCAGACGCAGGGTTATTGCCCATTAAGGAAGACGGATTGTTAAAATCAAGATGATGAACTTTCCCTGCAACAGGAGCCGCATAACAATACAGAGTTGTAAGCTTATTGCACCCCTTGAAGCATGATGCCCTAAGACCACCCTGATGAGCCCTGTTTTTCCCTCCAGACACAATTGTCTCATCATTATAAAGATTGAGGGGTAGTTCAAGCTCAGTGATATTAGAGCATCCAAACAGCGCGCTTGCACCGATACGTCTCACAGTAGCAGGGAATTTCAAATCCTTAAGCTTGATAACGGGCGTACCAATTGTAGTGGAAGGACAGAACGAGTTCGCCGGCATTTCGTTAGCGGGATAGCTTGTGGGTTCAGAACGGTCGGCAACGATTGTCGCGCCTGAAAGGTCGAGCGATACAACTTTGTTCCAAGCTGTTGCTTCTCTGAAAAGCGCAAGATCGGTGTAGTCGATGTTACCTTTCACCACTACTTTGGGACGAAGAGCCTCGCGACGCTGATTCTTCAAATCCGTATTGGTCGGCTCCCAGAGGTGTTCGCCGGGCTGAAGGTCAAAGACAACAGCCTCCATCTGGTCGGGAGTGATCACTCTTACGTCGAAATCCAGATTCTCCTTGGCAATAAACGAATAGTTGATCGACTTCACTTCCTTGGCATAGGGAACGCCGTTTACGAGCATCGTAAGCACATTGCCGGCCGACTTGGGTGTGATTTTGAAAGTAAGGTCGCGGCCACGCACTGCGCTCGACACTATGCCGGAGAGATTCGCCTGCTTCTCAAGCCCTTCGGGGAATGTGAAATTGTATACAGGCGTTGCGTTGTTCAGGGCCGGAAGGGCGGCAATCACGTTATCGTTGGCTCCGTGGACAAGTTTCCAGTTCTTTTTGTCAATAGATGTGACAAGACGGATAAGGTTACCTTCACGGACGGTAGCCTCCTTCACGCAGCACGTGACATTCATCCTGAGCCCGTTGGCGGGTTCGGCCGACCAATTGCTTATTTCCGATATGAATTCCTTGATACGGCCGTCGGCTGTGGTGAGCACTGCAGCCCAGAATGCTTTAGAGGGCGCGTCGAAAGCATTCACACGGATAGTAAATGGCACGCCGGGAATCACATTTACAGCATCAGTAAGCAAGCCCACGCTGCCGGTGGCATCGGTAATCACCCACGGTGATTCGCTGGGGCTGACGGCTGTCGGCTCCACAAGGTCGAAGTGAATGATTGTACCGGTGTTGACGGTGGTCGCATAGTTGCCTTCCGCGTCGGGTTTGAGCAGTGTGGAATTGGCATACACATCCATGCGGTTGTCATCGTCGGCGATATGCTCTGCCTTGAAAATCACTTTTGTGCCCGGGGCATAGCGGCCCGGTTCGGTGTCGCAGGTAAATTTCACATCCTTGTCTTCCATCACTGCGAATGCGCAGTCGGTGGCTGTGGGGAAAGGCTGATTGTCCTGCGCCGGACATGTGAATGTCACGTTGGTGTCGATATCAGGCTGGTTCCAGTATTGGTTTTTCATATACGTACCGGCCGCGCCCATATTGACGCAGTGTACAGTGCGGTTGGAAGGTGTCCCGGCGAAAACGCACCAGTTCACGAATGCCGGATTGGGATTGAGTACCCAGATGTCGCGGAGAGCAGAAGCTCCGTTGAATACATTGTATTCATAAGTATTCACCGCAGCAGGAATCACGATGCTCGTGATGCCGCAGTAACGGAAACATCCGTTGTTGAGACGGTTCACACTCGAGGGGAGTATCACTTCCTTGAGGCTCCACAGGTTGCGGAAAGCCTCGCGGGGTATGGCGTTGGCCTGGTTTGTTCCGTTGGCTGAGATCCTCACGCCGGAGAGGTCGAGACGCGTGAGCTTCATGCTGCTCTTCATAAATGCGAAGTCCCGTGCGTCGATAGTGCCGAAGAGTGTGAGGTCCTTGATGGTGCCGGCGTCGGCGTCGTCGATAAGTGTTTCAAGTGTTCCGGACTGTCCGACCCAGAGAGTCCGCTTCTCCTTTACTTCGGAAGCAGGCT
This sequence comes from uncultured Muribaculaceae bacterium, assembly GCA_910584545.1. Lineage (GTDB taxonomy): Bacteria > Bacteroidota > Bacteroidia > Bacteroidales > Muribaculaceae > Lepagella. The sequence goes on along the minus strand of CAJUBC010000063.1, from coordinate 1,612 downwards.
TCACATACACGGCGATCTCCATATCGTCGAGCACGTTGTTGACCGTGTATGTATAGTCGGCTCCCGCAGTGAGCAGATAGCCGTTGCCCTTGACTGTAACGACATCTGTCTCCGGATGTGCAGGCACTACGCGGAAAGTATAGTTCCAGCCCTTTATCACTTTGTCGGTTCCTGTAAACGTAGCTCCTGAAATGCCGGAGGGGGTGTTCACGTTGAAGTACTGCGGCACGGCACCCGTGGCCGGAATTTCATTTACTGTAACGAGCTCGCCTGCTATCGGCAGCCAGGTCTGACCGTTGTCGGTGCTGGTCGCCATGCGTATTACATCTCCTGCGCCAACCGATGTCCCGGCAGGCAGTGAGCAGGAATATGCTACGGTCGAGTGGGGGTATAGGGCCATACCGTCGAGAGTCATGCCGTCGATCTTGCTGAGAGTACATTTGAAGGCACCCGAGGCATCGAACAGGGCTACGGCGAATTTCCCGGAGAACCTGTCATAGCTGAGGTTCTTGATATTGCCGACACGCACGGTGAATTCCTTACCGACGGCAAGGTCTCCCTCGAGGTCGGAACTCATGCCGGGCTGACGGCCGTCAGCAGTGATATGAAGCGGAGACCAGATCGAATTGGAACCCTCTCCGGGCTTTATATTATAGATGATGGTGGTAAGGTTGTTGAAGCTGTGCGACTGGCTGACCGTGGGATTGAGGGCCGTGCTGGCATACCAGCCCCCGTTGTTGTTGCCGTCGGCACCTCCCCATCCCCAGTTCACATGTATCATGCCGCTGAGGGGATCGTAGCCGTCTACTACGAAAGCATGCCCGGCTGTCACGTCCTGGCCGCAATATAGTACGGGACGGCTGGCGCGGATTTCATTCTCCACCAGACGGTCGAATTCAGCCTGCGTAGGGGTCTCCGAGCGTTTTTTATAGGAAACCCCGGGGTCATAGCCGAAATAGTTGACGAGAGCGGCGGGAACTTTCACTTCGTATGCGCTCGAACCGGAGTAGCCGAACTGCGTGCCGATACTTGCCGCCGCATGATAGATCAAGGTGGACACGGCTTCCGCCTCGGCCTCGGTGTAACCGGAGCGGTAACTGTCCATCCGCATGTTGGCCCAGTCATAAGCCACGTCGAAGTTGACTCCATTGTAGCTTCCTGTGCCTTGTTCGGGAAACTCATGATATTTCATGATCATGGCCATGGCGGTGCCCACACAGCCGGTCAGCGCCTTCCCGGGAATCTGGTTGTTGAACGGGGCTTCCTGGCGCCATTGCGGAGTCGAGAGGAGAATACGCTCGTTGCTTCCGGCGGCACGGCGTGCCATGCGGCGTCGCTCGCCCATGGGAACGGGATTCTGAAGACCCGGAGCCGCCTTGATCTCACTCTCGAGCCCATGCATCATCCAGTTCATGGCCGGAGGCATGGAGCCGGCTTCATAGCGTCCTTCGAGAGAATAACCCAACACCGGAGTGGCGCAGTCATCCGCCGAGATGATGATGTATCCCGGTCCCTCGTGGGCATTGAAGACATAATAGAGTGGATGAGACGATGTACCGCATGTATATGCGAGGTCGAGTGCGTCTGCCGAAGCCAGTCTGTCAAGACTGCT
>CAJUBC010000062.1 GCA_910584545.1 uncultured Muribaculaceae bacterium | reverse complement strand
CTCGGCCCATTTCACAACCTCAATTTTACGCCATTTACTGAATATCCCTACTTATCTTTGGAGGGGATGACGCTTACCGTGGGAAGAATGTAGGGACCGAATTGATCGGTCAGCGATTCCTCTACGGCAAGCGCAATATCGGCTCCATTCTTCACAGATACATCGGGAGACACACGCACTGCTATATCAAACACTTTATAATGGCCGTTACGGCGCGAGCGAAGATGCGCTATGCTCTCCACTCCGGGAGTATTTTCCACGCACTCGCGGGCCTTCTTACGATCGGCTTCCGGCAACGAACGTTCCATAAGTTCACAGAACGCCGGAGCCAGCATCCTGCATGCCGCCACAAGAATGAACGCAGCTATCAGAATCGATGCAATTGGATCAAGCACCCTGAACGCCGGGCCGAAAAGCTGGGAGAAGGAGACTCCTATGAGCGTTGCTACAGAGGCCAACGCATCGCTGCGGTGATGCCACGCGTTGGCCACCAATGCTTTCGAGCCCACTTTCTTTCCGGCAGCGGAATAGAAATGATACAGGCCCTCCTTGGTGGCCATTGCGAACAGAACCACTATCACGGTCCAGATATTGGGTTGCTCAAGCTGCTCGCCACGCGCATAGTCCGCAAGAGACCCGATTCCCTCATAGCCGATCATCAGCGACACTATCATGAGGAAAGAAGACATGAGAAAAGTCGAGAATGTCTCGAACTTTCCGTAACCGTACGAATAACGGTTGTCCGGGCCACGGAAAGATATCCCGACAAAACCAAGCATTATCAAGTCCGCGGCAAAATCATTCAGCGAATGGAAGCCGTCGGCGACAAGCGCGTCGCTGTGGCCGAAATAGCCCGTAGCCATCTTCATCGCCATCAGTATCGCATTGACCACGCATCCGATACCCACTACCTTACGTATTTTTCTGGCATTCGCATGTCCCACAACATCAGCCACAGCCGCGCCATGGTCGTGTGCGTGATGAATCTTATCTGACTTTCCTATCATTCTTCCTAAAATATTCACCTTTGTAACATGCAGAGCATGCACGAGGTTCAATATAAATTCCCAATTTAATCCGCCTCTTATCAAGCATAAAAACGAAAATCCCGGCAAAATTAATAATTTTCGCCGGGATTTCTGTAATAAGATTTTATAAAACGTTTGTTCCGTCCTGTTTCCTCTTATTTCAGGCGGAGGAACGAATAGCCGAATCTTTCCGCAGCCTCGCGTTCCAGTTCCTCGCGGAACTGCGGTGCGGCCACCGAAATCATCAGTTTCGCACGCTCTGCAAGGTTCTTTCCGCGGAGGTTGACCGCGCCGTATTCCGTAACGATCCAGTGCGTCTGGAAGCGGGTAGTCACCACTCCGGCACCCGGAGTAAGCACCGGTTTGATCTTGTTCAGGCCCTTGTTTGTGGTGGCAAGCATGGCGATGAACGACATACCTCCCTCGCTGAGAGAGCTGCCGTAGACGAAATCATGCTGTCCTCCCACGCCCGAGAAGATACGGCGGCCAATCGAATCGGCACATACCTGACCTGTGAGGTCTATCTCCAGACATGAATTTATCGACACCACTTTCGGATTCTGCGCTATGACGTAAGGATTGTTGGTCCATGCCACGTCGCGGAAAATAATGTCGGGATTCTTGTCCATGTAATCATAAAGGTGACGCGAGCCGAGCGCGAGAGATGCAACGGAGAGTCCGGGAAGGACTTTCTTCTCAGAGTTGTCGATCACTCCGCTCTGAAGCAGCGGAAGCACTCCGTCGGTCATTGCCTCCGTGTGGAGTCCGAGATGACGGTGGTTGCCGAGCGCCTGCACCACAGCATTGGGAATACCTCCCACTCCGATCTGCAGCGTAGCTCCGTTGGGAATCCGCTCCGCGATAAGCTCGCCGATGGCCACCTCCGCTTCGGTCGGGGTCGGGGTCGGCACCTCCACGAGATCCTCGTCGACAGCCACGCATGCGTCAATCTTGGAGATATGCACAGTCGGATCGCCGTAGGAAAACGGCATCTTGGGGTTGATCTGCGCGATGATGCGGTCCGCGCACTCGACGGCCGAACATGCCACGTCGCCAGACACACCGAAGCTGACCAGCCCCTCCTCGTTGGGAAGCGAACAGTTAAGCACGGCGACATCCACGCGCCAAGTGCCGTCGCGGATTAAGGCAGGAACCTGTCCGAGGAAGCGGGGAGTCATGGATCCATAACCGTCGTCAATCCATTTCCTGACGGTGTTGTTCACGAAGAAGGAATCGATCAGGAAAGAATCCTTATATTCCGGACGGCACAGCGGCGAAGGACCGCGGCCTACTCCGAAACCGGTATAGATGGTTACGTCACGCAATTCATGGCCACGGTCGGCGAGAGCCTGCGACAGTGCCTCCGGAATCGATGTCGAACCCTGGAGGTAGATATGGTCGCCGCTCTCGATGAGCTTCACGGCTTCGGCCGCGCTCACATAATTGATCTTATGCTCCATGTCAGGCTTTCTTATGGTCCCGGTCGAAACGTGCCAGGAATTTGTCGAGACGGTTGAAATCCTCCTCGTTGTTGATTACTGATACGCATGCGCGTATACCGGGCTGGTCGCTGCCTGTTGTACGGAGACCGATAGAGGAAACACCGTATTTAAGAAGTTCCTCCTGAAGCTCGTCGCCGCTGAATCCCGGATAACCGATGGTGAAGAAGAATCCGTCGGCAATCGGCTGGTCACCGTCCATATCGTAGACGATATGGAAATTATTGCGCTCGAAAATGTCCTTCACGATTTTCGCGCGACGGCCATATTCGCTGCAGTGGCTGATGAATTTCAGCTCGCCGCGTGTGGCAGCCCTGAGCATGGCCGCGAGGGCATACTGCGCGGAATGAGCCGTACCGGAAGAGGCCACATAGAGCACGCCGTAAATATATGCGTCGCCGAACGCCGGCATCTCGTAGAACTTCTCGAAGAACTCATACTTGCGGTCATAAACCTTCGGGCCCATGCAGACGAGCGCGATGCGCTGGCCGGCATAGCTGAATATCTTGGAAGCCGAGAGGAGAAGGATATAGTTGTCGGTATAGCGGGCCACCGTACTTGCGTAGGGAGCCTGGAAGGGAACTGAGATGTCCGTGCGGAAATCCATGCCGAAATATGCCATGTCCTCGAGGACGATGCAGTCATATTTAGTCGCGAGGCGTCCGATTATCTCGAGCTCCTGCTCTGTGAGGTTTGTCCACGCCGGATTGTTGGGATTGCTGTACATCAGCGCGGTCACATTGCCCTTGCTGAGGACGCTCTCCAGCTTGGACTCCAGCTTATCGCCGCGATATTCATAAATATCGAAGTCCTCGGTCTTGATGCCGAGCACCTTGGCCTGGCTCATGTTGGCCGGGAAACCGGGATTGAGGAACAGCATGGTGTCCTTCTCCTTCAGTCTCTGGGAAAGGAGAAGCTGAAGCGTGAAGCTCCCCTGCATGGAACCCACGGTGGGGACTATGCACTTTGCCGGAACATCGATGTCGATGAATGCCTTGATGAATTCGGAGCCGGCCTCCTTAAGTTCGGGAATACCCTGGATTGCCGGATATTTGTTGGCTATGCCCTCTTCGAGCACCTTTACTTCTGCCTCGACTCCCACGCGCTCGGCCTCGAGACCGGGATTGCCTATCTCGAGATGGATCATGCGCTCTTCGGCAAGGCGCTCGAGTTCTGCGGCAAGCGAGCATATCTGGCGTATTGTAGCGGTGGACACGTCGATGATTCCGACATTCGCCACGGCTTTGCGATAGGTTTCGTTATCTACCGGAAACATTGTCTATGTATTTTCATGGTGAGGAGCGGAACCCTTTACGGGCACCGCTCCTCTGATTATGGTATCATTTATGAATCGAGCTCAATGCTGTCTCGCGACCTGCGCGGAACGCTGCTATATTCTGCTCGACTATCTTCTCTCCCTTGGCTCCGAAGACACCCTTGATGGCCTCCTCTATCTTGGCCGGGTCTATGTCGATGAATGGCGAGGCGGCTCCGAGAAGCACGAGATTCGAACTGCGGACCGTAGCGACGCTCTTCGCTTTCTCATCCATATTGAAAGCCACTACATGAGGCTGGCGTGCGAGCTCCTCCTCCACGGCTGTCATCTCCGGATAGTTGTCGATGTTGACAAACGGCTCGGTGTTCGTAACTATCCAGCCTTCCGAAGAAAGATAAGGAAGATAGCGGAGGGCCTCCATCGGCTCTAGTGACACAACAAGATCGGCGCCGCCCTGCGGAATCAGGTCGGAATGGATCGGAGAGGAAGAGATGCGCAGATTGGACTGAACGTCGCCTCCGCGCTGGCTCATTCCGTGTACTTCAGCCTGTTTCAGGTAAAGATTCTCCTTGAGAGCGGCCGCCCCGAGGATTGTGGCTATGGTGAGGATGCCCTGGCCTCCTACACCTGCCAATACTATGTCAGTTTTCATTATTTGCTTGATTTTGGGTTGGTGTGGAAGTCTTATTTCTTTACAGCATGCCGGCGTGCGGTCTGGATGCACTCGCGGCGGGAAACTATCACGGAAAGCCCCTGATAGCGGATTTCCTCGAGGAAAAGCTGCTTCATCTCCTCATGGAGCTTGGGCAGGGAGTCGATGGTGCGTACATGGGCAGGGTCGGCACCGAGACCGCGGCAGATGTCTTCGAGTTTGCCGGTACCCTGGGAATCCTGACCTCCGGTCATACCCGTGGTGAGGTTGTCGGAGATGATCACCACCATGTTGCTGTTCTCATTGATCGCATCGAGAAGACCGGTCATTCCGGAGTGGGTGAATGTGGAGTCGCCGATGATAGCCACCGATGGGAACTGACCTGCGTCGGACGCACCCTTGGCCATCGTGATCGAGGCACCCATATCCACGCAGGAGTCGATGGCGTTGAAAGGCTTGAGGAATCCGAGCGTGTAGCAGCCTATGTCGCCGAACACTTTGGGAGACTCGAACTCCTTGAGTGCATCGTTGAGCGCACCGTATACATCGCGGTGGCCGCATCCGGGACAGAGAGCCGGCGGACGGCTCACAACTATATCAGATGCTGCGGGCACCTCCCGGTGGATAAGTTCCTTCACGCCGGGGGCAACCTTGCGGATGGTCTCGGCCACGCTGTCAGGAGAGAGCTCTCCGTCGCGAACCACATGACCGGTGAGTTTGCCGTAGATTTTCTTTCCTTCGGAAGCGAGTCCGCGGACGCTCTTCTCTATGAACGGCTGTCCCTCCTCGAGGATCAGCAGGGCATCGCAGGAATCGTACACGCGGCGCATGTATTTCTCGGGAAGAGGATATTGGCTGATTTTCACCACGGGGAAAGGACAGTTGCCTCCGAAGCATTCCATCAGATAGTTGTATGCGATACCGGAAGCTATGATTCCGAGATGGTGGTCGCGGGCCTCCTCGTAGCGGTTGAAGGGCGATTCCTCCGATTCCTTGACGAAATTATCGAAATCCTTGATAAGCTGGCGGTTCCTTACTTTGGATATGGCGGGCATAAGCACCCACTGCTTCAGGTTCTCCGGATAGTGCAGCTTGTTCTGTGCCATCGGTTCGTCGTCCGTCTCCACCACTGCGCGTGAGTGGCTAAGGCGCGTTGTGAGGCGCGTCATTACGGGAATGCCGTTGCGCTCCGACAGTTCGAAACCATACTTGGCCATATCGTAGGCCTCCTGCTGGTTGGAAGGCTCGAGGCAGGGAATCATTGCGAAATCCGCATAGAAGCGTGAATCCTGCTCGTTCTGCGAGGAATGCATGGAGGGGTCGTCGGCCGCGATCACGAGCAGACCGCCGTTGGCGCCGGTCATCGCCGAATTGACGAAAGGATCGGCAGCCACATTGACGCCCACATGTTTCATAGAGGTGATTGCACGCAGACCGCAGTAGCTCATGCCGAGAGCCTCCTCAACGGCTGTCTTTTCGTTGGAAGACCAATGGCTGTGGATCTTGCGCTCGCGGGCTACCGGATTTTTCTGGACATATTCCAGAATTTCTGTAGACGGCGTGCCCGGGTATGCGTATGCTCCCGAAAGCCCCGCATTGATGGCTCCGAGAGCAAGAGCTTCGTCGCCCAATAACAAACGTTTAGTTTTCATGGTGGTTTAGTTTCCGCCTCCGGCAGTCCCTCCGGACCGCCTCGGCTTTATATTATGGTAAATTAATCATGTTTCGGCGCAAAACAAGTTTCGCGCGAACTATATTGCAAATATAACGGATTTTTACTAATTTAGCAAAAAGTTTTGCGGGGCTGCCCTGCTTTTTTGAGAACTTTTCAAGTTAACATAATCAGAATCAGAAAAATAAAATTTAAACCAAAAATACATATCATGAAGCGACACCTATTATTGATGGCGGTGCTTTTCACCTCGATTCTGGCCATGGCCCAGGAAGGAGTGACATGGAGCTACCGTCTTGTCGGTGACAAAACCGCGTCCCCGACATTGGAAATGACAGCAAAAGTGGCTCCGGGATTCCACATGTATTCCCAGGACAATCCTAAAGGTGGAGGAGTTCCGCTCGAATTCCATTTCGACCTCAGCGGCTGTCGTCTCGACGGCCGGGCAAAAGCCAACAAAGCATATACCAAGGCATACGACGATGTGCTGGAGGTGGACGAGCACTTCTACACCGGTACAGTAGTGTTCACCCAGAAAATCAAGCCTCTCGCCGAGAAATGGACAGTGAAGCTTGAGATCGGCGGACAGGCCTGCAACGACAGCGGATGTCTCCGCGTGCTCGGCAGCCACACCTTCACCGGCACCGCTCCCCTCACTGCCGAGATGAAGGAGGAGGCCAAGAAGGCCGAGGAGGAAGCTAAAGAGCAGGAGGTCGAGGCTATCACCGAGATGACCGACTCGCTGCAGAGCGCCGAAGGCTTCATGACGCCGGCCGCCAACATGTCGGGTGTCAACGCCGACAAATGGTGGGCCAACGTCGAAGCCGAGATGCGCGTCTTCGAGGATACCCCCGACCAGCAGAGCCGTAGCCTCTGGTACATTTTCCTCGCAGGCTTCCTCGGAGGTCTCATCGCACTCGTCACACCATGCGTCTGGCCGATGATTCCTATGACGGTAAGCTTCTTCCTTAAAGGCAACAAGAGCCGCAGCAAAGCCATCTCCTCCGCGCTGATCTACGGAGCATCGATCGTGGTGATCTACGTGGCCCTCGGATTGATAGTGACAGCGATCTTCGGCGCCTCGGCCCTCAATGAACTCGCCACGAGCGCCGGCTTCAACGTTGCGTTCTTCATCCTGCTCGTATTGTTCGCCATCTCCTTCATGGGAGGTTTCGAGATCACCCTCCCCGCCAAGTGGACCAATAAGATGGACTCCAAAGTGGACAGCACCACCGGATATCTGTCGCTCTTCTTCATGGCGTTCACACTCGTGCTCGTATCCTTCTCCTGTACCGGACCGATCATCGGCACGCTGCTTGTGGAGGCCGCATCGACGAGCAACTTCATATCACCTGCGATCGGAATGTTCGGCTTCGCCCTCGCGCTGGCCATCCCCTTCTCGCTCTTCGCGATCTTCCCGACCATGCTCAAGTCGATGCCTAAGAGCGGCGGCTGGATGAACACCGTCAAGGTCGTGCTCGGTTTCCTTGAGCTCGCCCTCGCGTTCAAGTTCCTCTCCGTTGCCGACCTCGCCTACGGATGGCGTATCCTCGACCGCGAGGTATTCGTATCTCTCTGGATCGTGATATTCGCCCTCCTCGGCTTCTACCTCCTCGGCAAGATCAGACTGCCGCATGACGACAAAGTCGAGAAAGTAGGCCTGACCCGCTTCTCGCTGGCCCTGATCTCACTCGCATTCGCGGTCTACATGATCCCCGGTCTCTGGGGAGCCCCGCTCAAGAGCATCTCCGCTTTCGCTCCTCCGATCTACACACAGGACTTCAACCTTTACGAAGGCGATGTCCACGCTCAGGTAGACAGCTATGAGGAAGGCATGGAACTCGGAGCCAAGCTCAACAAGCCCGTACTTATCGACTTCTCCGGATTCGGCTGCGTGAACTGCCGCAAGATGGAGGCCGCAGTCCTCACCGATTCCGAGATCAAGCGCACCATCGACGAAGACTACGTACTCGTCACCCTGATGGTCGATGACAAGAAACCTCTCCCGCAGCCCATGACGGTGAAGGAGAACGACGGCACCGAACGCACTCTCCGCACTTACGGCGACAAGTGGAGCTATCTGCAGCGCACCAAGTTCGGCTCGAACGCACAGCCCTATTACGTAATAGTCGACCAGGAGGGTATGCCGCTCAACCACTCGTTCCCCTACGAGGAGAATATCCCGAAATACCAGAAGTTCCTCAAGACCGGTCTTGAGAACTACAACAAGAAGAAATGAGAACCGCTATTCTCACATTGATGATAACTGTCTGCGCCCTCCTCCCGGGGGCGCAGACTCTTACCCGACCATACGTGGAGTGTGCCGACTCGGCCGACAGGTATATCCGCAACGAGAACTGGGCGGATGCCGAGAGGGTCATAGTGAAAGCCCTCAGGCTTGAGCCGGCCAACAAGTCGAACTACCTGCTCTGGTCCAATCTCGGTATTGTCCGCAACCGCATGGGCGATACCGACGGAGCGCTCCAGGCGTTCGACATCGGCCTCGCTTCGGCACCCCGCTCCACCGTGCTGCTCGCAAACAGAGCATATACCTTAATAGAGACGGGACGTGACAGCGAAGCCCTGCGGGACCTCGACCTCGCGCTGGAGATAGACTCCACGCTTCTGTCACCCCGCCTGGCCCGCGCGGGACTGCATCTTGATGCGAAAAGACTCAGCGAGGCAGGCAGGGATTACTCAGCGGCGGTATCCATGCATCCCGACAGCCCCGGAGGCCATGAAGGTCTCGGCGACGTGGCTTCGCTGCAGGGCGACAATCGCAAGGCCTGCGAAGAATATGCGCGCGAAATCGCTATCGAAGACAGCGACAGCCTGCGGTTCAAAAAGATACTGGCTCTCATCGGCGCAGACGACATCAGTCATGCTGAAGAAGAGATGCATGAAGCAATAGGCAAATATCCCCGTAGCGGAGAGCTGCATCTTATGCGAGGGGTCCTTCATAAGAGAAAATACCAGAATACGGAGGCGAATATAGAGCGTAAGCTCGCGCTCGAGTATGGCGCAGACCCGAGCCTGGTAGACGCAATGCTCCCGCAATCAAAGAAATAACTTCTTCGATACGGCGATATCCATGCCCTGCCGGGCATGGGTCTTCGAATAAAAATTATCTACAGTGAGCCTTCTGTAATTGGAGGTTCACTCTTTTTTTATTATCTTTGCATTCACTTTCGCCATCGGTGCTGCGACGCCTCCGCGAACATACACACGATCAGATACCGAAATCACCTGTCATAGTCATTATGGAGCGTCTTTCCATCCACATAGAATATCTTCTTCTTCGGCATGACTGCATTGTCGTGCCGGGATTCGGCGCGTTCATAAACTCGAGGAGCGAGGCGCGTATCGATGCGGATAGCGGACGTGCATACCCCATGATGCGTGAGGTCCGTTTCAATTCCGCTCTTGTGCATGACGACGGTCTGCTTGCCGGCAGCTATGCCCGCAAGTACAAGGTACCTTTCGCCGAAGGGCGCGAGATGCTCCGCAAGAGCATCGAATCCATGCGGGAGGCTATAGCCTCAGACGGCGAAGTCACCATCGGCCGTCTCGGCATAATCCGTGCGGAATCCGACACTCTTACATTCGTTCCGATGCATGGAGCGTCGACCGAAGCGGCACGCATCGGTTATCATCCGGTTTCATGGGCAAGGAGCGCTGAAACGGAAACAGAGAAACCGGTATCCACCGACAATGTTCCGGATAAGGCGGAGAAGACGCCAGACACAAATGCCACAGTCCGCAGGTTTGACACCGGCCGCAACTACTACATTGCCGTCAACAAGCGTTTCGCGCGTACTGCGGCATGTTTCCTGCTGGTGGCTGCAGTGGCGCTATCTCTCCTCATGCCTACACATGACCGGAGAGTCATGCCCGACCAGGCATCGGTGCTTCCGGTGGAGAACATCATTCGCAAGGTAGCTGACAGCGCATCGGAAACAGAGAGGAAAGAAGCACCGGGGGTAGCTGAAGTCGCACCGGCCCCGGTACAGATGCACTATCTTGTGGTGGGAACTTTCGCCACTGAAGAGGAGGCGGACAGATTCATAGCCATGCGTCAGGGAAGCGGCTACGCTCTCGAGGCTGTAGGCGGCAAAAAACTGTGGCGGGTTTCGGCGGTAAAGAGCGCGGACAGTCAGGAACTCATCAATATTCTGAATTCCAAAGAATTCAGCGACACCTTCAAGGAAGCATGGATCTGGAGTAGATAACTATCGCATAAAAACATGAGATTTTTTTGCTCTAAAACTTGCACAAGTCAAAAAAAGGTATTAACTTTGCATCGCAATTCGGGAAAGAGATGATGTTCCGGAGAGCGAACGCGAAAATAGCTCAGTTGGTAGAGCACGACCTTGCCAAGGTCGGGGTCGCGG
>CAJUBC010000061.1 GCA_910584545.1 uncultured Muribaculaceae bacterium | reverse complement strand
AATTTTAGCCTGCGGAGGGGAGAATCTGAAAAGTCAACACTTTTTCAGTGCCCTCGGACCGAACCTCGGGGAGTTTTTATTTCGCGCTGTTTTTTTAGTCTGTCTGTGGAAAGGTTGCGTCAGCGACCCGGTCACTTCACACTCCACTCCACTCCGTTCTTGGTGTCCTTCACCGAGAAACCGAGAGCGGCGAGCTTGTCACGGATAAGGTCGGAAGTGGCCCAGTCCTTGGACTTCTTGGCGTTGGCCCTGATCTCCATCAGGAGGTCCACCGCGCCCTTGTATGCCTCGGAATCGGACGATGACCCGGCGCTCTCGAGACGTATGCCGAGTATCTCACCGAGCATCACGTCGAAGAGCTCCCTGAGGCGGGCGATGTCTTCCGCATCGAGCTGAACGAGGCCGTCGGCCGCGGAGTTGATGATCTTCACAGCCTCGAAGAGCACGGAGATCACGTTCGGAGTGTTCAGGTCGTCGTCGAGCGCCTCGTAGCATTTAGCCATAAGGTCGGGTACCTTCTCCGTGGATTTCTCAGCGGGCTTCAGCGCCTGCAGGCGCATGTAGGCGTCCTGGAGTCGGCCGAGGGCCTTTTCCGCCGCCTGAAGGGCGTCGTTGGAGAAGTTGACCACGCTTCGGTAATGGGCCTGAAGAATGAAATAACGTATCACCATCGGCGGGAACGCCTGCGACAGCAGGGGATGGTCGCCGGTGAAGAACTGCTCAAGGGTGATGAAATTGCCGTACGACTTGCCCATCTTCTTGCCGTCGATGGTGATCATGTTGTTGTGCATCCAGCATTTCACAGCCTCGTGTCCCTGGGCCGCCACGCTCTGCGCTATCTCGCATTCATGGTGAGGGAACATCAGGTCCATGCCGCCTCCATGGATGTCGAACGTGTCGCCGAGATACTTCCGGCCCATAGTCGAACACTCGAGATGCCAGCCCGGGAAGCCTTCGCTCCAGGGGCTCGGCCAGTGCATGATATGCTCCGGAGCTGCCTTCTTCCAGAGGGCGAAATCGAGGGGGTTGCGTTTCTCATCCTGACCGTCGAGGGCGCGGGTGGTGCTGAGCAGGTCGTCGATGTTGCGGCCCGACAGCTTGCCGTAGTGATGGTCGGCGTTGTATCTGGCCACGTCGAAATAGACCGATCCGCAGCTCTCGTAGGCGTATCCCGATTCGAGTATCTTCTTTACATACTCGATCTGTTCTATGATATGCCCCGAAGCGTGTGGCTCGATCGAGGGTGGAAGCACGTTGAGCGCCTCCATGTCGCGGTGATAGCGGAGCAGATAGTGCTGCACCACCTCCATCGGCTCGAGCTGTTCGAGGCGCGCCTTCTTGGCGATCTTGTCCTCTCCCTCGTCGGCGTCATGCTCGAGATGCCCCACATCGGTGATGTTGCGGACATAACGCACCTTGTATCCGAGATGGCGCAGGTAGCGGAACAGGATGTCGAAGGTGATGGCCGGGCGGGCGTGACCCAAGTGCGCGTCACCGTAGACGGTTGGACCGCACACGTACATGCCGACATGCCCCTCCTGGATCGGATGGAACGGCCGGACCGTACGGGTCAGCGTGTTGTACAGCGAAAGGTTATTCTCCCTGATCATGTCAGTTGCTGCCTATTTTCCCGGCGCGGGGAGAGATTTCGCCAAACTGGGACTCATACTTCTTGATGTTGTCCGTGAGGGCGAAAAGAAGTTTCTTGGCGTTCTCAGGGCTCATGATCACGCGGCTCACCACCGGAGCCTGCGGCATGCCGGGAGCGGCGAAGATGAAGTCGATGAGGAACTCGCTCGGAGTGTGTCCTATCATGGCGAGGTTGGTATATTTGCCGTCGGCCATTTCGGGACGGAGCTGAATCTGAAGCTGGTTCTGGTTTTTCTCGTTTTCCATTATTCTGTATTGTTTTTGTTTTTTGATATTATGTGTTTTTTCGCGCCGAGGGCGCGGTGCCGGTTATCGAGAACCGGATTTCTATCGCGAAGTTAGCCAATTTTGGTCATATTAGCAAATCGGGGAGGAAATTTCCACGGAGATGTCGCACCCCTCCTCCCCTTCGGCGAGTATCCGTCCGTCGGCCATCCGCACCGTCCGGTCGGCTATCGAGGTCATCGAGGGGTCATGAGTCACTATCACGAAAGTCTGGCCGAGTCTCTCCCGCAGGTCGGCTATCGCGCTGCGGATCTCGTCGCGGTTGCGCGAGTCGAGGCTGCCGGTGGGCTCGTCGGCGAAGATCACTCCGGGACTGTTCACGAGCGCGCGGGCAATCGCCGCCCGCTGGCGTTCTCCTCCCGACAGCTGCGTCGGCTTGTGGCGGAGCCTGTCGCCGAGCCCGAGCATGTCGAGCAGCTCCGCAGCCCTCTTTTGCGCTTTCCGGCTCGATTCCCCCGCTATCATGGCGGGGAGCGCCACGTTCTCCTGCGCCGTGAACTCAGGCAGCAGCTGGTGGAACTGGAAAATAAAGCCTATGTTTCGGTTGCGGAACGCAGAAAGCCTCCGGTCGTTGAACCGGGCGATATCCTCTCCGTCGTAAAGCACCGAACCTGAATCGGGTCTGTCGAGCGTTCCCGCTATCTGGAGCAATGTGGTCTTCCCGGCACCGCTCGGTCCGACAATGGTGATTATCTCATTGCTGCCTATCGACAGCGACACATCGTCGAGCACACGCAGGTTGCCGTATGACTTATTGATGCCTTTTAGCTCAATCATCTTCTATGATGCTTGATTTATGATTCTTAGTTTCTTTGCCCTCGGCGATGCGAATCACCGCGTAGTTGCCGAGACAGATGCCGAACGTGGCCGGTACCGCAGCCGTGGTGCCGAAGGAACTGCGCTTATTCCGCTCGTCGAGCTGTATCACCGATGCCGCGTGGGGCGGTTCTGTACTGGCCACCACCATAAGCGGTGACCTCACCCCGGCCTTGCGCAACCTCTGGCGCACGGCGCGGGCGAGGCCGTCGTCGCGGGTCTCGGAAATGTCGAGGTAACGGACCCGAGTAGGATCTGTCCTGCCTCCCGCTCCCATAGAAGACACCACGTCGGTGCCGCTCTGCAGGCAGTGTATCAGCAAAGCCACCTTAGGCGCCACCGTGTCGATGGCGTCTATCACGAAGTCGGTGTCGGCGGGGATAAGCCCGGCAACGTTCTCCGGCGTGACGAACTCCCGCACCGCATTGACTTCTATGCCGGGGTTGATGGCCCTGAACCTCTCGGCGAAGAGGTCCACTTTAGGCTTCCCGACATCCTGTGCTGTAGCTATAAGCTGCCGGTTGATGTTGGATTCGGCCACGCAGTCGGCGTCGATCACCGTGATGCGTCCGATGCCGGAGCGCACGAGGATTTCGGCCGCGTAACCTCCTACACCACCCACACCTACAACGGTGACATGGGCTGCGCCGAGACGATCCACGGCCTCATCACCCAACAAGCGAGCGGTGCGGCTCTGCCACTCCGGTATCAATAGCCAGGCTGGCGCTGCCAGCTTCCCTTGAAACCGGTCTCGGCGATGGCGGCCTCTACTTTGGCTGCCGTCTCCGCGTCTTCCGGAAGTCCATGAACTTCAAGCACCTTGTCGGCCGAGTCGAGGTCAAGGTCCCACTGAGCGTTGGGGAATTTCTCCTGAACGCCCTTGAGGATGGCGGCTTTGCAACCGTCGCATTTGGCATTTGTCGAAAATTTCATAATTATATCTTGTTTATTATCAGATTCTTAAGGAGTTGCTTACCACACACAAGGATGAGAGGGCCATGGCTGCCGAGGCTATCATCGGGGTGAGCATGATTCCGAACGGGAAGAGCACTCCGGCCGCGATAGGAATCCCTATTATATTATATATAAACGCCCAAAAGAGGTTTTCTCGTATAATCCTGACGGTTCGCGCCGAGAGGCTGATGGCCTCCGGAAGCATCGACAGCCGACCGCTGACAAGGGTCAGCTGGGCCACGTCTATCGCAATGTCGGAACCCGTGCCCATGGCCACCGACACATCCGCCTCGGCCAATGCCTCGGCATCGTTGATACCGTCGCCGGCCATCGCCACCACGCGTCCTTTCCCGCGCAGTTCCTTCACTATCTCGAGTTTGCCGGAAGGCATCATCCCGGCATACACCTTATCGATTCCGGCCTTGCCAGCCATGTACTCGGCGGGAGCCCATTTGTCGCCGGTGACCATAGCCACTTCCACGCCCTTGGCTTTCAGCGAGCTGACCGCATTGGCAACTCCGGGCTGGATCTTATCTTCAACGCAGAAGATGGCCACAGGACTCCCTTCGCAGGAGACAGCTACAACTCCGTGACCACGGTCCTGCCATTCCGCCGCCTTCGCGGCGAATCTCTCGTCGGACCGCGCCTCGTCGGTGCTGCCGATAAACCAGGATTTACCTTCGGCCACGAACTTCATCCCCCTGCCCGGAATGTAATCGGTATGGTCAGGACGCTCAGGTTCCACACCCCGCTGGCTGAAATAGAGGGAAAGAGCTTCGGCAAGCGGATGGGTGGAGTCGATCTCCGCTCCATACAGAAGCGAGCAGAGACGATCCCTGCGCTCCGCATCGTCGTATTCGGAAGCGAACAGGGTGGCTGTGACGCGGGGATGTCCCTCGGTTACGGTGCCGGTCTTGTCGAGCAGAAGGGTGTTGACTTTCGACAGTAGCTCGAGGGCCGTGGCATCCTTGACAAGTATGCCCTTGCGGGCTCCCTTGCCGATACCGACCATGATGGCTGTAGGCGTTGCAAGGCCGAGCGCGCAGGGACACGCTATGACGAGTACGGATACGGAGGCCACCAACGCCTGGGGGAAGTATTCGGAACCGAACACGGACCAGACAACGAATGTCAGTATGGCCAGCGCAATCACCGTCGGCACGAAGACAGAGCTTATGCGGTCCACGAGTTTCTGGACCGGTGCCTTGGACCCCTGCGCCTCCCTGACGGAGCGGATGATGCGCGACAACTCGGTGTCGGCGCCTACCTTCTCCGCCTTTATCGTCACGGAACCGAGTCCATTGACCGTTCCCGACGATACTTTGTCACCTTTCTGTTTCTCCACCTTGGCGGGTTCGCCGGTGAGCATGCTCTCGTCGACGGAAGTCACTCCCTCCGTGACGCGGCCGTCGACCGGTATCCGTTCTCCGGGCCGTACCCTGATGAGATTGCCGGGGACTATCCGCGAGATCTTCACGGCCTCCGTCTTGCCGTCAGGGTCCACGCGCAGGGCTTCAGATGGCTGCATTCCCATCAGCGCGCGCAGCGCGGCGCCGGTGTTACGACGACTCCTTCCTTCCATCAGTTTGCCGGTGAGGACAAAGGCTATGATCATCGCCGCGCCTTCGTAGTAAAGGTCAGCGCTGACCCCTCTCCCTTCGAGAAACTCGGGCCAAAGCGTATTGAAGAATGAGAATAGGAAGCTGACCGCTGTCGAAAGGGCCACGAGCGTGTCCATCGTGGGGTGTCCCGCCATCAGCGAACGGAATCCCCTGACGTAGAATCCGCTGCCGCAGACAGTCATCACAATCAGTGTGGCCGCCATGTACCACCATGCCTCGCCGGGGAAATGGACGTGGGCCATGCAGAGCACAGCCACGGGGAGCGTAAGCGCCCATGCAAGTATCACTTTCCTTTTCATCGAGCGGTAGGCGGCCGCCTCCTGGCGTTCTTTCTCCTCGACGGCCTCGGCTTCGTCCCGCGCCACTATCATGTCGTAGCCGGCCTTGCGCACCGCATCGGCGATTTTGTCAGGCGATATGGCGGCGGAGTCCCACTCCACGGTAACGGAGGAGGTGGCGAAGTTCACCTCCGCCTCTTTCACGCCGGGCAGATCGCCGACTGTCTTCTGCACGGTTCCGGCGCACACGGCGCACATCATCCCGGTGACGGGAAATATCTCTTTCTTCGTCATAAATTCCTTATTTTCCATTCTGCGGGATATAGATTGTTGGCTCTCGTGCCTAAGTTCTTCACGAATCCAAGCGGATATCCCCTGTAGGTTATAACAACAAATCCACGCGGAGTTCCCTCCGGGAGAGTCAGCGACTCATGACGCAGATAGCCTAATGCCATGGTTTCATCGACTTCGGCCTCGGGATATTGTCCCCTCGGGAAAGCGCAGGAGAGCGCCCACTCGGAGCGCGGCAGCTCGATTACATCTTTTTTACCTCCACCCTTGGAACGGAGAACTTCGGTCTGTGGAATTCCATCCATAAGGGGACGCAGCGATGCCTTCAGTCGCACGAAGTCCCGTGGATTGCGGGCCACAGCTTCTCCCGGCTTACGCATCACGGCGGCAAAAAGTCCCTCTCCCCTCGTGATGTGGGGCATGAACCGCAAGGCCGGGTAAGGACCGGTCAACTGCGGGGATATCCCCCACTCCGGCGGCAACTGCAGGTCCACCGGTTCAAGACCGAGCTGCTCGACCGCATAACGGAGATTGCCCTCGTTCTCGCGGGTGTTGAAGGTGCATGTGGAGTATATGAGCACGCCGCCGGGAACCAATGCCTCGGCCGCGTCGGCGAGTATCTTTCGCTGCAGGGCCTCGCAACCGGCCACAAGGCCCTCTGACCACTGCGAGGCCGCGGTCTCATCCTTGCGCATCATTCCCTCGCCGCTGCAGGGAGCGTCAGCCATCACCAGGTCGAACATCGGCCCGGCCGACGCGAACACTCCGGTGTCGGCACTCGTCACCATGGTGTCGGGATAGCCCCACTTCATCAGATTCTCGCGCAATATCCTCGCACGCTTCGGCATTATCTCGTTGGCTATCACCATGGCGGTGTCCGGCAGAGCGTTGATGGCGGCGGTGGTCTTACCTCCCGGCGCGGCGCAGAGGTCGAGCACCTTCGGCGAGACTCCGAGCATGGGAAGCATGCGCTCCACTATCGTCTCGTGGATCATCGACGAGGCTTCCTGAACATAGAACAGTCCCGCATGGAACAGGGGATTGAGGGTGAACACCGGTCGCTCCGGCAGATAGAAACCGCTCCGGCACCAAGGCACGGGCTGGAGTCGCTCGTAACCGAGCACAGCAGGATCGCTCAATTTCCTGCGGTTGAGGCGTATGCTCGTCTCTGACTGTCCCCCCAACGCTCTCGCAAGAGCCTCGGCATCAAGCCCATCTATCCCTCTCAGACTCTCTATAAATTCCGGTTTCAACATCCGCTGAACTGTTTTAAATGCTATACTGTTCACTTTTATTCTACAAAATTAGAAAAAAGAGAGATTAATTAGATATTATATGCCGAGATTTTGTTAAATTTGAATTTTGTAATAATCTCTCAGAGTATGCCACCGGCTTTATACCTTATTCCCGTCGAAATCGGCGACTCTCCCCTCGACATGACCATCCCGTCCGGCAATCTGCGCGTCGTTCGCGAGATACGGACTTTTATAGTGGAGAACCTCCGCACCGCCCGGCGCTGTCTGCGCCGCTGGGACCGGGAGTTTCCCATCGACGAGTGTACCTTCCACGAACTGAACAGGCACACGCCGGCCATAGAGATCTCAGGTTTTCTCGATGCCTTGAGGCGCGGTGAACCCGTGGGAGTGATGAGCGAGGCGGGGTGTCCGGCGGTGGCCGACCCGGGTGCGGCGGTGGTGGAGATCGCGCAGCGGGAGGGCCTTAGGGTGGTGCCGCTAGTGGGTCCCTCCAGCATACTGATGTCGCTCATGGCTTCCGGCTTCAATGGCCAGGGCTTCGCCTTCAACGGCTATCTTCCTATCTCGGAGCAGGATAAGCTGAAGGCTGTCAAGGATCTCGAGGCCCGGGCCTCGAGGCTCGGCCAGACTCAGATCTTCATCGAGACCCCTTACCGCAACAACAGGATGGTGAGCTTCCTTGCCGAGCATCTTCGGCCTGATACGCTCCTCTGCGTGGCTTGCGACATCTCATCCTCAACGGAAAGTATCGTAACCATGCCGGCGGCACGCTGGCGCAATTGCAGGACCGATTATGACAAACGGCCTGCCATTTTCCTTATCCACCGTAATGACTCGGTCTCAGATGAGAAAAAGGAGAAAAAGTTTTTCAAAGAGCAGAATCCCCGGCGAGAAAGGAGGAACGGGAGATGAGCGCGAAGAAGAGAATCGTTTTCGACAACCAGCCGAGTCTGTTTGACTGGGACAATATCGAGCGGGCGGATTATTTCAGCAAACTCGCCGCTGCCGAACGTGAGGCCGAGGAAGAGGGGAGAGAGGAGAGAGAGACCAGGGGAGAGGAGCGGCGTAAGGTCGTTCCGAATCCTGTCTACACAGATCTTGACATCACTCCGGAGGAGATGGCAGCCTCGGCGGCAGCCAATGCCGAACGCCTCTACTACATCTCGCTCGGAAGCGGTTCGAGCGGAAACAGCTGCTACATAGGCACCGACCGAGAGGGGATTGTGGTAGATGCCGGAGTCCGTGCCGATAAGATAGAAGAAATGCTGGAAGTGAACGGAGTGCCGATGAGCCGAGTCAAGGCATTGCTTCTGACCCACGACCACTCGGACCATGTGCGCTATTCCTACAACCTGCTGCGCAACAACCGACATATCTCGCTCTACTGCACGCCGAGGGTGCTCAACGGACTGTTGCGCCGCCATTCCATCTCGCGACGGATAAAGGAATACCACACGCCTGTGTTCAAGGAGATTCCTTTCAGTATAGGTGAATTCGACATAACGGCTTTCGAAGTTCCTCACGACGGAAGCGACAACATGGGCTTCTCGATCGAGTTCCATGGGCGCCGTTTCGTGCTCGCCACCGACCTCGGGGCGGTCACCGAGAGAGCGAGGCATTATATGAGTCGCGCGAACTATCTGGTGATCGAAGCCAATTACGATTCCGACATGCTGTCAACAGGCCCTTATCCTGAATATCTGAAAGCAAGGATCCGCACCGCCAACGGCCATCTCGACAACAGCGACACGGCACGCTTCCTTCAGGAGATCATCAACCCGGAACTGCGCTATATATTCCTATGTCACCTGTCGAAGGACAACAACACGCCGGCCAAGGCCCTGAAAGCCGTACGCGATGCGCTGGAGAGCAAGGGGGTGACAGTTGGAACGGCTTCGGAGACCATCGCCGACCGAAAGGCGGATGTCCAGCTGATGGCGTTGCCGCGGTTCGACGCCACACGTTGCTTCGTGTTCCGGCGGTAAGGCACCGGAACCGATGCCGTGCTGCATGCGCTATGCACCCTCCTCCCCTGCACTGAAGTTTGGGACCAAGACAAAAACATTTGTTAAAAAATAATCAATTGGACATCATTTATGTTAATATTGGTTAAATGCAAGAAATATTTTTATGTTTTATAGCATGGTTTGAAAAATATTTTCTAATTTTGCACTGAGTTTTTCATGGTATTAGATTTTAAGGTTAACACAAGATTGGTTGTCGGGATGACAATCAATTTTTTTATGTACATACGCCTCGTTACCGGGCGAGCTTCAGTGTTTGTGTGGAAAAGGGGGCTGTCAAGGTTATCAGGACCAGCGGGGAGCTGCCGGAGGGGAGAGGGAATTCGGCCGCGGGGGCAGCTGTCGAGTAGGTCACCATGACCATGCCTGCGGGAGTGCGCACGTCGAGACGGCATTCATGGCGCCCCGGATTCCAGAGCCTCAAACTGCCGTTGCCATACTCGAGGCGGGGACGCGTGCAGTCGGCCGAGGGATTGTTCCTGTCAGGGCAAAGACCGGTGACGCAGGCCTGCTCCACCACCGCCTGCAATCCTGCGCGAGGGTCGAACCAGCCCTGACCGTGTCGCGGATTCTCCGGGTCGGCGTAGTCGTGGCGGTTGGAGGCGAGAAGTATCCTCTTCACATCATCATGTTCCAGCAAGGGATCGGCTTCGAGCCAGGTGGCTATGAAACCCGCCACGTATGGCGTCGACATAGAGGTGCCGCTGTTGCTGTCCCAATAATAGTCCGTTCCGCCGACATTCTCCACGGCGCACGTTTCAGGTACCGCCTCCGGGTGGGCGGCAAGAAACGGCCCGCTTATGGAAGAAACTATCGATCCGCCCGGAGCCACCGTGTGGGGTACGGTACGCCCGTCGATAAATGTTCCGAAACTGGAATATTTGCTGACGGTCATCGGAGGAAACGCCGCATCACGGAATGAGCCGTCGACCATCGGGATGCGTGCCCGGCTGTTGTACATGCCTACGGCTATCACTCGTTCAGCTGCCGCCATGTCGCTGACCGAGAGCGCGGCATGGGGACCGGGCCAGCCCGGAAAACCTACGAAACGCGAGGACTGTCCGTCGGCGAATATCTGCACCCCTGAGCCTACGGGTCCCGTCACCTCAAGGGCTATGTTGTAGCGCGCCCACGATTTGTCGGGAACCTTGATGTCGGTGTGCGCGTCGTACTGAAGCAGCAGATGGCAGCGGCCGTTCTCCCCGTCGCGCGGGTCGCCGGCAAGCTCGATCCAGCCGTCGTAGTAACGCGCGAACTCAGAATCGGAACCGGACTCCATGCGATAGGTGAAATCCGCCGAGGCATCCTGCTCCGGCGATGCGTACACTACCTCGCGGGTGTACTCGTCATAGATAAGGATTCTTGCGCGGAGCGGCGAAGAGTCGACGCTCCAGATATCGGTGGCCCCGCTCATGTCGAGCTGCACCCAGTCTCCGCTGTGGATACGGACCCGCGCGGTGGGATGCTGCTCGGTGAAAGTCTGGGAAAGAGCGTTGTAGGTATCGCCGGCGTTGCCGGTGGCGAGACAGATTATGGCCTCCTCGCCGAGCATGGAAAGATATTGGTCACATAGCGAGGTACCGTCGTGCGGGCCGAGGTAGCCGGCAAGCGAGAGATTGACCACACAGCGCTTCCCTACGGAGCGGGCATAGTCCACAATCTCCTCGATACCGGCGAGGATTCCAGCGTCATACAGAAGGGAGCTGCAGGCCACGATGTCGGCATCGGATGCGATACCGTTGAAGCCGTTCTTATCATAGCCCCCTGCCATGATGCCCGTCACATGGGTGGCGTGCCACTCGTAGGGGTTGTCGGTGCCGACAGCCTCGAACTCGGCGCGGGTGGTCATCACCCTCTTCTCTGCGAGCGTATCGTTGATTGTCACGAACTTGCGAACGCGTGGACTGCCATTTTCGTCGAGGAAATTGATATGCAGCGGATCGAAACCCGTATCCACCAGTCCCACCACCACGCCTTTGCCGGTGTAGGGCTGCGGAAAGCCCTTGCCGGTCAGCACATCCTCGGCGGCGAAGTGGGAGCGTGCGGTATCAAGCGACAGATGCATGCGACGGGACCGTTCCACCCGCTCCACGCCCGGGATCCGGCGCGCACGCCGGATGGCGGAGCTATCCTCACCCCTGCGGGATCCGGGCTTCTCCTCGGGGCTGTCGGGGATGAAAGCGATGATTATGTCACCTCGGCGATGCCACACCTTGGCGCCCTCGGCCTCGAGATCGGCTATGGCCGAGTCGTCGGATATGCGGATGAGCGACGGGATGTAGCGCCGCGGGGTCTCGGAGGAATCTGCGGCGACGGCTGAGAGCGCGAGGCTCAGGAGGCTTAGTGCGAAAAACAAGAGTTTCTTCATCATCGTTTCAAATTAGATTGGCCTGCGGCTTACAAACCCGCATAGACAAAGAGTGGTTCAGTTGCAAAGGTATATAAAAAATCGCGATTTTTTACGTCCGGTGTATAAGAAAGTCAA
>CAJUBC010000060.1 GCA_910584545.1 uncultured Muribaculaceae bacterium | reverse complement strand
TTTCTATGATATTGGCAAATAATAAATTAGCCTTTAACTGAATATCCCTATATAGGCTCTTGGCTTGTTTCCTAATTTTACCAAGGTTGTTGAATTTCGTGATGTGCCCGAATTCATCTGTTTCAAATTCGATTGTAGTCCCGACGACCTTTTTGCCAAGTTTCTCTACAATCTTATTTTGAAACGCGCCTAACCCTCTGTCGACAGCTGTATCGCCCACACAATCCAAGAATGTATATGTCATCTTATAGCCTGTGGAGGTGGAGTCTGTGACAACAATTCTTACTTTTGTTGACACCCCGGCAGTCTTGACTGTGTCGCCATCATTGAATTTCCATTCTGTTTCAGAAATCCAATAATCGATAGTGTCGTTTTTACAGTAGTAACCGATCACATTGATAAGAGAGTCAAGATTTGTTCCTACGCAGACTTCCTGTGGAGTAGCCGGTGTTTGAGCGTGTGAAATCATGAAGCCACTTATCAGGAGAAGACCTATGACAGCAAATAAAATCTTTTTCATATTCGGTTGGGTGAGAAGTTTTGACAAAGGCAAATTTACAACATTATAACGGATTAAACAAGGATATGGCTGTTAAAGGATTCAAACTTTTCACGATACTTCCGACACCGAGAGGACAAAAGTGTCGTGGAACGGGAATTTTTCGCAACCGATGTAGAGGGTATCGAAAATGTCGGTGCCGTCCGTGTGGGGTCCGAGCAGGTTTTCCCCCGGACTCAGCGAGCTAAAGGTTGTCGCCGACCCACGAGATGTATTGGAGCGCACCGTCCGACAGAGTTGTATTGATGGGCCGTTGCCAAGCGAGCTGAAGGTTGAGGTCGGAATAAGAAAAGTCCATAACTTGTGGGTGTTTTTCACAAAGTTATGGACCGTATGAGGTACGCGAAAAGACGCTGTTACAACTCTGTCGATAAAACCATATCTACAAGATTAAATCGGACTTTGCGAAATAGCATCATGCTTCTTATGCCAAGATTATCCTCTCCCAAATAGTTGCCATGCTGCTCGGTTTGAACGTCAAACGTCGGTACTGTTACTGAATTGCCTCCAAGAGTCAATGTTGCATCCGGCAATTTGTAACAGAGCACCGACCAAACACCTCCGACCCCCGCCATCCTGACTGTATCACTTTCGCAGTTTGTTGTAAGATATTCTTTATTGGCATCAAAGTAGAACTTATTGAGTCTTCCGAACCCGGCATCTCCGCTGTCAAGCTTCATTATCTGGGGTTGTCCATTGACTTGCGCTTGTGTTACCAAATTCATTTGAGAAGAAAAACACATATTCGGTCGCACATTCGATGGAGCAGCAGCAACCGCTGGTACTTGAATTTCTTTGGCAGAAAAATCAAGAGTTACATCCTTAAGCTGAAGCATCAGCTCACTGCCAACGATAAATTCGAGGGCATCAATATATTTATCGGCTTCGTCGTTGTGACTTCTTATGTCAATGACATAGAAAGGAACATCGTTCACCTTGATATTACCCATCGACAATTCTTTGGCTATGGCATACCTGCCGGCCGATGATTCTACTCCGGTGGCGGCAACCTCGGCATCAAGGAATTCGAGTCCATAGGCGCAGGCCAAAGAATCAGTAATAACATTAACCCCTGCACCAGTGTCAAAGGTAATCTTTACGGGATTACCATTGATTCGTGCTTCGGTAATCTGCATCAAATATTGCTGACTGCCCTGTTTCCCAGTCGGGATTGTGTCAAACGGTATAGTACCCCTATCTCCGTTAAAAGAAACCTGATATGGAGAATATTTGGTCAGACTTTTGTATTGTGCCGCCATATTGGCATAGGGCTTAAGACTTGTGGAATCCACCATTTGGTAAGCCGATGATAATACTGCGGAAAGCAGATTGTATGCGTCTTCGTTTTTGCCGACCCGGTTCAAGTCCATTGAGTACATGACGGAACTTTGTAACAGCAGGTTCAGGTCAAGCATTTCAGACCGCGTCTTAAGCAATTCGTCAAAGGCCGGTATGGATATATCAGGACGATTAAACCGGTTGCCAATCAGGCAGCGTGAGAATACCTCTAAGAACGGATTTATCGAATCTTTCGGAGAGCTGTAATAAATGTCATGCAGACCAAAGAAATCTGATGTATTCATTGCCGTTCCTATACGTTCGTCCATGCTCTGTGCTTTTGCGGCAAAACAAGACAACATTATCGTAAAAGTTAGAATGATCTTATTCATGTATTGTTCGTTAATAATCGCAAACTTATATAAAACCTGCCGAATACAGTTCAACAAATGTTGATAAAGAGGAGACTACAAAAATACTTCGAAGTCATTGATACAAAAGATACAGCAGTCGCGTATCTTGCGGCACTCGCCGGAGTCTTGCGGGCCGATGCTAAATGTACGGGGTATTTCTAAATACCCCCAAAATTATCTGATACGAAGTTCTCCGGGTATGCGTTGCTGCCTCTGCTCCTCTAACTGCCTCTTGAAATCTTCCAGTATGGGGGTCAGGAATTTTTTTGATTTAGTTGTGATAAGAACCACTCCACCCAGTCTTGGACTGAAAATTTTAGTGATCGCATGGTCTTTTATGACCTCGACTTTGACTATATCATCAGATGCTATACCGCTTATATCCTGAACTTCAACTCCATCCACAATATATACTGGTATATTGATTGAATCACATCGGTTGCAAAAGACGGTACGTGCGCAACACTTATGCTCTGGCTCTTGAGCATAAGCCGGAATAGCCAAAAACATAGCTATGATAAGCAGTAGCTTCTTCATATTTTTCCGTATTATGTTGCAAATTTAAGACATTATTTCGAATAAGCCAAAGAAATAGGCGCTGATAGCTTAATGATAGCATAACCTTTAACCGTTATATCTGATCAATCTGGTTAGACTGCGCAGTATTATACAGGACGTAGAGTGAAATTGAACGTTCATACCGCTGTTTCTGGTTTATTTAACAGAGTGGTATTTGCTATTTCAATACTTTTTTAGTATTTTTGTGAGAATTGTTTGGACTCAACATGTACTGCGTGTTCAACCATTTTTCTATATAATGTTCCAGATAAGCATGTATTATAAAAATGGATTTTAAGTTAACTTCAGAATATGCGCCTACGGGCGACCAGCCGGAGGCAATTGCGGAACTGGTGGCCGGGGTCAAGGCAGGACAGCCCTATCAGACGCTGCTCGGCGTGACCGGTAGCGGCAAGACCTTCACCATGGCCAACGTGATCCAGCAGGTGAAGCGCCCTACCCTGATTCTCTCCCATAACAAGACTCTTGCAGCCCAGCTCTATTCGGAAATGAAAAACTTCTTTCCGGAAAACTCAGTACAGTATTTTGTAAGCTACTACGACTATTATCAGCCGGAAGCATATATACCCGGTTCGGACAAATATATCGAAAAAGACCTGATGATCAACGAGCAGATCGACAAGCTCCGCCTCTCCACCGCCGCAGCCCTGATGTCGGGGCGCCGCGATGTGGTGGTGGTGTCGAGCGTGAGCTGCATCTACGGTATGGGTAATCCCGAGGATTTCCGCCAGACCGTGGTTCGCGTGGAAAAAGGAATGAGGATCTCCCGCAACGCGTTGCTCCGCCGCCTCGTCGATTCGCTATATTCGAGAACGGAAATCGACCTGCGGCCGGGACAGTTCCGCGTCAAGGGAGATACCGTCGACATCATGCTCTCTTTCGAGGAGATTCAGCTCAGAATCATTTTCTGGGGCGATGAGATAGAGAAGATACAGACCGTAGATCCGGAATCGGGAGCTCCGCTCACCGACCTCGATGGCTTCAACATCTATCCCGCCAACATTTTCGTAACCTCTAAGGAGCGTCAGGCCGAGGCCGTCGACAAGATAGCCCTCGATCTCGGAGCGCAGTGTGACTTCTTCCGCCGCGAGGGCCGTATCCTCGAGGCAGAACGACTCAAGGAGCGCGTCACTTACGACCTCGAGATGATAAAGGAATTGGGCCATTGCAGCGGAATCGAGAACTACTCGCGCTACTTCGACGGACGCGAACCTGGAGCCCGTCCGTTCTGCCTCCTCGACTATTTCCCAAAAGATTTCCTGACAATCATCGACGAAAGCCATGTCACACTCCCGCAGGTAAGGGGAATGAACAGCGGCGACCTCTCGCGAAAGATGAACCTCGTGGAGTATGGTTTCCGGCTTCCTGCCGCCATCGACAACCGCCCGCTCAAATTCGAGGAATTCGAACGACTCACCCCGCAGGTGATATATGTCAGCGCAACCCCCGGCGATTACGAGCTGGAGCAGACCGAGGGTGTGTTCGTAGAGCAGGTGATCCGCCCCACCGGACTCCTTGACCCGGAGATTGAGGTAAGGCCTACGATGAACCAGATAGACGACCTGATGGAGGAGATACGCATCCGGAAAGAGAACGATGAGCGGATACTGGTGACCACCCTCACAAAGCGCATGGCTGAGGAACTGGACAGTCATCTTCAGAAATGGGGCATCAACAGCGCATACATCCACAGCGATGTCGACACCCTTGAGAGAATGCGAATACTCGACGATCTCCGTCAGGGTCTTTACGACGTGCTGATCGGAGTGAACCTCCTGCGCGAAGGACTCGACCTGCCTCAGGTTAGTCTCGTGGCCATCCTCGATGCCGACAAGGAGGGCTTCCTACGCAATCACCGCAGCCTTACGCAGACTGCAGGCCGCGCTGCCCGAAATGTCAACGGCAAGGTGATAATGTACGCCGACAAGATCACCGACAGCATGAAGCGCACCATCGAGGAGACCGAGCGACGCAGGGCCAAGCAGACGGCTTATAACAATGAACATGGCATAACGCCTACTCCGATTGTCAAGAACACCAAGAACGAACTGATAGAGATATACGAGGCGTCGCCGAGCAAAAGCGGTCGTCTCGAGAGGAAGAATGCTCCATCAAGAAATGCCTCGCCGACTCCCGCGCAGCGTCCGGCACAAGCCGCGCCACGTCCCTACATCGAGGAGGAACATGTGGCGGGACTCGTGGCGGATCCGGTGATAGAGTACATGACACCAGAAGAAATCGCCGCACGCATCGAGCGCGTGAAATCCGACATGGTGGCCGCCGCGCGCAGAACCGAATTCATCGAAGCCGCGCAACTTCGCGACGAACTGATAAAGCTACAGGACTTATATGACGGAATCAAAGGTAAACAAGCCGCAGTGGCTGCCGACATCAAAGGATGAGATGGAGAGGCTCGGCTGGGAACAGGCCGATGTCATTCTCTTTTCTGGTGATGCCTACGTGGACCATCCATCATTCGGGGCCGCCGTGATTGGCCGCACCCTACAGGCGGCGGGATTCAAGGTAGCCATTGTTCCGCAGCCCAATTGGCGAGACGACCTCCGCGACTTCAAGAAGCTCGGTCGCCCGCGCCTGTTCTTCGGAGTCTCGGCCGGCGCGATGGACTCAATGGTGAATCATTACACCGCCAACCGCCGTCTGCGCCATGACGATGCCTACACCCCCGGCGGCAAGCATGGCATGCGCCCCGACTACCCTACCATAGTTTACTCAGGCATACTGAAGGAACTCTTCCGCGATGTGCCGGTCATTGCCGGAGGTATCGAGGCTTCCCTGCGCCGCGTGGCGCATTACGACTATTGGGAAGACCGGCTCAGGCCTTCGATAATGCTCGATGCCAAAGCCGACATGATCGTCTATGGCATGGGAGAACGAACCGTCGTGGATCTTGCCCGCAGACTCGATGCCGGCGAACGGCTTGCCGACATCACCGATATGCCTCAGACACTCTTCATCTCCGACGAGACACCGGCCCAAGGTGACATCGTGCTCCACTCTTACGAGGAATGCCTTGCCGACAAAAAGTTGCAGGCACTGAATTTCCGCCACGTAGAAGAGGAATCCAATAAGTTCGCCGGTGCCGTGATATGGCAGCGGGCAAAAGGAAAGATGGTAAAGATCAACCCCATGCTTCCACCCATGAGCACAGGAGAGATCGATGCCTCGTTCGACCTCCCCTACACCCGCATGCCTCACCCCCGCTACAGAGGCAAGCATATTCCCGCCTACGACATGATCCGTCACTCCGTATGCATGCACCGGGGATGCTTCGGAGGATGCGCGTTCTGCACAATCTCGGCTCATCAGGGTAAATTCATAGCGTCGAGATCGAAGGAGTCTATACTCAAGGAGGTCAAGAACGTGACCGAGATGCCCGATTTTAAAGGATATATATCCGACTTGGGAGGCCCATCCGCAAACATGTATGCCATGGGAGGACGCAACCGTGACATCTGCCGGAAATGCGTGCGCCCCTCGTGTCTGCATCCAGCAGTCTGCCCGAATCTCCACAACGACCACCGTCCGCTTCTCGAGATCTACCGGGAAGTGGACCGAATGCCGGAAGTCAAGAAGTCATTCATAGGCAGCGGTGTCCGCTACGACCTTGCCATGTCTAAGAACAAGAATGAAGCCGTGAATGCCGCCAACAAGGAATATCTGAGGACACTGATAGCAGACCATGTAAGCGGTCGACTGAAAGTAGCACCTGAACATACATCCGACACGGTGCTGCAGTGCATGAGGAAACCCGGATTCGAACTGTTCCGCAAATTCAAGAGGATCTTCGATGATGTCAATACCAAGAAAGGACTGCGCCAGCAGCTAATCCCCTATTTCATATCCTCGCATCCGGGATGCCGGGAAGAGGACATGGCGGAACTCGCCGCAATAACTAAAGATCTCGACTTCCATCTCGAGCAGGTGCAGGATTTCACTCCTACTCCAATGACCGTGGCAACTGAAATCTATTATACAGGTTATCATCCATATACTGGAGAGAAAGTATACACGGCCAGAACCGAAAAGGAAAAACTTGCACAAAGGAGTTTCTTCTTCTGGTACAAGCCGGAGAACCGTCAGCAGATCATCGGTGAACTCCGCCGCATGAACCGCCCCGACCTTATCAAGGCCCTGTATCCGGGAGGCGCAGGATTCCAACATTCATACGGCAGGAAAACATCGGAGAGCGGCGGAAGAAATTCAGGCAGACGGGAAAGAACGGAATCGAAAAAATTTGAACCTAAATCAAATACCAAAAAATTTCAAAAATTCAAGAAGTAATGAACAAAACAATTTTCAGAATGTGCGCAATGATGCTGCCTGTCGCAGCTCTTGCCGGCTGCAACTCGGCCGGCGGCGACAGCGAGAAAATCATCGAGAAGCCGGAGCTCAAGGTGGTTGACGGCCATCTCACTCCGGAAATTCTGGAGGGCTTCGGAAGAATCTCGGAAGCCGTTCCCTCCCCCGACGGCAAGAAGGTGATCTTCACCCTCACTTACTCCGACATCAAGGAAAACAAGGGCAATTCAGAGGTCTACGTAATGAACGCCGATGGTTCCGACACCAAGCGGTTGACAAAGACCGCAGGCTCAGAGTCCAACATCCGCTGGATCGAGAACGGCGAGAAAATCGCGTTCCTCCGCCATGACAAGGAGACCGACGCCACCCAGATCTTCCGCATCAACGCCGATGGAAGCGGTGAGAAACGCCTTTCCGACGTGAAAAACGGCATCGAGTGTTTCGAGGTATCCCCCGACGGCAAAAAGGTGGTTTACGGCTCACCCATCGATGCGTTCGACAAGGACTCCACTCTCTTCGAAGGGCTTCCCAAGACAACAGGCCGCGTGGTCGATGACCTCGGCTACAAGCACTGGGACGAGTGGGTGACACAGATTCCCCATCCTTTCGTAGCTGATTTCGGCGACAAGGTCGAGAACGCCAAGGATATCATGGAGGGCGAACCTTTCGAGTGCCCGATGCGTCCCTTCGGCGCCGCCGACGCCTTCGCATGGAATCCCGACTCAAAGAGTCTCGTCTATGTTTCCCGCAAACTTAAAGGAATGGATTACGTGTTCTCCACCGACTCCAATCTCTTCCTCTATAACTTAGAGGACGGAAGCACCACCCTGCTTACCGACGGCATGCCCGGTTACGACACCGACCCCGTGTTCTCCCCCGACGGACGCACACTCGCATGGCTCTCCATGCCTACCGCAAAATATGAGAGCGATAAGAAACGCCTCATGGTGATGGACATGGCCTCACGCCAGATGCGCGATCTCACAGAGAACTGGGATTACTGGCCCGAGAACATCGCATGGGCTCCCAATGGCAAGAAGATATTCTTCGCCGGATACTATGAGGGTACCGAGCCGGTGTTCAGCATCGATGTGGCCACATGCGCCATCGACACCATCGCCAACGAGCAGGCCGACTTCAGCGGAATCCATCCCATAAGCGATTCCGAGGTAATTGCCCTTCGCAACTCGATGCGCTTCCCCAAGGAAATCGTTTCCGTCAAGAAAAACGAGGTTAAGAAACTATCTACAGTCAATGATGAACTCCTCGCTCAGCTCAAGCTCGGAGAAGTCCGTAAGGTTAAGGTACCGACCACCGACGGCAAGATGATGACCTGCTGGGAGATCCTCCCCCCTGACTTCGATCCCAACAAGAAATATCCCGCCATCCTTTACTGCCAGGGCGGTCCGCAACAGGCTGTAAGCCAGTTCTGGAGCAACCGCTGGAACTTCATGATCATGGCTGCCAACGGCTATGTGGTCATTGCCCCCAACCGTCATGGCGTACCCGGCTTCGGCACAGAGTGGAACCGTCAGATCTCGGGTGACTACGGCGGCCAGAACATGCAGGACTACTATGCAGCCACCGACTACGTCAAGGGACAGCCCTACGTGGACGCCGACCATGTCGGTGCCATCGGAGCAAGCTACGGCGGTTTCTCGGTATACTGGCTTGCCGGACATAACGACGGACGCTATGCGGCACTCGTGGCACACGCTGGTATCTTCAACGTAGAGGCCCAGTACCTCGAGACAGAGGAGATGTGGTTTGCCGACTTCGACCTCGGCGGCCCGTACTGGGACAAAGAGAACGCAGTTGCTCAGCGCACATACGCCAACTCTCCCCACCGCTATGTCAACAATTGGACCGCACCGATGCTGATCACCGTAGGAGAACTCGACTACCGCATCCTCGCCTCGCAGGGCATGATGGCGTTCAACGCCGCAAAGATGCATGGACTCGAAGCCGAGATGGTGGTGTTCCCCGACGAGAACCACTGGGTGATCAAGCCCCAGAACGCCATCCTCTGGCAGCGTTGCTTCTTCCGCTTCCTCGACAAATACCTGAAACCCGCTAAATAATCTCAAGGCCCCTTCGTTCAAATATCGTTGACGAAGGGGCCTATAACATTGAAGCGGCCGCAATCCAAACCGGATCTGCGACCGCTTCTTTATACAACATGCAATAATTTTCCTATTTCTCGAGTTGACAGGTGATCCGGACCACAGCTATTTTGCGAGTTCAATCACTTCGCAGTCCCGCATATCGCTGCCGTCAACGGTCAGGCGTATAAGAGTACGCTGCTTGTGCCATCCCTGTTGTCCTGCGGCGCCGGGATTGATGTGCAGCAGCCCGAGTTCCTTGTCATAAATGACCTTGAGGATGTGGGAATGGCCATCGACCATCAGACCTACTCCATTTTCCTTCAACAGCTTCTTCATTCCAGCAGACCATCTTCCAGGATAACCGCCGACATGAGTCAGAAGCACCTTGACTCCCTCGCAATCGAATATCAGCAACTCCGGATACCTGCGGGCCACAGCCCCATGGTCCACGTTTCCCCGGACCGCACGGACCGGACATATATCCTCCAGCCGTTCGGTGATGGCTATGTCGCCGATGTCGCCCGCATGCCATATCTCGTCACATTCCGCGAAATACGCGGCATACCGGTCATCCCAGTAGCCATGGGTATCGCTAAGGATTCCTATTCTTTTCATCTCGGCAAAGTGCCGGGATAGGCATCGAGTGCAGCTGCAAGCACCTCTACGGCAAGTTCGAGGTCCTCCTGCTTGAGCACGTAAGCCATGCGGACCTCATTCTTTCCGTAACCGGGAGTGGTATAGAAACCCGCTGCGGGAGCCATGAATACGGTAGCGCCCTTATAGCTGAAATCGGTGAGGCACCATTTGCAGAAATCCTCGGCATCATCCACCGGAAGACGCGCCACAGTATAGAACGCACCCATCGGCATCGGAGAATATACACCGGGTATTGAATTGATTCCTTTCAGCAGGAAGTCGCGGCGTCTGCGGTATTCGCCGAACGCCTCCTCCATATAGCTGTTGGGAATATCTATGGAAGCCTCTGCCACGATCTGGCCTAACAACGGAGGACTCAGGCGGGCCTGGCAGAACTTCATCACGGTATCGTGGAGCAGCTTGTTGCGTGTCACCAGAGCGCCGATGCGGATACCGCACTCGTTATATCGTTTCGACACAGAGTCGATTACCACCACTTTGTCGTCTATCCCCTCCAGCTGGAGAGCTGACTTGATCGGTTTTCCTGTATAGCAGAACTCTCTATAAACCTCATCAGAGAAAAGATAGAGGTCATGCTTCTTCACCACATCCCTTATCTGCTCAAGTTCCTCATCGGTGTAGACTGAACCAGTCGGGTTGTTGGGATTACAGATAAGGATGGCTTTGGTGGAAGGAGTGATTCGTTTTTCGAACTCCTCGATCGGAGGGAGCTTGAATCCATGGTCGATTGAACAAGGGAGACCTATTATTCGCGCTCCGGCTGTCTTGGAGAATGACACGTAATTGGCGTAGGCCGGTTCGGGTAGTATTACCTCGTCGCCCGGGTCGAGGGCGGCGAGGAAAGAGAATAGCACTGCCTCGGAGCCACCGCTCGTGATGATGATCTGCTCAGGAGTGACCTCGATTCCGTTTCTGTCATAATATTCCGTCATCTTGCGACGCATGCGGTCGTATCCATCGCTGGGCGAATACTCGAGCACCGTGCGGTCGATATGCTTGAGAACTTCGAAAGCCTCGCGAGGCGTAGGCAGGTCAGGCTGCCCGATGTTGAGCGACAGTATCTTGACTCCCTTTGCATGCGCCGCGGCTGCAAGCGGGGCCAACTTTCTGATCGGCGATGCCGGCATAACGGCACCGCGTCTTGATATTGTAGGCATAGATTTTAAGCTTTATGTTGTTCCATATATTTATTTCGTGGCCCTAAATTACAAAATCCTACAAATTTTCACAAATATTAATCAATTATTTTGAAAAAAATTTGACTTTGATATTTCGTATCAGCATACGCTAAATACGCGACAACTGAACACATCGCGGGCTCTCCGCGTTATAAATTGAGGAAACCAAGACAAACACTATAGGTTCCTATTATAAAACAATTATTTAAAAAATATCATACTATGAATTACAACGAGCTTATTAACAGCAATCCTGTTGTTTTAGTAGAATTCTACGCAAGCTGGTGTCCTCACTGCCAGAGGATGATGCCGATAGTGGAACAGGTGAAGCAACTCCTCGGCGACAGCGCGCCGGTCTATCAGTTCGACATCGACG
Organism: uncultured Muribaculaceae bacterium; assembly: GCA_910584545.1. Lineage (GTDB taxonomy): Bacteria > Bacteroidota > Bacteroidia > Bacteroidales > Muribaculaceae > Lepagella. Next base: position 1,160 of record CAJUBC010000060.1, on the reverse strand, counting down.
AGAATCAGTCGCTCGCTTCCGAGACTGGAGTGGAATCGATTCCGACATTCATCATCTACAGGAACGGCTCCGAAGTATGGAGACAGAGCGGAGAAATCGAAGGCGACATGCTCTACAGCAAAGTCGAGGCATACCTTTGATTTACTGATTCTATCCGGATTTAATCAGATACATCGGGTTCTAAATACCCCCGAACATGAAAGCGCACAACATTTACATAGATTTTCTCAAGGAACTTCAGGTGCCATACACATCTGAATGGTCGACAGAGAGATTCGACTCTATGTCATTCAAGTCACTGTTCGGCATGCAGCAGCTCCTAAAGGAATACGGAGTGCCGAGCGAAGGCTTCTCGCTCCCGGACAAGTCGAAGTTTTCCTCATTGCCTGTGCCTTTCATAGCGGCTACAAAGTCGGGCCTCGTCATAGTGACTGCGATTGATAGTCCGGATGTGAAGTATCTTTCGCAGGGTGTATCCGAGTCCATTCCCTTTGCCGATTTCGAGAAAGCGGCTACGGGTGAGGTATTCCTCGCATTTCCCACTGCAGATTCCCGCGAACCTGAATACCGCGCCCACCGGTTCAACGAATCGGTGAAGAGACTGCGCGACTACGGACTGATTGTCGGCGCATTCCTTCTGTTCCTCTATCTTTTCATCACTAACAGGATCTATGCCGAATGGTCGCAGATTCTGATCATGGCACTCGACATGGCGGGACTGTACTTCTCATTCCTGCTCGTGCAGAAGACTCTCAACATCAAGAACCGCGCAGCCGACAGAGTCTGCAAGGTTCTTCAGGAAGGCGGATGCGACAGCGTATTGAAGACCGGTGCCTCAAAGCTGTTCGGGGTGTTCAGCTGGAGCGAGGTGGGACTGACATATTTTTCGGTCAGTCTTCTTACTCTCCTCATTTTCCCGCAGTTCACCTCATATCTCGCGCTCTGCAACGCGATATGCCTTCCCTTTACATTCTGGAGTATCTGGTATCAGAAATTCCGTGCCAAAGCCTGGTGTACGCTCTGCGTCAGCGTGCAGTGCCTACTGTGGCTTCTCTTCCTCTGCTATCTCGGGGGAGGATGGTACCGCGGAATACTGCCTGTCCGGATAGAATTCTTCGTATTGGGACTCACATACGTCACTGTAATGCTGGCCTTCAATA
>CAJUBC010000059.1 GCA_910584545.1 uncultured Muribaculaceae bacterium | reverse complement strand
TTATTTTGCTGTATATCAGCATGATTACAACCTTTCTAAGGGACGACTATATAAATAGTTTGTTTGATTTTTAGCAATCACGAAGGGCTGGCCGCGAGGTCCGCCCTTTTGAGTTTTATGGAAACAGCTTCGGTGTCTGACCTTATTCCAGTCAGAATGGTTTGCGGTATTTATTATCATCGTCCTGAAGTTCCTCGAGGATCGAAAGATACGAGGCATAGCGGCTCTGAGCTATCTCATGCCGGTCTACGGCGGGAACCACCGCGCAGCCAGGTTCACCGGTGTGCTTGCAGTCGCCGTAACGGCACTCCGACGCCATCTTGAAGATCTCCGGAAAGTAGTGCGACACCTCTTCCGGCTTGAAGTCGATGGTGCCGAAACCGCGTACTCCCGGTATGTCGATGATCTCCCCTCCCCCCGGAAGCGAAACCATCTCCGAGAAGGTGGTGGTGTGCATCCCGGTATGGTGTATGTCGGAGATCTTTCCGGTCTTCAGTCCGGCACCCGGCACAAGGGCGTTGATGAGCGACGACTTGCCCGTTCCGCTGTTTCCGGCAAAGAGAGTGGTCTTGCCGTTGAGATATTCCCTGAGAGACTCCACCCCCTCTCCTGTCAACGCCGAAAGGAGGAATACCGGATAACCGATGGATTCGTACAGGTATCTCATGGCCTCGGCGAGTTCCATGTCACCGGTGTCGTAGATATCGGCCTTGTTTATGACGACCACCGCCGGGACGGAATATGCCTCGGCAGTTGCGAGGAAACGGTCGATGAATGTAGTCGGAGTGGCCGGGTCGCGCAGGGATATCACCAGTGCGGCGCAGTCCAGGTTCGAGGCGAGTATATGCGACTCCTTTGACAGGTTTGAGGCACGGCGGATGATATAGTTGCGGCGAGGTTCCACGGCGATGATGAAATCGGCGTCGTCGGCCGCCTTCGCCACTGTCACTACGTCTCCAACGGCAACTGGATTCGTTGTACGGATTCCCTTGATGCGCAGGTTGCCTTTCACTCGGCATGGCGCCTCCTCGCCTGAATCAAGGCGCACCATGTAGCTGCTCCCCGTGTTGCGCACCACTTTTCCCTTCATCATGTCGCCGGAAAGGGCCGGCTCCTTTTTTTTAGATTTCGCCATACTTTGTTAACGGAAAACTCTACCAAGAGAATGTAAAATTAGCATATTTTTCTTGAAAATGGCTTAAAGTCCCAACATTTAATGCAATAAAATTGTTAATTTATCATCATGAAAGAGGTGAAATAAGGTAAAAAATTTTGATAATTGTTAATTTTTTCTGACCTTTGCAACCTCAAAAGTGAGAATAGTCTCTTATATGCATCTGAAAAGATGTCGGTAGAGACCGAAACTCTGTTGGTTTAACTAAATAAAATAGAAGATGAACATCGAATCAATTGGAACGTGGGCAGGAGAAGTCTACAAGGCATTGGAATCCTCCGATACCCGCATGCTGGGCATGAAGGGCATCAAGAAAGCCACTAAGCTTAAGAAAGACGAACTCATGGCCGCTCTCGGCTGGCTTGGCCGCGAAGGCAAGATCGCAATCGCCGAGGATGATGAAGACGTTGTAGTGACATTGGTGTAAAAGCACACAAAAATCCCGAACAAGAGAACGGCCCCGCCTGCATATCTGGCGGGGCCGTTCTGACATTATCCGTTATCAATCACTTACGCATCACTCCCGGTTGGCGCGTTTGCGCTCGTTCTCGTCGAGTATGATCTTGCGGATGCGGATGTGGTTGGGAGTCACCTCCACATATTCATCCTCCTTGATGTACTCCAGAGCCTCTTCGAGAGAGAACACCACCGGAGGCACGATTCTCGCCTTGTCGTCGGCTCCCGACGCACGCATGTTGGTCAGTTTCTTGCTCTTGGTGACATTCACCACGATATCCTTGTCCTTGGCGTTCTCTCCGACTACCTGTCCGGCATAGACCTCTTCCTGCGGGAAGATGAAGAAACGGCCTCGGTCCTGGAGCTTGTCGATGGCGTATGCGTATGCCGTTCCGGCCTCCATGGCGATAAGCGAGCCGTTGGTGCGTCGCTCGATGTCTCCTTTCCAAGGCTGGTACTCGAGGAAACGGTGAGCCATTATAGCCTCGCCGGCCGTGGCCGTCAGCACATTGTTGCGAAGACCGATGATGCCGCGCGACGGAATCTGGAACTCAATGTCGACGCGGTCGTTGCGCGTCTGCATCGAGATGATGTCACCCTTACGGCGCGTCACCATGTCTATCACCTTCGAGCTGTATTCCTCCGGCACGTTGATGCTGAGGGCCTCGACAGGCTCGCACTTGCGACCGTCGATCTCCTTGATGATTACCTGCGGCTGGCCCACCTGTAGCTCATATCCTTCGCGGCGCATCGTCTCGATCAGGATGGAGAGATGAAGCACACCGCGTCCATAGACCACCCACATATCCTCGCGGATACCTTTCTCCACGCGCAAGGCGAGGTTCTTGTCGAGCTCGCGCTCGAGTCGCTCCTGGATGTGGCGGGATGTCACATATTTTCCATCCTTGCCGAAAAAGGGAGAGTCGTTGATGGTGAATGTCATCGACATGGTGGGTTCATCGATGGCTATGCGGGGAAGAGCCTCCGGGTTATCATAGAGTGTCACGGTGTCGCCGATCTCGAAGTTCTCAAGTCCGACTATGGCGCAGATGTCACCGCTCTCTACCTGTCCCACTTTCTTGCGCCCCATCCCCTCGAATGTGTGTAGCTCCTTGATTTTCTGGCGTGTCACGCTGCCGTCCTTCTTACAGAGGCCTACTTCCATTCCTTCGCGGATGACTCCTCGGTGAACGCGGCCCACTGCGATACGGCCGACATAGTTGGAGTAATCGAGGCTGGTGATGAGCATCTGCACATCCCCCTCTATCTGCGTCGGAGCCGGTATATATTTGATGATCGCGTCGAGAAGCGCTGTGATATCCTTGGTCGGGGTCTTCCAGTCCGGTCCCATCCAGTTCTGCTTCGCCGAACCGTAGATGGTGGGGAATTCCAGCTGCTCCTCTGTAGCGTCGAGGTTGAACATCAGGTCGAACACCATCTCGTTGACCTCGTCGGGGCGGCAGTTGGGTTTGTCTACCTTATTGATGACCACCACCGGCTTCAGTCCCATCTGAATGGCCTTCTGAAGTACGAAGCGGGTCTGGGGCATCGGGCCCTCGAAAGCGTCGACGAGGAGCAGGCAGCCGTCCGCCATGTTGAGGACGCGCTCGACCTCGCCGCCGAAGTCGGCGTGTCCCGGAGTGTCGATGATGTTTATCTTGGTTCCCTTGTAATTGATGGAAACGTTTTTCGAGAGAATCGTTATACCTCTCTCACGCTCCAGGTCGTTGTTATCGAGGATAAGTTCGCCGGTGCTCTGATTGTCTCTGAAGAGATGGCCGGCGAGCAGCATCTTGTCTACAAGCGTGGTCTTGCCATGGTCCACGTGCGCGATAATCGCGATATTACGGATGTCCTGCATCTGTCTAAAATTCTTTTTTCCGTTCTTTTACGCTGCAAAATTACAAAAAAAATGTCAACTATATGCTACATAACATATACTTTAACGACAAACAACCCGATTTTTCTATCTCGAAGCCAGAAATACGAATTATATGATAAGTCTGACCTAAGACAGAACTCAGTCCTTGCAGTCCTTGCGGGCTTGTAACCCGCAGCTGCATCTATATAGCTTATCTCTTGTGGGTTACAAACCCACAAGGACTGGACCGCCCTCCCCTCAACGCGGAGCGTTGGGGCTCCTTAGCTTCGCGACCGCGCTCTATTCCTGACGGTTGGTGGTTTCTATGGGTTCTTTCAGGAAGTCGCGGGGTTGAGCTTCGGGGGTGTTTTTCTTGCTCTTTTTGGCGTCGCTATTCTTTTTTGATTTTTTCTTCTTTTTCGGGTGCTTCTTGTGTCTTGTTTTGCGGGAACTTTCTGGCAGTGATTCTTCTGAGTCCGCTATTTCCTCTCCCTCAGTGTCGCTCTGAAACAGGATGCGCTCATTGGTCACCGGGGCGGCAGGTGTCGGGGCTATGCGGTTCCTCACACAGAACCCGGCCATTGTCAGCGCTACCGCTACCAAGAAGACGGCAATCGCGCCGTTCCGCTCCTTTCTGCTGAATCTTTTCATGTATCAGAAGGGATAGCCGATGGCGAGGTGGAAGGCGAAAGCCCGCTTGAAAGGGATGTTGAAGTACCCGGGAACTCCGGTGTCGTAGGGGGCGTGTAGGCCGTATCCGAGATCGCCTCGGATCACCATCATGCCGACATCCACACGTAGACCCACACCGGTGCCGAGCGCGATGTCGCGCCAGAAGTTCTTGCGGGTCAGTAAGCCGCCGGGGCGTAACGGGTCGTCCTTGAGCAACCAGATGTTTCCTGCATCCAGGAAGAGCGCGCCATGCAGGATACTTATCAGCGGAAAACGGTATTCGGTATTGAACTCCAGCTTGAACGTACCGGTCTGGTCGAAATAACCGTTTTCATCCATTTTCGGCGCATGGTAGCTGCCCGGTCCGAGCGAGCGGACCGTGAACGCGCGGATGGAGTTGGCGCCTCCTATGTAGAACTGCTCGGCGTAGGGCACCTGCGAGGAGTTGCCGTAGGCATGCTCGGCACCTATGAGTATGCGCGACACGAGCCAGTGCTCCGTGCCACGGATCAGTCTTCGTGAATAGACAAGCTGCGCCTGTCCGCGGATGAACTGCGAGAAAGGCATACCGAACATCCTCTTCTCCCCTTTCACGCCGCAGGCGCGCCAGAGAGCCCAGAAGATATTGCCTCCCTCCTTCAGGTTGAGGGTGAAGTTGAAGCCGTTGTTGCGCGACCGCTCGAGCCAGCGCTCATAGTTGTAGGTATAGCTCATCTCGGGGGTAAACTGGCTCTGGAAACTGAGCGCGACGGCAGGATTCTGACCCATGATGGAGTCGAACTCGTGGGTGGTGCGGATCAGCTTGGAGAATGTCAGCTTGAAGGGAGTGAACTGGTTGGATGCCCGCCGAGAATAGTTCCACTCGTAGGAGATACCGGCATGGAACTCTGCCATGCGGAAGAAATGGGGACGGTTCAGCAGATCGGCACCAAGGTCGATCGTGGTCCAGTTGAGGTCACGCTGCGTGCGACGCACGAACTTGGGTGCGAGCAGGCGCGGGAACGCGAGCGAGGCGTTGAGGCCGAACTCGTATGAGTTGAAGATGTTGCTGCGCCCCGAACCGGTCTGCCATTCATAACTTCCCTTAAGCTGCACGCTGAGTCGCTCGGCTCCTCCGAACACATTGTTGTTGGTGACGCTGAAGATGAGTCCCGGGCCGAGATAACTGTTGGAGGTGGAGGTGACGTTCGCCTCGATCGAAGCCTCCATCGGGCGGTCGAACTGGCATGCGATATAGAGGTCGAGCTCATCGCAGCCGGGGGTGGTGTCGGCCGGGATGGCCTGCATCTGGATATTGCTGAAGATGCCGAGGCGCGAAAGGCGCGTCTGGGTACGGTCCATGTCGCGCACGGAGAAATATTTACCTTTACGGAACGTGATGCAGCTCGGCACAAGACCCGCGCGCAGTTTGGCGGGACGATATACTATCAGCTCGCCCTTAGATGTCTGCATTGTGTCGGGGATACCGGGATTCCTGCCGCTGCGCCGCATCACGGTTGTGATGATGTTGCGGGTGCGGAACCTGCGCATGGCTATGTCGGGGGTATTCTCCGCCACGGTCAGCTTCAGGGCCACCGAGTATGGATTGAGTAGCGTGTCGGCGAGATACTCTATATACTCGGGGCGGAAGAAGTAATATCCCTTGTTACGCATGGCGTTGGCTATGCGGACGCGCTCATCCCTGAGGGAGTCGACGCAGAATCGCTCCCCCTTGACGAGATACTTGCTTTTCCGTGCCATCGAGTCGATGAAATGCCGCGCCGGATCCGTGTCCTCGAGATATATGATGGAATCGAGCAGATACGGCCGCGTCACGTTCACGTCGTATACCACGTTGGCGATCTTGGGATTCTTGAGCGGTTTCAGCTCGAACTTCGCCGTTGAGCCGAAATAGCCGTTGTTCTCGAGCACGGTCTCGAGCATCTTGGTCCTGGTGTCGGGCCGCACGTTGCTGATAAGCACAGGCTGGTCGGCGAGCCAGTCGTAGATCCAGCGCTTCACGCCGCGCACCGAATCGGGCCAGAGGTTCCATACCCAAAGACCGAGCGGGAACGGATAGCGGCGATATGGAGTCAGCAGCGGTATGGCGTTGTTCGGCTTCACGTTGACCGAAGAATTAAGGTCCGACATCACACCTTCGGGAATCTTCTCGTTATCCGCGGGGTGTATCCGCAGTTTCATCCCGTTGTAAAGGATCTCGCCGTCGCCGAGACGCCTGGTTGTCGAGCATGAGGGCATCAGCAGAGCCACCGCCAGAATTGCCGGAATGATCAGGAGAGCGGCACGGAATCCGCTGCGGAATATGAGGCGGTCGTTAGTCTTCATTGGTCTCTACTCTTTGTCTGGTTACAGAATCGGCCGGAAAAAGTCCCGTCGAATCAGGTCGCAACGGCTGCTGCTTTCTTCTGCGCCCGAAGCTGAAAAATTTCAGCAGATTGTCGAGACGACGCTTGTAGACGAAACCGACACCGGTCTCTATCACCTCGCCCTCGAGAATACTCTCGTATCCGGCGTGACGGAACAGGCGCACCGACATATTGGAAGTCTGCGTCTGGCGGATGATGTACTCAAGAGATATGTCGCTCACTATATTCTGCGCGAGGTTCTCGTCAGCAGAGGCGTCAGTGGAATAATTGCCGCCGACACGGATCTTGAAGCGGTTGTTGAAGAGAGACTTCGACACCTGATAGCTGTAACTGGTCTGTGTACTCCGCGAGCCGTTTACCGAGCGGTCGTACTGGTTAATGCCGAACGAGAGGTCCACACCCCGCACATACTTGGCGGCCATGGAGTTGAGTCGTGACTCGAGGAAGCCGTAGAGGGCGTTGCCGCTGTTGACGTTCGCCTTGGTGTTGGCTCCTATATACTGCCCGTACAGCAGCATGTTCATGGCCTGTGTCTGCCGCTGGTCCGGGCTCATGCTCTGCAGCTCGTTCTGAATGGTGAGGTCGTCGTTGGTGGAGAGATCGAACGACGCCTTCAGCTTGTCGAGCGCGTCGGTGGCGTGGAGCGTTACGATGAAGTTGACAAGACGGGAGTTGTTTCCGCTTGTCACGTTGGCCTTCATCTCGTCGTAAGCGGTGATGTTCAGTATGGGGTTGGTCACCGGACCATTCCACCGCAAGGTGCTCGCCGGGTCGAAGGTGAACATCTTCTCCCCAATCACCGGTACCGAATACCTTGCGAAACCGTTGCCGAGCGTAAGGGTACCGTTGAGGGTCATGTCTCCCATATAGTTCTGGCGGTAATGAAGATCGGCCGTAGGCTGCAGCTCCACCTTGTCGGTGCCGTTGGAGGATAGGATCACCTGCACCTGGGTTCCGGGAGAGATTACGAGCCCGGCGTTTATGATCATGTTGAGCGGGGATTCGACTATGGAATCCGATTCGGCCACCTGGGTGGTATCGTTGAAGTTGACGAACTTCACCACATCCGACTGCTCCTGGGCGGCCAGAGCGTTGGGGTCCATGTTGAGTCGGTATGTGGCGTCGGTTGTGCCGAGCAGGTCGATGTCACCGTTGATGAAGAGTCGCGAGAGCGGACCTTTGACCTTGGCGTCGACATCAAGGAATATCTTGCCGAAGAGGTCGGCTCGCGAGCGCTTGTCGCTGTTGATCAGCTGGAAATTGCGGGCCTGGGCCATAAGGTCCATTCGGATGTCGGAGAATTTCTTCGCGTTGACCGTTCCGTCGATGACGAGCGGATTGGAGTTTGCCGCCATAACCTCGAAGTCGGAGAATGTCAGTACGTTGTCGGCCACGGTCACCGGCGAGTCGGGGAGCTTCAGGTCCACGCCGAACTGCGGTATCTTTACCGCCACCGAATCGAAAGCCAGTTCTCCGTTGAGTATCGGAGCGGAGAATTTGCCATCCATCGTCAAGTCACCATTGAGGAATCCGGAGAGTAGTGTGGTCCCCCCGAGGAATGGATTGGCCATCTTGAGCGGGAATCGGGTGAGCGAGAGTCCCACCGAATCCACCTGCATCGCCTGGTTCTCGTCGGGACTCATGTTGGCATAGAGGCTGGCGGCCTTCTCTCCGTTTACATTCATCGAGGCCTTCACGTCGGTGCTTCCGCCGAAACCGTAGCCGGCGTCAAGCCAGAGGTCAAGGTCGCCGATAGCCACGTTGTCATACGTGAAACCCTTCACTCCGACGGTGCCCTTTCCGAGAAGGCGGTTGTCGAGATAGCCCACGGTGAGATCGGTGCTGACGGAGGCGGTGAGAGGGGGAGCGAACACCGACATGCTCAGGAAGTCCTGGATCTTCAGGTTGTCGATCTTGAGGCGCAGTTGTTGGTCGCCGAATTCTCCGCTCTCCGTCTTGGCCATGATGCTGCTCTCGGCACTGCGGGCAAGAAGGTTGGCGTAGATCTTATGTGAATAGAGATGATAGTCCACATAGTTGTCGTCGTTGATGGTCCAGGGGAGGTAGGCGACCGTGGCCTTCAGGGGGGTGAGGTGGACGGTCATCGTGGAGTCCATGAGGGCCGCCGTGAGACCGAGTCTGTAGCCGGTCTTTCCCTCGAGGTTCTTCTGATTGAGGAACGCTCCGAGTCGGTTGTGGCCAACGTAGCCGTTCAGGTTCACCTGCGCGAACTCATCGAATGTTCCCTTGCGGTTGCCGATATGGGCCCGGTAGTCGAGGAGCTTTCCGCGTTCCTTTATCGCGAGGGTCAAGGTGTCGAGGTTGACGGCCGATGAACGGAAGTCCATTGCGGTGATGTCGCCGCGCAGCATGGAGTCGCAGGAGATTCTGCCGTATAGCGTGTCGAGGCTCAACCCCTTCGGCTGGAGGAACTGCGCGAGCAGCCCCCGGCCCGAGGCATTGACGTCGAGGGTGAACCTCGGCAATGCGGCCCGAAGCTCGTCGACGGCGAGATTCTTCCGGTCTACCTGTCTCATCACGGAGTCGGAAGCGGCGGTAAATGCCGAGATCAGGCGCTCCAGACCCGACGGGCTGTTGAAGTTGACATTGGTTAGCAGCGAGTTCACGTTCACCATCGTGCCGAGGGAGTCGGTCTTGATGTCCGCGGTGATCCCGCCCGGAAGGTGGATGTAGTTGCCCGGCAGGTTCCAGTCCACACCGTTGGCCTTCAGGCTCAGGTCATAGACCCACTTGCCCGGGCTTGCCGTACCCTTCAGATATATGTCGCCCTTGCCGGCGCAGACGTTATCGGCGAGGCCGAGACTCCATAGGTCCACGTCGCGCAGCCTTGCGGCTATGTCGAACGCATAGTTGTCGGGATGGATCGTTCCGGTACCCTCGATGTCGAAATCAAGACCCTGGTTGGGGCTGTTGAGATTGAGGGTAAGCGTTCCGGCCTCATCCAGGATGATGTCGGCCGTTATGTCGGTCAGGTCACGGTCTTTGTATCTTATATGGGACACGTTGACAAGCGCGTCGGTCACCGCATGGCCGGAGAGGGGATTGAATCCGGCCCCGCCGGCACGGATGGAGGCCGAGACCTTTCCTATGCCGGGTCCTGGATAGAAGCAGCCCACGTCGAATCCATTCAGGTCGATGTCGGCTTTGTAAGTCTCCGGGCCGAGCGTCACGCGTCCGTTGGCCGCCACGTCGCCAGCGTCGCTGAGCAGATTGAAATCGGCGTTATATGCATCGCGCAGCGCTCCTGCGCTGCCCTTGATCGTAAACGCAGGCAGTTCCACTCCGGTCCCGGAAAGAAAACTATCGGCCACCTTGGGACTGAAAAGACCACCGTCGAACGCCACGTCGGCCTGCAGATTCTTTATATCGAGTAGATTCCGGGCATATCCGTCTGCCTCGAGACGCAGCACCTCCGGCATCTCGGCACGGAGACGGTCTATGATGAGGTTCTCCACGGTGCCTGTTGCATCGATGTCGAAATCTATGGGACGCCGCGCCGGTATCCGTGAGGTGAATTCCTTGAGCGACGGCATGAATGCCTCTATGTCGGGAAGTCCGAGGCGTCCGCCGGCCACTATCGCCATGGGCGCGCCCGGCTGCAACGCCATTGTCGTGAACGGAAGCGTGGCATCGGCCTTGATTCTTGAGAAGAGCGTCTTCAGGTCGACATTCCCGAGAGTAAGACCGATGGAGTCCACTCCTACCAGTCCGCTTCCCTCCACTATCTGGAGACCGCTCCGCTCAAGGGCGGAGAGGCGCGTGAGCGGGAGCCGTACGGTACTTCCCTCATTATAGAAATCGCGCAGCCCTATTGCCACACCGGACACCGATATGTATGAGGGATCGAATCCGGGAGCGGGACGCACCCCTTTGGTGGCATAGAGGCCCGACACACGCTGCAGCGAGATGCTGTCGCCAATGATGCGCATGGGAGGACCGGACGACGGTTTTGACGGAGGCTCCGGATGCGCCTTCACCCACTCCTCGGTGGGTGTGAGGTAGCGGAACCTGCCGTCGCTCAGATCAGCGCGTCTCCATTTCACGAGGTTTTCCCGAAGATCGACGGTTGCGTCGGCTATCTCGACATGGCGCATGTCGACACCAAGGGTGTCGATCACCGGGAGCATCGACATCCCGAAGTTGAAGTTCTCTATCCTCAGGTCTTTCGCTTTGATCAGGAATGGCGTCGATGCGGAAGTATCCTCGGGTGCAGATTTCTCTTTCCATACGTTCATGTAGAGGCTGAGCCTGCCGTCACGCAGTTTCGCCTTGTTGAGGATTATTTCATTCTTTGAGAGACTGAACGAGCTCTTGTCATCGACCTCAAGATAGCCTGCCCGGATTCCGATAAGCATCGATGAATCCTCGGATGCCATGGTGTAGTATCCCTGGCGGAGCGTGAGGCGGTTGATATCGAAATCGAGTTTCAGGAGAGGGAGTATCCTCACATCTGCCAAAGCCTCTCCGGCCCGGGCCATGGTATCTCCCTTTTCCGTCAGTACATATACATCGCGTAGCGAGACATCGAGCGGGAACTTCAGCCGCAGCTTACCGACCCCGATAGTCATGCCGGTGCTGCTCTTCACCAGATTCACCGCCATTTTCACGGCCAGATCCTGCACGGGAGGGAGATATATTAGCACGGGAAGGATAAGCGCGAAAACAAACAGCCACATCGACACCTTGAGAGGGATGCGGATCCATGCGGAGCGTATCGCGTGCTTCTTCACTGCCTTCTTTTCGTCCATTTACCTGACTGTTAACATCAAGGGTTAATTAATGCAAATTTAATTAAAAAATCACTAACATCAAAACAAAAATCGGGAGCGGACCGTTCGGTCTGCTCCCGATTTTTTGCTTCAATACTCAGTCCAATGGAATCAGGAATGGGTATAGGTCATGTTCAGTTGGCGGGATGGGGCTCCACGTTGATATACTTGCGGCCCTCTTTGCCGGTGGTGAACACCACTGTTCCGTCAATGAGTGCGAAGAGTGTGTGGTCTTTACCCATACCGACGTTGAGTCCGGGATGGTGAGCTGTGCCACGCTGACGCTTGATGATGTTGCCGGCCTTGCAGTTCGCACCACCAAAAATTTTCACTCCAAGTCGTTTGCTATGTGATTCGCGGCCGTTCTTAGAACTACCGACACCTTTTTTATGTGCCATTTCTTCTTTTCGGTTATGCGGTTACTATTTTCTTGATCATCACTTTGGAGAACTGCTGACGGTGTCCGTTAAGACGGCGGTAGCCTTTGCGGCGGCGCTTCTTGAACACAATCACCTTGTCACCCTTAACGAGAGGAACGAGAACCTCGCACTCTACTTTGGCACCTTCCACGGCAGGTGCTCCGACCTTCACGTCGCCGTCGACATCGAGAAGAAGTACTCTGTCGAAGCTTACAGCCTCTCCTTCCTTCACATCCGCGCCGAGATGGTGGACATACAGGAACTTGCCTTCCTCGGCCTTGAACTGCTGTCCCTTGATTTCTACGATAGCGTACATTTATTTATAAATTAACTGTTTATCGCACCGAAAGGCGGCTTTCGGCAGATGGATTCCATCCACGCCGGCGGCACTTCACCGGGCCTTTGCGGCATTGCAGATGCAAAATTAACTGATATTTTTGGTTTTACCAAATTATTTTGCTAATTTTGCATCGCTTTTCGGTAAAAGTACCCGGGCATGGGAGCCGGAGTCCGCATGGATACAGGCTTCCGGAGAGGTTCCCGAGTGGCTTTTGAAGAAAGGCTCAATCTATTTATACATCATTTAATCACTCTCAATCATGCATCTTTCATCTGAAGAAAAGAAGAAGATTTTCGAGACCTACGGAAGCGGCCCCGGCGACACCGGCAGCCCCGAGAGCCAGATCGCTCTCTTCTCGGAGCGTATCAAGCACCTCACCGAACACCTTAAGGAGAACCACAAGGACTACGCCACAGCCCGCGCGCTGAAAGCGCTCGTAGGCCAGCGCCGCAGCCTGCTGGACTATCTCATCCGCAAGGACATCAACCGCTACCGCGCGATCATCGCCAAGAAAGAGCTCGGTATCCGCAAGTAATCGTATTGCGGCGAGTTGAAGCGCATCGTCTATCCCCTGCGGGTTACAAACCCGCAGGGACTGAAAGCTGAAACAAACCCATAGGGACTGAAAAAAGGATAAAGCTCCGGAAGTCATCTTGATTGTAAGCATTAGCTGAAGTACACCTTGCAGGTGCAAGATATAGCAGCATCGGCTAC
>CAJUBC010000058.1 GCA_910584545.1 uncultured Muribaculaceae bacterium | reverse complement strand
ATATTATAGTTTATGGTTTATGATTATCTGCAATTATAGAAGTCGTTCTATCCTGATTCCAGACATCGCAGGAGCGTCGACAGCTTCTGTTCAGTCTCCGTCCATTCGTCACCGGGATCCGACAACTCATTGATGCCTCCGCCCGCGTAAAGCACGCAACCGCCGGGAACGCGACGCATGGACCTGAGATTGACGAAGAAACTGAAGTCTCTGTCGCTATGATACGGTCCGCAGAAGCCTCCGTAATATGTTCTGTCGAAACTTTCGCAACTGTCGACAAGCAGCATAGCCTTGTCCACCGGGAATCCGCACAAAGCGGGAGTAGGGGAGAGGCGCAAGGCGAGCTGTCCGACTTTGGTGATGTCCGTATGATAACCATGGGGAATCGGGCAGGAGATGAAGGTACGGAGATGTTCCACCGGTCCGGCCTGAGCGGTATGTGTATGACCGGTTTCCGGATTGAAATCCGCTGCCGCAAATGCGTCGCGGATGAAATCCCGCACCACATTGTGCTCCTTTATGTTTTTTTCGTCCCATTCTCCGCAGCATCCTGAGCTTCGGGTTCCTGCAAGAGCCATGGATGTCAACTCACCGCAGTTTCCTGAAACCAGAGTCTCGGGCGATGCCCCGAGCCATACGCCGGTGACGTCGCTTCCGAAGCAGAATATGAATGCTTCCGGATATTCGCGACTGAGGCGCATGAAAGTTTCTGAAAGAGATACACTCCGATTTACAACCAACTGCCTGGCCGCAACGGCCTTTGTCAGGTGACCCGCCTTAATCTCGGAGACCATACGCTCCACTTCCGCCCGGTGTTGTGCGCGCGTGGTGGAAACCGGAAGGGAATCAACGACTTTTATCCCGTTGGCAAGAGTGTCCAGCTCACTGATTTCAGTGTATTCACCTTCCGTAAATGTGAGCGTCAAGTGTCTGTCCTGGCGGAAAGGAGCTGCCACAAAGCCTTTATGGAGCCCTGGGACGACCTCGCAGGAGCGGGAAACAGTTGTTTCCGTTCCGGCACCCGGCAGTCTGTATCCGTAAAAGGCTTTCATCAGAATCTGTTGTTTAATTGTCAGTGTTTGCGTCGATGTCTGCAAATAGGTCGAATTCCTCGGCTCTGGTCACGGTGGCTTCGATGAATTCTCCCGGCCGGGCATCGCATCTTACATAGAAGGTAAGGTCAACTTCAGGACTGTCCCATTCGGAGCGGCATACTGCATATTCACCCTCCCGTTCATCAACGAGCAACCTGAGTCTTTTCCCGACCATTTCCTGTGACAGTTCGGCAGCTATATTCTCCTGGAGGGCCATGAGCGAGTCGAGCCTGCGTTTCTTAACCTCGTCGGGTACATCGTCGCTGTAATGCTTTGCCGCGTAGGTATCTTCCTCCTCGGAATACGCGAAAGCCCCCATTCGGTCGAAGCGCTGTCTGCGCACGAATTCCATGAGATTGTCGAAATCATCCTCGTCCTCCCCCGGGAAACCGACCATAAGGGTGGTTCGGATCTTTATGCCGGGGACTCTGCGACGGATTTCATCGAGCAGTTTCTCCGTGTCGGCTGCGGATATATGTCTGCGCATGGCTTTCAGCATCTTGTCTGAACTGTGCTGAAGAGCTATGTCAAGGTACTTGCATACGTTCGGCCTGCGGGCCATCACCTCCAGTATATCCATGGGGAAATCAGCGGGATAGGCATAATGAAGCCTGATCCATTCCACACCCTCGATGTCGGCCATGCCGTCGATAAGCTGAGCCAGACGATGCTCTCCGTAAAGGTCAGTACCGTACGATGAGAGGTCCTGGGCGATCACGTTGAACTCTTTTACTCCTTCGGAGGCAAGTCTGCGCGTTTCCTCAAGTATCTCTTCCATCGGCCGCGACACATGCCGGCCCGTTATGATCGGTATAGCGCAGAAGGCGCAGAACCTGTTGCACCCTTCCGAGATCTTCAGGTAGCATGAATGGGGAGGAGTTGTGAGCGTCCGCTCCCATTCGCTTGGTGCGGCCGCGCCCGACCGGTCCTCGAGGCTGTCGAGAAAATCCTTCCAGTCGAATTTTCCGTAGATTATGTCGATCTCAGGGATCTCATCCTCCAGCACGTCGCGGTATCTCTGCGTGAGACACCCCATGGCCACTATTTTCCCGATCCTGCCTGAATCTTTATGTTCGGCGAGATTCAGGAGCAGGTCGATGGATTCCTCCTTGGCATCGGCTATGAAGCCGCAGGTGTTCACCACGACATATTCACCCTTGACATTCTCGGGGTTGTGAGCCACGGTATAGCCCTTGGCTTCCAGACGACGTAGCAGCCGTTCGGAATCGATCAGGTTCTTGGAGCAACCCATCGAGATCACGTCGATGTGGTTCCGTATCATATAGCGTCGCCGAAAAGTGATTTGACAAACTCAGTCGGATGGAAGATCTGCAGGTCTTCCATTCCCTCTCCGAGTCCGATGTACTTCACGGGAATCTTGAATTGGTCGCTGATTCCGATCACCACGCCGCCACGTGAAGTGCCGTCGAGCTTGGTTACCGCGAGGTTGTTGATCTCTGTTGCCGCCATGAACTGCTTGGCCTGTTCGAAAGCGTTCTGGCCGGTGCTGCCGTCAAGTACGAGAAGAATCTCCTGCGGAGCGTCGGGCACCACGCGCTTCATTACGGACTTCACTTTGGTCAGCTCGTTCATCAGGTTTATCTTGTTGTGCAGTCGTCCCGCAGTGTCGATTATCACCACGTCGGCTCCCTGCGCCTTGGCGCTCTGCAGAGTGTCGAAAGCCACTGCCGCCGGGTCGCTTCCCATCTTCTGCTTTATCACCGGAACGCCCACGCGCTGGCCCCAGATGTCAAGCTGCTCGATGGCCGCGGCACGGAACGTGTCTGCCGCGCCGAGTACCACCTTGTTTCCTGCCTGCTTGTACTGCCAGGCGAGTTTACCGATGGTAGTGGTCTTCCCGACACCGTTCACTCCCACCACAAGTATCACGTACGGGTCATCACCCTTGCGCGTGACTTTGAAATCGTCAAGCTCATTCTCGTTGTCCGGTTTCTGGAGCATGTCGGTCACTTCCTCCACGAGCATGCGGCGAAGTTCCTGACTGCCTACATATTTGTCACGGGCTACCCGCTCCTCGAGCCGCTCTATGATCTTAAGGGTGGTGTCAGTGCCCACATCGCTCATGATGAACGCTTCCTCGAGGTTGTCGAGAACTTCGTCGTCGACTTTGCTTTTTCCGGCGATGGCATGCGAGATCTTGTTCCACATGCCGGTCTGGGTCTTCTCAAGCCCCGAATCCAGAGTCTCTTTTTTCTTCTTGGAGAAAAACTTGAACATAAATGAATCTTCTTAATCGTTATGCATGCGGCATAATGCGCGATGCATGAATGAAATTTGCGGATTGGAGCGGGGGAACAAGCTCCTTCCGTTCCAATCCACAAAAATAATCATTATTTCTCAAATTTCAAACTGTCAAACCGGGAAGGGCCCCGAATTTCTCAAGTAATTTTCAAGGATTGCCACCTTTCCCTGCAGAGCCGGAGCCTGCGCCGGCCCCTGCGCCGGAATCATCGCCCGAAACTTCCGCAGCCGTACGCTTCACATCGCTCTTCAGGCTTCCGAAGCGGTAGGTGATGCTGAACCCGACCTGCCATAGCTTGAAATTGTTCCATGTTCGGGTCGTTACGTTCGATGCCACGGATTCACTGTTGAACGTGCGTATCGGATTAAGGAAATTGGCTGCGTTGAGCGAGATTGTCAGGGCGTCTTCCTTGAGGAACGATTGCGATATGGCGACAGAGTAATAGTACCAGCTGTTGCCCTTGTACTGGATGTCGAACCAGGGGCTGCCGGCTCCTCCCGACACGTTGAAGCGCATACGGATCGGAATCCTGTAGTTCCAGTCCACATTGAAGTCGCCGCCCCAACCGCTCTTATGCGCGGTCAGCATGGGTGCGTCAGCCTTCATGTCTTTGTAATAGCCGCTCATGAAGATGCTCAGCGACATGTCGGGAATGATGGTCCATTGGCCGTTGATGTCGAGACGCGCGGTCTGCTGCCGTCCGATATTGGCGTATGTTGTATGGATTATGTCCTTTTCGGCGAACATATAGTCCATGATTCCGTTGCCGACATAGTCGTAGGCTGCGCGGATGCCGCCGCCGAGTTTGCCTCCGTAGTTGTTGTACGAGAACGATACGCCGTGCGACACCTCGCTTTTTAGGTCCGGGTTTCCGTATTTGACCTCGCCGAGGGTCTCGTCGCGATAGGGATTCAGACTCCAGAGACCGGGACGGGAGATGCGCATCTGATAGCCGAGTCTCAGATTCGAGCCGGGGGTGAGGTTATAGCTCAGCGAAAGGTCCGGGACAGCATCGTCGAGACGTGTCGAGAAGTCAGGTCTCTGTCCCATCTTATAGCGGAGTCCCATGTCGGTATGCTCGTAGCGGAGTCCGGCCTTTCCTGTGAACTGCCCGAATTTGCCGGTGTAGGCGGCGTATGCGGCCACAATGTTCTGGAACTGTTCGGTGCGCATCTCATCCGTGCGGATTACCGCAGCCTCATTCTCCGACATTCCCTGCCACGGTATGTTGTGGGCGGTGTTGGTCATGAAGGTTCCCTTTGCACCGAGTTCGACCACATGTTTATCGCCGATGGGCAGCGCATAGTCAAGCTGTCCTACATGACGGAAATATTTACCGGTCCCGGTATTCTCCCTCCACAGGTAATCCACGGGGAAATCACCTTTTATGTCCTCGTTCTCTTCGATATTGCTGCTGTTGTCGCCGTTATAGCCGAAATTGTAGGATGCCACTATATGGTGCCCCTGGCGACCGAATGTATGCTGATAACTCAGTTGGCCTCCTGCGGAGTTGGATGTATTGTTGTTGCTGAGTCTTTGCAGGACAGACCATCTTTCGACACCGGCGGCCGTAAGTGCCCGCTGTGTCGAATATCCTGAATATCCATATTTGAAATAGTTGTAATTGCCGGAGAGTGTCACAAGGTTGAGAGTGTCCGGTTCCCAGGAGAGGTTTACGTTCGCACCCGAACTGTTGAAGTCAGGCATATTGATTTTTCTGACCGATTCCCGGATGCGTTCCATCTCCGAATCCATATTCTTGATCGTGGCTCCACCGTCGAATGTATCGTGAAAGACACCACCCTGATTGTACCAGGCGTTGACGCTTGCGGCCACGTTCTTTATCTTGGTGCGTGCGTAGGCGCTGGCTCCCACTCCCTGGCGGTTTACAAAGGCGTTGATGTTGCCGAACACTCCTTCGAGATTCTGACCTCCGGTGGTAACTATGTTCAGTACGCCGGATGTGCCCTCGGCGTCGTATTTCGCCCCGGGTTCCGTTATCACCTCTATCTTTCGGATTGAGGATGCCGGCATCGCTTTCAGTACAGTGGAGAGATTGGAGCCGGAGAACATCGGGTCTTCCTTCCCGTTGACGAGTATCTTGAAGTTGGAGGATCCCTGCACCTTCACGTTCTCTTCGGCATCTACCGTCACCATCGGTACCTTTCTCAACATTTCCAGGATGCTGTTGCTTTTCGCAGCGGGGTCTTCATCCATATTGTAGGTGAGTTTGGATCCATCGCTCTCGATTATCGGTTTATGGTATGTGACCACTAATTCGGAGAGTGTGGCCTCATCCGTGTTCAAGATTATGGAATCGAGTCTGGCTTCCGGGTCACCCTCTGTCAGCGAGAAGAAACGTGTGGCCGGTTTCATGCCGAGGTATTCCATCCGGAGGCTGTAGTTCCCGGCGGAATCGAGGGGCTGCGCGAAATTACCGACAGAATCGGTGACATTGCTGACTACTGGCATAACCGAGTCGGATGCGGCATAGACCCGGTAGAGGGCGCCGGGAAGTGGACTTCCGGATGTGTCGGCTACGGTCCCGGTCACACGGTAAGGAGCTCCATGAGCGGTGGTGGCGCACATCAGTAGTATCGAGACAAGCGCGAAGGAGAGGGTAACGAGCACCCCAGCGAACGGCATGAAGCCCGCTCCGCGCGATTTCTTGTTGAATTTCATGTCACAGGATAATTTTATGGTTGTGATTCGCGATTCATTTCTGTTTTTCTCTGTTTTCGAGATAGTCGATATACGCTTGCTTGAGGCGTTCGGGTTCGTAGCCGAAGTTAGCGAGTCTTCCGAAAATGTATTTCAGGTCGGTATCTTCAAGTTCTCTGTACTGTATGTCCCATACACGCTGCCGTCCGGACTCCGCGACAAAGAAGCCGATTCCTCTCTTGTTGAAGATCACACCGTTCTGTTCCAATAATGTGTAGGTGCGCATCATGGTGTTGGCGTTAACCCCCGCGTCGGCGGCGGCTTCCCTCACAGAGGGAAGCCTGTCGCCTTCTTTGTAGGTATGATTGAGGATTTTCTCCATAATGCGGTCGGCGATCTGCAGATATATGGGTTTGTTTTCGTTGAAATCCATTGAAATACTTTAATTAATCAGGGTCAGCCTGCGGATGCGGAGGTATGCGCCGTAGAACAGTATCGCTGCAAACACGTAGAACATGCCTATGATGGTATACGGTAGCCAGTTGCCATCTATGTCCCAGCTTATGATGACACTGGATCTGATCCATATACTGAGGATGAATACCAGCACGAACTGGATTGCGAACATCACGCAGGTGGTCTTGAGGAACGAGAGTCTGGGAGCTATGGCCGAACCGAGCGTGTAGACCGCCACGTTGAATAGGTACATGGCGAAGAACACGTATGCAAATTCACCGTATTCAGAGTTGGGAATCATGGAGAAAGGATTGCGTATTCCATCCCATGCACTGTACACAAGCCCTTCGAGCAACCATCGGACGACATCCATAAGGTAAAATCCGACGGTACTGGCGATAAGTATGCCGACAGTCATAGCTAATATGCGTGGGAATGTCTTGGCTGAGGCTGAGGCGGGAAGCATCAGGAAAGCGATGCGTCCCTGCTTCGTCTTCAGGTCGGAGAAGGTCATGGACGCGGCGAGCGTGACCATCAGACAGGACGTGGCGAAATACAGTGCTGTCTCTGCATCGAGATTCATGCTGAAAAATCCCATCCAGCATCCCATCAGCATGCAGAGTGCGAAGTAGCCTCCGCCAAGTATGAGGATTCTGTGGCGGTTCTCGACAAGCAGCTTGCGGAACATCGCCATAAACATATTGTTTCTCATGTCTTGAATCGTTTAAAGTGTTTTTATATCGCCTGAACCTCGCTCTATCGCCTTGATGCTGCGGCAATTGAGCTTCTTGGCATTGATGTCGCCGCTGCCCAAGGTCCTAAGCACCGCCTTGAGGCATTCTCCGGATACGGTGATGTCGCCGCTGCCGTTGGTGCTGAGTTCGGCAATCTCGCAGTTGATGTTCATTTTCATGTCTCCGCTCCCACTGGTGCTTCCGGTGAGGTTTTTGGAAGACAGATTTGCGATTTCAATGTCTCCGCTTCCTCTCATCTCGAGGCTTATGTCATTTCCGGCAAGTGAGCGGATATTGATGTCGCCGCTGCCGTTAGATGTGAAGCTTGCGTTTCCTGCCTGAATCTCATCACCTCGTATGTCACCGCTTCCGGAGACCGTTGCCTCGAGTGATTCAATCTTGATGTTGCCTTTGAGCAGAATGTCGCCGGAGCCCTTTGAGGTTATCTGCCTGAGCGAGGGGGATGATACCACGGCTTTATAGGGTATGTCGCCATCGATGGATATACCCATGCGGGTATTGGAGAAACCGATATTGAGTGTGGAGTTGCTTACGGACACGTCCAGCATCGACATCAGTTTCTCGGGGGCTGTGACAACTACTTTCTGCGGTCCCTGCACATACTCGACGTCGATTGAGTATGATGACGATATCCGGTCGAACGACTTGACATCGAACTGTTTGGTGACTATCTTGTCATCCTTGCTGATTTTGATCACATCTTTACCGAAAGAGAATGTCTTTGTGTCTGCGCATGAGCAGATGCATGAGTTTAACGAAACGCATGACAGTGCCATGCCGAGTGTCAGTATCAAAGTTTTACGCATAATTATATGATTTTATGAAAGTTCATGAATTCAGTCCGAGGCGCGCCACAATCTCCGGGCGGGATTCGGCGAGCTCGAACAGTGACTCGAGGTTTACCGATGTCTCGCTATTCTCGGGTGTGGCATACTCTATGATGTTTGCTCCGCCGGGAGCGTCGATCGCCAGCAGCGAGTTGGAGATCCTCGAGGTGTCGTTGGTGAAATTGAAGCGGAGTTTTTCGGCTATGTTGCCGATTGACTCGTTGAGCAGGACTCCCTCCTTGTCGATGATCGTGACATGGTCGAGGATGGCGTCGACATCATGTACCTGATGGGTGGATATTATGAATGTCTTGTCATCGGTCATGGATGCCGTGACCGCTTTGCGGAACGTCCTTTTCGACGAGATGTCGAGCCCGTTGGTGGGTTCGTCGAGAAGGAGCAGCGAGGTGTTGCAGGCGAGCGCGAAAGCAAGGAATGCTTTCTTCTTCTGTCCCATGGAGCATTGGCCGAGGTTGATGTCAGGCGCGATGTCGAGTATTGTTGTCATTCGCTCGAGATGACCGCGGTTGAACTTGGGATAGAAGATGCTGTTGGTGGCAACATATTCTTCGAGCGTGACTTTCGGCATGTCGAATTCCTCCGGCACAATCATTATGTCGTTGAGAAACGATACCTGGCGGTCGAAGGGTATGTGGCCGTTGTAGTCGATCACTCCGGTGCGCGGCTTGAGCAGTCCGCATATCATATACAGTAGGGTTGTCTTTCCTGATCCGTTCTTGCCTAAAAGGCCGCAGACCGTTCCCGGTGCCAGCCTCAGGGAGAAATTCCTGATCACATCCCTGCGTTTCGAGTATCCGAAACTGATGTCGGTAAGTGTTAGCATAGTGTATTAGTATAATAGTACACTGCAAAGGTAGACATTATTTCCGAAATGGCAAAATATTTTTCAAGAAAAAATAAAAAAATCCAGCCACATTTTTTCTGTGACTGGATTTGGTCATTGATTATCAGACGTCTGATTTGAAATTGGATTATTCGCTTTTTTCTGCTTCGGGATTTGATTCCGGTGACTCAGATTCGAATATAGGCACATAATCGAGAGTGAGCTTGTCGGCGCCGTCGGTGTATGACACCTTCACCGTGCCACCGATATTTCCTTCGGCGTTGAGGCGGAGCATCATCTCTGCGAGTTCATCTTCGAGATATTTCTGGATGCTTCGTTTCAGCGGGCGAGCGCCAAAATTCTTGTCATAGCCCTTCTCTGCGATGAAGTTCTTGGCCTCTGCCGAGAGTTCGAGTCGATAACCGAGTTTTTCTATTCTGGAATAGAAGTCGCGGAGCTCTATGTCGATTATATTGAAGATCGCCTCTTTGTCGAGTTGGTCGAACATGATGATGTCGTCTACGCGGTTGAGGAATTCCGGCGAGAATGCCTTGTTGAGCGCTTTCGAAATCACCCCATGGGCCTGTTCTTTCGATTCGGACGCGGTGTTGAAACCGATACCGGAACCGAAATCCTTGAGCTGACGGGATCCGACGTTGCTCGTCATGATCAGAATCGTGTTCTTGAAGTCGATCTTGCGGCCGAACGAGTCGGTGAGTCTTCCCTCGTCCATCACCTGAAGGAGGATGTTGAATACATCGGGATGCGCTTTCTCGATTTCATCAAGCAGGACCACTGAATAGGGGTGGCGGCGCACTTTCTCGGTGAGCTGGCCTCCCTCTTCGTATCCTACGTATCCCGGAGGAGCTCCGACGAGTCGTGAGACAGTGAATTTCTCCATGAACTCGCTCATGTCCATTCTTATCAGGGAGTCGGTTGAGTCGAACAGATACTGCGACAGCTTTTTCGCGAGCAGGGTCTTGCCGACGCCGGTGGGGCCGAGGAACATGAACACGCCTATGGGTTTATCGGGATCCTTGAGACCGATGCGGTTTCTCTGGATGGCTTTCACCACCTTGGCGATGGCGTCGTCCTGACCGATCACCGAGCCTTTGAGAGCCTCTCCCATCTTGAGAAGACGGGCACCTTCGGCCTGTGCGATTCGCTGGGTGGGAACGCCGGTCATCATGGCCACGACCTGAGCCACTTTCTCTTCATCGACCTCCTGCGGGTTGGTGTCGAGGTTCTTTTCCCAGTCGGCCTTGGCCTGCTCGAGTGTCTCGCGTGTCTTCACCACGCGGTCGCGGAGTGCGGCCGCTTTCTCGTAATCCTGAGCTTTTGCGGCTGAAAGTTTCTCCTGCGTGAGCTGGTCTACCTCTTTCTCGAGATTCTCGATCTCTTCTGGTACGACGATGTTGGTGATGTGGACACGGCTACCGGCCTCGTCCAGGGCATCGAGTGCCTTGTCGGGAAAATTGCGGTCGCTCACATAGCGCTCGGTAAGGTTCACGCATGCCTCGAGGGCATCGTCTGTATACCGTACATTATGGTGTTTCTCGTACTTATCCTTCACGTTGCGGAGGATTTCGAGAGTCTCCTCTGCCGTGGTCGGTTCAACCATCACTTTCTGGAAACGGCGCTCGAGGGCTCCGTCCTTCTCTATGTTCTGGCGGTATTCGTCAAGGGTCGTGGCACCGATGCACTGGATCTCTCCCCGGGCGAGGGCAGGCTTGAGCATGTTGGCGGCATCCATGGTGCCGGGCGCGCTTCCGGCACCGACGATTGTATGGATCTCGTCGATGAACAGGATGATGTCGCGGTTCTTGGTCAGCTCGTCGAGCACTGCCTTGACGCGCTCCTCGAACTGGCCGCGGTATTTGGTGCCGGCCACCATTCCCGCCATGTCGAGGCCGATCACCCTCTTATCGAAAAGGACGCGGCTCACCTTGCGCTGGTTGATGCGCAGCGCGAGACCTTCGACTATGGCTGATTTACCCACACCCGGTTCGCCGATCAGTACCGGGTTGTTCTTTTTGCGGCGTGACAGAATCTGGGCGAGGCGCTCTATCTCGTTCTCGCGGCCCACCACAGGGTCAAGCCTCCCTTCGGCTGCAGCCTTGGTCATGTCGTAGCCGTATTTGTCGAGAGCCGGAGTGTCGCTCTTGTGCGAACCCTTTGCTGAGCCTTTCTGCGATGAGGCATCCTTGCTTTCCTTGCCTGGGGCTGCGGATTCATCTTCCTCGCCGGCGCCGACGGGAAGGTCTGCGATAGGCGCTGCGGGAGGCTCGTTGCCGAAACTCTGGATGGATATGTCGAAATTGAGATATTCATCCTTGATATGGCGCAGGATGTCGCTGTCCATGGCGCGTTTGTCATGGATAAGGGCAAGAAGTATGTGTTCGCTGCCTATCACCTGAGCGTTCATTTTGCGGGCCTCGGAAGTGGCGAGCTGCAGATGGCGGATGGCGGCGAGACTGATCTTATATTGTTGCTCGAAGAGGGTGGTTACCTCTCCGGGCTGGTGCGGTTCCGACAGATATTCCTCGAGTTCCGATATGATTTTGTCTACCGGAACCTTCAGCTGTGACAGGATCTTGAAAGCGTAGCCCTCCCTTGTGGTCATGGCGGCGAGCACGAAATGCTCGCTCATGATGACAGGAGAGCCGAAGCGGTTTGCCTCGGCAAGAGCCAGTTCGAGAATCGGTCTGAATTGCTTTGAAAAATCGTTCTTCATCTAATATTGTTTTCGCGTAAGTAAGAGTTCAAATTTAATTTGTTTTCATAGCATTTACTATCGTTTAAATTTGAACACTTACTTGTATAACAAACTCCGTGCCAAAATCGCTTAATATATGTTATACAGCAAGCCACCATTCAATGAATACAGCAAAGCAGCCCCGCTAACAGAAGTCGCTGTTGTTATGTCACTATGACAAATAGATTAAACTTCATTGCCTTGCTTCCAAATTGGCTCGTTTTCCCATCCGATAGGAAATCCCATTAAACTTGTGTCAACAGTCGGATATTCATTCAATAAATGTTTGAAACGTTTGACAAAAGTATTATCGGCCGAGATGGAGTTAAGCCAATATACAAGATAGCATAGTTGGGGATAAAGAGTCTGTTTTTTAAAAGAGAAGTCGGTTATCCATGTATCTGACATCCATACCGGCATTTGTGGTTTTATCGGGAATACTCTATTAAATAGCCTTGAGTGGTGTGCACAGCAATTGCGGATGACGGCAAGACACTCCAACCAGCTTCTGAGGAACTTGTGATGGTTCAACCCAAATTCTCGTGCTATTCCGTGTTTAGCTGTTGCATCAGAAAAATTGGAATATAGTTTTGACAACGTACCCAGTGACACAACCTCTAAGGTTTTCCAAACAGGAGGCAGTCCAGGTTCATTATATTTTCGGAAATGCTCTTTGATAAAATCGTCATGAGAACGAGCTACCTCTTTCTCCACTATGGCCAAGTTTACAACGAAGCGGGAATTGTTGGTTGCACATTCTTCATTCATGAACCAAAAGGCTCCATAAGTATGAGCAAAGTGCTTGATGATCTTAGTGCGCACAACAACTTCTATAGTCTGTATGGCGGAGAACAGTAAAGCTCTTAACTGTTTATCGAAATAATACGCATCGACAACGTCAATAAATTTACTTCCGCTCTTGAACTGATGTGTAGTGTGGTTTGCTTCCATGTGTCTCCAATACCCGGCAAGACGAAAATAACTAATGGTGTCCAAAGTTTTTCGAGCCTGATTGACATCATCTATGAGCAACCCCCTACGTTTTAGGGTGTCTATTTGTTCCGCAGTTGTTATGGCTTGATGTGTATATCTTACTCCCATATAATAAAAATGTCCCGCTGGGTACGCTAATCTTACGGGAAGCGGGCGGGATTTGTTGCTGCAAAGTTATTGATTTTATTTCAATCCTGCAAGTTTTTCTGACAAAATCAATAAAATTCTCATTCTGATAAATACGCAGTTGCTGACCCGCTCGGGAATTCGATCTCGAAGTTTTCCCATATTATAGTCGTACTTGCGTCTATTGAACAGCAAAAATATGCATAATGGTTCAAACTACGACTATTTTTATCTAAATTCTTATCAAGATTATGCTTGAAGAAGTCGCTGTTGTTATGTCAATGCTTGTGTTGAATGACAGCTCTGGTCCCTATGACTCTGAAATTTTAGGAACAAGTTCCAAAGTTTTTGCTGATAAAATATGGAGGTTTAGAAATTTTACTGTAATTTTACATTTGAAGTTGTTTAAACTAATTTTTATGGTAAGATTAATGAAGATTACCATAAAGTTTACACTTCTTCAAAAATTTTATTAAACGTAAATTAGTTTAAACAACTTCTTCAGTTTAAGGGTCTAAATGAATGTGAAATGAAAAAGCTGTTGATATTTACTGTTTTATTATCTGTTGTATTTGCCAATCAATTATTAGCGCAGACCGACAGTCAATGTTATGCTGATTACATCAGGAATAATTCGGAAGGGGCGGTAGAGTTTGTCTTATCGAAGCTTAAAAGGTATCCGATTGTAGCAATAGGTGAAGACCATTGGATTGCTGACCATACACCGTTTTTGTGCGAAGTTTTATGGGAAGCTTCAAAAAACGATGATACACGTCCCAAAATTCTTGCTTTGGAATTTGGAAATGAACTGGACCAGCGGCTTGCAAATAAGATTACCCACACCTCTGAGTTCATGCCTGATTCTGTAATTAGTCATCCCTTAAAAAGGG
This sequence comes from uncultured Muribaculaceae bacterium, assembly GCA_910584545.1. GTDB lineage: Bacteria > Bacteroidota > Bacteroidia > Bacteroidales > Muribaculaceae > Lepagella. The sequence goes on along the minus strand of CAJUBC010000058.1, from coordinate 31 downwards.
CTCGCACGTTCTATCACTCCCAGCCCCTTGT
>CAJUBC010000057.1 GCA_910584545.1 uncultured Muribaculaceae bacterium | reverse complement strand
TTCCCAACAAACGGTATGCCTCGGCGACACGCTCTGTGCCGCTCTTGTGAGATACATCTGTCATGATAGCCCGGTACCCGGCGCGTTCCACACATCGGAAAATATCCTCGTGGTCGGTGGCTACAGCAAAATCCAGCCCGGTCTGAGATACATTCCTGCACACATGGACTATCAACTCTTCGCCGCATATCTTGGCGAGAGGCTTTCCGGGAAGACGTGCGGAACCGAATCTGGCGGGGATAATGACTATTGTTTTCATCTTTAGCTGTCAAGAAGTCTAAAAGGTCTATGATCTTCCAATTTAGAAAGGTATCGCTCACAGGACCAAACAACAAAACAACTCCACCGATTTCCATCGACGGAGTTGCCTTTAAGAGGTTCCAACCAGACTCGAACTGGTGTAAACGGTTTTGCAGACCGGTACCTAACCACTCGGACATGGAACCATTTCGCTTTTGCGATTGCAAAGTTAGTAATTCTTTCCGAATCCTGCAAATATTTCCGGCCAATTATTTTTCAACCTATGTTTCAGAAATCATATCATATTGATTCTCTGAGGATATATCCAACCAATATTTTTTATTTTCTGGAAGTGTATCGGGAGTAGATCTCAACTCCGAGACGTTTGGCAGTGGCTATATCCTTCGGATTGTCTACGCTCACTCCATATTTTGAAAGGCTGGGCACCACGACTTTCGTTCCGGGACGTATTCTGTCCGGATGCCCGAGTATCGACTGATTCTCCTTATATATGTATGGCCAGAAGTTGAAGTTACCGTAGTGGTCCTGTGCCATAGTGGTGAGGTATCGGGTCTTTGTTATGGTATCATAGACCTTCTCGTCAGATGGTTTCGTGGGAGCCACTTCATCCTCCGATTCCTCCGCTGCCGGTTGATTGACTGCGACTGAATCCTCTGTCATGACGGAGGGGGTTCCAGCCGCAGGCTGTGTCGCGGGATTTGATGCGGCTGCCAACTCTGCCTCCGGTTTTTCACTCTCATCTTTAGAATAATATCCGGGGAACATAACCAGCATGGCGACGACACCGACCAGACAGGCTGCGACGAATCCGCAAAGCGCTCCCCACCAGAAGCGGGCGGTTCCGTTTCTATGATGTGGCTTCGACCCGCTGTCAGCATGTTCGGGTTGTATGGATTCTGTTTTTTCTTCTTCGACAGCTTCCGGTTCTTCAAGCACATATTCCTCCTGACTGTCGGTATCCTCCTGTTCTTCGCAGACTTCCTTTGAATCAGCACAAGCAGTGTCTGGCTCCGCTTTTTCTGTATCGCCATGCACATCGACATCTTCATGTGTGTCTATAGCTTTCTGGACATCTATAGTCAGGTCCTCGGGGCGGGCTTCTGCCGCGATTATCGCTTCGTCAATTTCCTCCTCTTCGGCAATTGTCTCTTCAGGGACAGTGACCACCTCCGGTTCGGGAATGACGATATCCATGCTCGCCTCTATAGGGCCGGCCAATTCCACGGTCTCGAACATCTCGAAGGGCTCGTTGACATCCGCAGCGAGTTCCTTTGAGGGTATGAATACAACCTTTCTGTGCGCCGGTATCTCGTTCGCCGCACCGTTCGTCACATTCACGCTCTTGCGGGCTTCAACCTCGATGAGCTTGAATACTCCGATATTCTTTATCTTAACCGATTCTCCGTTCTGGAGAACAGTGGATATCAACGAGAAAAACTCGCGTATAAAGTCTTCTGACTGCTTTTTGCTGTCGCCGGTGGCTCTCGAAAGCAGAGTGGTCAGCGCAGGCAATGTGATTTTCTCATTCATATTCAAAGATTGCGAATTTTCTGCTTAAGCAGAGTTGAGGGTCTGAAGACCATTGTCAATTTCGGCGGAATCAATATTCTTTTGCCCGATGAAGGATGTACAGCCTCACGTTCGAGCCGTTTCTTTGACTCGAACGTGCCGAAACCGGGCATGGATACTACGTCTCCTTCTTTGACACATTCAGCGATGGTCCGTCCCAACGCAGTCACTACGGCCGTTATGTCTTCGGCATCCCGCCCGAGACGCCCGCTTAATTCCGATATAAATGTCTTAGAATCCATTCGAATGTTTTCCCTGAAATTATGATTCAAGAACATGCCCGGATTGCGGATCTTAACAGTTTGTCGCCATTGCAATCCGGCATATTTTCACAAAGGTACTGAATATTTTCGAATTGACAAAATCAAGTATCGCTGTCAGTGTTTGGTCGCAATGAGACGGAGGCGACTCTTTCGAGCCGCCTCCGTTATTTCTTATGTCCTGAATATTCGTTATTTAAGTTTCAATACCTGTCCTGCACGGATTTTGTCTGAACTGCCCATATTGTTGAGCTTGCGGAGTCGCGTTGCCGACATACCGTATGAGCGTGCTATGGATGTCAGGGTGTCTCCCTTACGCACTGTGTAGGTTGCTATGTCGTTGTCGCCAGTCTTGTAGGCGTTGCCGTTCTCGGACTTGGCGATATTTCTTGCAGGCGCGTAGTTGCGCGCTTTAGTGTAAGTCTTTTTAGAGAACTGATAGGTGTCCGTATGGGTGGTATGATTGGCGAAATCGAATATGGCTGATGGATTGATTGCATATCCCATGTAGCGCGTCTCGAAATGCAGGTGCGGTCCTGTGCTGCGTCCCGTGCTTCCGCCGAGCGCGATGGCCTGTCCCGCTTTCACCACTTGGTCTGGCTTCACGAGTGCCTTGTTGAGGTGGCCGTACACCGTTTCCAATCCGTTGGGGTGACGGAGAATCACATAGTTGCCATATCCGCGGGCCTCGTAATTGGTGAGACGCACTTTGCCGTCGAATGCGGCGCGGATAGTATCGTTGGAGCGGATGGCGAGGTCTATGCCTTTATGCATACGGCCGAACTTCGCACGGTAACCGTAATTTGAAGTCACTTTTCCCGGAACCGGCATGTAGTAGCCGGTCACATCTATAACCTTGGTGTCGGGCACGTCCGATTCCTTGAAAGGATTCACCCTCTTGCTGTTCCAGCCCTCGGTGTAGATATCTGGTTCCGGCTCCAGATCATCGATGAGATCGATAAACGTGTTCTTCTCGACAAGCCTGATCTGGTCACGGTTTTTGGCCTGATTGGCGAGAAGCTGCTCATGCGCCCTTGAATGAGGCGACTTGGATGTTATTTTCTGTGCTGACGCTCCTCCCGCGCATAATATCGCTACGAGAGCTACGCCGAATATTTTCCTGATTCTGAAATTCATCTTTTTTACTTTGCAGGCGAACTTACTTTGCCGACGAGCATCAGTTTTCGCCGTCTCCGTATATATATTTGAAATTGACAGGTGTATAGTCGAATATCTCACCTTCGCGGAAGAAGCGCGCGAGCTCGATCTCGGCGTTCTCAACAGAGTCGCTCGCATGGATGATGTTAAGCTGTCCGCTCATGCAGAAGTCACCGCGAAGTGTGCCCGGAGCAGCCTTGCGTCCGTTGGTGACTCCGGTCATCTCACGGAACACGCTTACCACATCCACTCCCTTCAGACACATCACTATCACCGGAGAGGCAGTCATCGATTCAACAATCGAGGGGAAGAAAGGCTTGTCCACGAGATGTGCGTAATGCTCGCGAAGAATGGCCTCGTCAAGCTGCATCATCTTCATTCCGCAAATTATCAGTCCTCTTTTCTCGATTCTGCTTATCACCTCTCCGATGAGATTACGCTCTATACAGGAAGGCTTCAATATTACCAATGTCTGCTCCATCTGTATTTTACATTTTTTAAGATTTCTATCCTGCCGTTTCTCAAAGTTAATTATTTGAACACTCCCACGCAACCTTTTCTCGGTTATTTTTTCTTAATTTTTCATTTATTCTGCCATATTCTCGTTTTAACTCTCCATTATATTGCGTTTTATGCCGATTTTATGCTTTACAACATATTTTTCATTTTCTCTGCACATTCTCGCGGATGTGTGCAATTTCTCAAATTACAATTTGTTAATTTTTGTTAATCGAATCCTACATGTCATATTTTCACCGCATTGCCGTTGCCGCCGGTTTATATGAAACACGCAATGTATTTTGAACAATTGTATATTTCTATTTGTAAACTTTAAAACGAATGCCGGTTTTAGTTCTTTCGTAAGCATACCCGGCATTGTTTTCGGTTACATAAAGATTAATACTATGATTCCACTTAATATCGCTTCGTTTCTGTTGATTCCGGGAGAGATAATGAAGCAGGTGAATGCGACGACGGAAAGCAGCTACGCCATCGCACGTATTATAATGAGTTTTGTCCATTGGGTGCTTGAACTCATCGGACAGAAGGGAAACGCCACCTTATATATATGGCTGTATGCGATATCTGTGTTTGGTTTCGCTTTTATAGCCGGCTATGTCATAAAATGGATCGTAGTATGGACCATAAGAAAAATTACCCCGCATCTTAAATCCCCCATATATTCTGAACTCTTGAAAAGACACATGTTCTCGACGACATGCAACATAATTCCTCCGCTGATTTTTCTGGTTCTCATCCAATTCACGCTTTACGCCCATGCCTCAGTAGCATATTGGCTCTCCAAGTTCTGCTGGATATATATCATAATCTTACTGGCGATGTCTCTCTCCAGGCTCACCGACGTAGTCTGGGCGAGCATTGACGCTCGCGCCAACAAGCGTAAACTCCCGCTAAACGGCCTGGTACAGCTTGTAAAACTGATTATCTGGATTATCGCAGTGGTAATCGTATGCGCAGTGCTGCTCAACAAGTCGCCGGGGGCACTGCTGGCAGGTATCGGAGTCTTCGCATCCGTTCTCATGTTGATTTTCAAGGACAGCATACTCGGAGTGGTAGCCGGAGTGCAGCTTTCGGAGAATGACTCGCTGCATGTAGGCGACTGGGTCAGCATACCCGGCTCAGAGGCCAACGGCACTGTGACAGAGGTGTCGCTCACCGCCGTGAAGATTCTCAACTGGGACAAGACCACCTCCACCGTTGCGCCTTACAATCTGATTACTAACGGTTTCAGGAATTACAGAAGCATGCAGGAATCGAACACTCGCCGTATCCAGCGCAGCTATATGATAGATGCCGACAGCGTGGTGGAGACCACTCCCGAGATGCTTGAGGAATTCAGCAAGATACCTCTCATGAAGGACTGGATAGCTAAGAAAATCGAGCAGAGGAATTCCGGTAACCCGGAGGATGTGAAGAACAGTTCCGGACTCGCCGACGGCACCATCGACACGAATCTCGGCATGTTCCGCGCGTACGTGATGATGTATCTGACCTCCAACAAGTACATCGACAAGACCAGCGACTGCTTCGTCACCACCCTCGCCCAGCAGGCAGGAGGTATACCGTTGCAAGTATATTGCTTCACGAACACGAGTTCATGGGTGCCGTACGAAGGAATCCAGGCCATGGTATTCGAGCATCTCGCCGTGATGCTCTACCGATTCCATCTCTATACCTTCGAGAATCCATCCGGTCACGACACGATAGTGGACGGCTACCTGAGCCCGGGCAAAAACCCTGCCAACATCTTCGGTCTCCCCTACCCCTTCTTCCAGCAGGGAGGCACCCCGATGAACCCCGGTCTCCAGCAGCCCGCTCCGACCGACACCCCCGACCAGCCCAACCCATCCCCCGGCAAATAGGGATTTGTATAAAAAAGGTGAACCCCTGCGGCAAAACACTCAAAGTGTTTTGCCGCAGGGGTCTTATTCTGGATTGGGATTTACTTCGGGTTATTTCGATACGAGGCTGCTGTACTCTGCGTCGCTTACCGGCTCGAGCCATTCTGTTGCAGTCTTCTCGCCGGGTACCTCGAACGCGAGATGGGCGAACCAGGAATCCTTGGCTGCTCCATGCCAGTGTTTCACGTTGGCCGGAATGTGGATTACAGTGCCGGGGAGAATCTCCACCGCCGGCTTTCCCTCTTCCTGATACCAACCGCGGCCTGCCACTCCCACGAGCATCTGGCCACCGCCTTTCTCTGCCTTGTGGATGTGCCAGTTGTTGCGGCATCCCGGCTCAAAAGTGACATTGGCGAAAGGAATCTGCTCGGTCGATACACGGGCCAGATAACTGTTTCCGATGAAATATTTGGCGTATGCAGTGTTGGGCTCGCCGATCGGGAATATCATTGAACGTGCGAATTCGGCTTTGGCATCCTCCCCCTTTATATCATCGTTCCAAACCTCTTTGGCGAGATTGAACGCTGCCCAAGCCTTCGGCCAACCGGCATAGAAGGCAATGTGGGTGATGATCTCTGCGATCTCCGAGCGGCTTATGCCATTCTGTTTCGCTGTGGCGAGATGGTATTTGAGCGAATTGTCGGTTATACCCATCGAGATGAGGGAAGTGATTGTCACGAGACTGCGGTCGCGTAGCGACAGGAGGTCATTACGACTCCACACCTCGCCGAAAAGGATGTCGTCGTTGAGATGGGCGAACTCCGGGGCGAAGTCGCCAAGTTGCTGGCGACCTGCCGTCTGTACTATTTTCTGCTGTGCCATAATAGGAGTAATTGTCATTAAGAACGCAACAATTGTAAGAATAATGCGGTTCATTGTCTTGGATTTCCGAAATAGTTTTGCCAGCAAAGACATTGGCAAAACCAATTTCATATAAATAGTTTTGTTGATTATAAAAAATAAGGCTGCGATGTGTCTTTCATCGCAGCCATTTTGTAGCGGGACCGAGAATTGAACTCGGGACCTCCGGGTTATGAATCCGACGCTCTAACCAACTGAGCTATCCCGCCATCTTTTGCATCTTATAGCCTTCAGGCCGCAGATGTTTCGCTTTTGCGAGTGCAAAGTTATATATTATTTTTGAATTTACCAACTTTTCCTGAAATTTTTCGCTAATTTTGTAGGCGCATTCTCGATTAGACTTTTGCCACTCTCCGGCCCTGAAATCTATAAGTCCAAGACAATGTGCAATATACCAGACAATGACATGAATTCACATTTTCGCAAATATAGGTTCGGCTTAATTCTGGCAGCGGTTATAACGCTGTTTTCAGGATGCAGCACCGGAGTGGAAGGGACCAAAACCATCCGCATGACGAAAACCGAACGACGGGAGCTTATGCCTACCGCCGAACAGGTTTTCGTAGCCGGCATGAAGTCCGAACCGTTGTCGGATTGGCAACCGGGCAAACGGTTTCTTGTATCAGATGAAAAGGCATCGGTGGTGCTGAGGAGTGCAGATGGATCTTCCGACAATCTCAAAGGCACCGTTCTTATATATAATAAGGTGGAATCGCGCCGTACGCCCGCCGGGGCGGAAGAGGCGGTCATTATCTTTTCAGGGAACGGCAGGGAGCTGCGCTATTCTACCGGGAGATCCATCGCCGACTCCTACAAGGAACTGACGGCTTCCGACGTCCCGATGCTGATTGACCTCGACCTTGTCGACAAGGCCTCACGGCTGCTGACAGGCAAGAAGGTGTGGACCATGTCAAACCTCTGGTATGATGCCGACGGCAACATCGCAAGAGGCGTTAAGTATGTTCCCGTAACCATCACGGGGGTTCAGCCGGGCGATAAGGTGTTCCCGTTGCTGGTATCGTTCAAGGACGCGTCGGGTAGCGAGTTCGGAATGTGGATGAGCGTAAGGGATGATGGCAACCAGGCGAGCGCCGGAGCAAGCCGATGGTTCGGCAATCTGTTTTCACTCTCCGATCCGAGGCTGGGACATCAGGAAATTGATGATGCTGTCTGGGAATTGATCTGCACCGGGAAAGTCCGCGAAGGAATGACAAAGGAGGAGTGCCGACTGTCGCTCGGTAACCCCGATGAGGTGGACTCAGGGCACGACTGGAACTCCACACTCGATATATGGAGGTACCAGAACGGCACTTTCCTGCGCTTCCAGGATGGGAAATTAGCTAATTTCAGAAACTGAAATAATATATGAACAATATAACTATTGAGGAAAACAAGGACATCACCGGGTTCACCACTTTCGGAATACCGGTGAAGGCAAGATATTTCGCAGAGTATTCATCGGAGAAGGAATTGCTGAAACTTTCGCGCACCGATGAGTTTATCGACAACGAGATACTCCATATCGGCGGCGGAAGCAATCTGCTGTTCTGCGAGGATTTCAACGGTCTTGTCTTGCACTCCAAGATAAAGGGCATAACCCGCTATGACAAGGACAGCGACACGGTGTTTGCCATAGCCGGAGCAGGTGAGAAATGGACAGATTTCGTGGCATGGTGTCTGCGCAACGGACTCGAAGGAGTCGAGAACCTCGCCGGAATTCCCGGAGAAGTGGGAGCGTCGGCCATTCAGAACGTAGGTGCTTACGGAGTCGAAGCCGCCGACCTGATTCATGCGGTGGAATGTTTCGACACCGTGAACCGTACTACTCGTCGCTTCACCAACGCAGACTGCCGTTTCGGATACCGCGACAGCATCTTCAAGCATGAGCTGAAAGGAAGGTTCATTGTATTGCGTGTCTCCTACAGGCTTAAGCCGGGCACTACAGCACGCCATCTCGAGTACGGGCCGCTGCGCGACCTGGCTGACAGACTCGGACATGCGCCCTCTACTTCGGAACTTGCTGAAGAAGTGGTCCGGATCCGCAACTCCAAACTCCCGGATCCGGAAAATATAGGAAGTGCCGGCAGTTTCTTCAAGAATCCGGTGATCTCCTCGGGTCTTCACCGTGAGATAGAACGTATGTCGGGAGAAACGGTGCCCTGCCATAATGTAGGCGACAACAATGTGAAGCTTTCCGCCGCATGGCTGATAGACCATGCCGGAATGAAAGGACATCGCGAAGGGGGTGCCGTAGTTTATGAGAAGCAACCTCTCGTGATAGCCAATAACGGCAACGCTACCGCAGACGATGTGGTGCGTCTCGCCGATACTGTCCGCAAGGCAGTGCGCGACAAATTCCTCGTCAGTCTTCAGCCGGAAGTAAATTATATCGACACTACTATTACAGTAACTGTGCTCGGCTCAGGCACATCCAAAGGTGTGCCTGAAGTAGGATGCCATTGCAGCGTATGCACCTCCCCCTTCGAAAAGGACAAGCGACTCCGCGCCTCGGTGATGGTCCGCACTCATGGACTCAATATAATGATCGATGTTTCACCCGACTTCAGGGAACAGGCCCTCAAACATGAGATTGAGGACATCGACGCTGTACTCATCACCCATGAGCATTTCGACCATGTGGGAGGAATTGACGACCTCCGTCCCTTCTGCGCCATGCGCCCGATGCCCCTCTATGTACGTCCGGATGTGGACAGCCACCTGCGGAAAAGACTCGATTACTGCTTCCGCGACAAACCTTATCCCGGCGTGCCTCACTTCGACATGAAGATTATCGGCAACAATCCTTTCTATATCGACGGACTGAAAATCGTACCGATAGAGGTACTTCATGGCAAACTTCCCATTTTCGGTTACCGCATCGGAAGTTTCGCATACGTGACCGACGCGAAAACCATCTCCGATGTCGAAAAAGAAAAACTCGAAAACCTCGATGTGCTCGTGATAAACGCCCTACGCGATACAGAACACTTCGCCCATTTCACCATCGATGAGGCTCTGGAGCTGATAAAGGAGGTAAAACCAAAATGCGCGTATCTCACCCACTTCAGCCATGAGGCCGGAAGGCACCATGATCTGGAGCACCGTCTTCCGAAAAATGTGTTTGCGGCATACGATGGGTTATCGTTTAAAATCAACTGATTACAAAAATATACAAGAAAAATTTCAGAAAAAGTGGCAAAAAAGTTTGCACAGTCCGGGAAAAAGTTGTAACTTTGCATCGCAAAAGGGAAACAGAGACCCCCGATATAGAGAAAAGCAGAGATGCAAAAACTCTGAATCAGGCTGAATCCCGCAGGCAAACCGGTCGATTAGTGTAGCGGTTAGCACGCCACCCTCTCACGGTGGAGACTCGGGTTCGAGTCCCGGATCGACTACCGAAGGACTATCGTAAGATAGTCCTTTATTTTTTGCATATCAGTCATTTATCTCATCAATTGTCTGATGATTTCTTCTCTATGTACTACATTTGTACTCTGATTACAGAATTGTTTTCCAAAATAAATCTGAATTATGGCTTCCGTTTATGACATATTGCTCGATTTGCCGATTCTCAAAGGAATAGGCCGCGATCGCCTGTCGACCCTTATCGAAAAGACGCATCTTGACTTCAAGACCGTGAAAGCGGAGGCTCTGATCACTGAGGCCGGCATTCCGTGCAACACGGTGAGATGTGTGCTCTCAGGTAGCTTTGAGAAAATAACCTTGTGCATGGACGGCAAACTTACAGTGCGAGAAGAAATGACCGCGCCGGCGATAATCGGTCTTGAGAATCTCTTCGGACTTGACACCACATACCGCTCTAACTATGTTGCTTCGACGGAATGCAGCGTGATGGAGTTCTCTAAAATGCAATTGGTATCGCTGCTTGCCAACAATGAGATTTGCCTCATCAATATGCTGAACTATCTTTCGGCTGCGGCGCAGCGCCCCTTAGAAGCATGGAAGGTAAAGTCTGCGTCCGGAGTGGCAGGAAATCTCCAGAGCCTTTTGGCCACAATCGGGACTTCCGGCAAAAGCAACGTGTACCTCGAGTCGGACAACACGGATATTGACATTCTGTTATGCGAGGATAGGGGAAAGAGAGAAAAGGAAAAATCCGAGCTTATCTCCATGGAACTTATTGAAGCGTTAACTCCCGGAAAGTGGCTCGTGAAATGTACCCCCATGGATATCGCCGAACGCTTCGCTGAAAAGAATATACCCGGCTAATCTCAAAAAGAATCTCACAAATAATCATGCCCAATGAATTTTTTCACGGGATATTTGAGTTTCCCGTAGAAAAATTTGTTATCTTTGAAGTCTGATACTTGTAAAACAAGTCCGATACATGAAAAACTAAAAAGATTTAGATAATGAAATCAAAAGCAAGTATTAAATTCCGTCTTGCCGGAATGAACTTCATGGAATTCGCCGTATGGGGCACATATCTCATTTCAATGGGAATGTTCCTCGGCAATCATGGCCTCGGAGAGTATGTATTCTGGTTCTACACCGTACAAGGGCTCGTCTCCATCTTCATGCCGGCCCTCGTCGGCATTGTGGCGGACCGCTGGATACCGGCACAGGTCACCCTTAGTCTCTGCCACCTGATAGCCGGAGCCTTCATGATTGCCACAGGTTATACCGCAAGCACTCAGCTCGCGGCCGGAGGACCGCTGGAGTTCGGGCCGATATTCACCCTCTACACCATTTCCGTGGCATTCTTCATGCCTACCATCGGATTGAGTAATTCAGTGGCGTTCAACGGCCTTGAGAAGAATGGATTGAGCACAATCGACGACTTTCCTCCCATCCGTACATGCGGCACTGTCGGCTTTATATGCGCCGAACTTTTCGTCAACTTTGTAGCGATCGGAGGAGAAACCATACAATACAGCTATACCCAGTTCTACTCTTCCGGTATCCTCAGCCTCGCACTCGCCATCTACGCCCTGACATTGCCGAAATGTCCGGTCAACAAGGGAGCAAGCAAGAGTCTGGCGGATGCCCTCGGTCTTAAGGCATTCGCACTGTTCAAGCATAAGGACATGGCCATATTCTTCATATTCAGTATGCTTCTCGGCGTATCGCTTCAGATCACCAACAGCTACGGTTCTTCATTCATAAATCATTTCGCTACCGTACCGGGTTACGCCGGCGGCTGGTGGGCCGAGAACCCGACATTCCTCATCTCCATATCGCAATGCGCCGAGGCCCTCTGTATCCTCGCCATACCTTTCTGTCTTAAGAAATTCGGTATCAAGGGCGTAATGCTCACAGCCATGTTCGCATGGGTTTTACGTTTCGGATTTTTCGGTTTCGGCAACACCAACGCCGACGGCATCACATTCCTGATCCTCTCCTGCATTGTCTACGGCGTGGCCTTTGATTTCTTCAATGTATCAGGTGGTCTTTACGTAGATTCCCGCACCGATCCCGCGCAGCGCAGTTCGGCCCAGGGTCTCTTCATGCTGATGACCAACGGTATCGGAGCTTCGATCGGTACTTTCCTCGCCGGTACATGCGTGGTCAACAAACTCGTCTATGCTCCAGGTCTTGACGCCACCCAGCAGCTTGCAGGCTGGCGCGAATCCTGGTTTATCTTCGCGGCATACGCCTTGATAGTGGCAGTGCTCTTCGCCTTCATATTCAAGGAGAGCAAGAAGGACCGCGAAGGTAATATCATGAGAGAGGAAGCGCGTGTCGCTGAAGTCACTGAAGCCGGAGGTCACACTGACGTAAAATAAGCGGCCGCAATGACAAGGTTTTACGCTCCCGACATCGAATTGACCCATATCCTTCCGGAGGGAGAATCGGTCCATTGCTGCCGTGTACTCCGTCTGCGCGAGGGAGACGAAGTGGAAGTTGTCGACGGAAAGGGTACGCTCCATCGCTGCCGCATCATCGACGCCCATCCTAAGCGAACGGGTGTAGAGATAATCGAAAGCGTTGCCGAGCAGCGCCACTGGAGTCCCCGCATCACCCTCGCCCTTGCTCCCACAAAGAATATGGACCGCATGGAATGGCTCGTGGAGAAAGCGGTGGAAATCGGCGTGGACCGGATTGTGTTTCTTGACTGCGAGCACAGCGAACGCCGCGTGGTGAAACCCGAACGAATCGAGCGCATCATGGTCTCAGCCATGAAGCAGAGTCTGAAATCGCGGATACCGGAGCTGACAGAGATGATTCCCTTCCCTGATTTCGTAAAAGAGCCGGGAGGCGGCATGCGGTTCATGGGTTACTGCGACAGGGTTTTCCCCCTCAGAGAGTTTGACAAGGAGTATGACGGAGTGTCGGACGTGGAACTTCTCATAGGGCCGGAGGGTGACTTCTCTCCGGCGGAAGTGGCCCTCGCCGTGGAAGCTGGTTTCATACCGGCTACGTTCGGCAACACGAGACTGCGTACCGAAACGGCCGCTCTATACGCGCTATGCGCGACACATTCAGCAATCAACAGGTTGTAAAAAAAATGTTATGACAAAAATATCAGAATATATCAACTCAAGTGCCTCGGGCAACATCTTCCTATTGGCCGGTCCCTGCGTGATAGAGGGGGAAGAGATGGCGCTTGACATAGCCGAGACGCTTGTCAAGGAGACAAGCCGTCTCGATATTCCCTATATCTTCAAGGGTAGTTACAGAAAAGCCAACCGGAGCAGGCTGGACTCATTCACCGGAATCGGCGATGAAAAGGCCCTTAAAATCCTGCGCAAGGTAAGAGAAACATTCCACATACCGGTAGTAACCGACATCCATACTCCGGAGGAAGCGGCAATCGCAGCCGAATACGTAGACGTACTGCAGATTCCTGCATTTCTGTGCCGGCAGACAGACCTGCTTGTGGCTGCAGCGGAGACCGGAAAGTTCGTCAATATCAAGAAGGGTCAGTTCCTCTCGCCCGAATCCATGGCATTCGCATGCGCCAAGGTCCTCGGTTCCGGCAACAGCGAATATGCCGTGACCGAACGCGGCACATTCTTCGGATACGGGGACCTGGTGGTGGACATGCGTGGTATTCCGGTGATGAGGTCGATGTGCGAATGCCCGGTGATAATGGATATCACCCACTCGCTTCAGCAGCCCAACAGCTCGAGCGGAGTCACAGGGGGTCGCCCCGAGCTGATCTCCACCATCGCACGCTCGGCCATAGCAGCCGGAGCCGACGGCATATTCATGGAGACACACCGCAATCCTGCTGAAGCCAAGAGCGACGGCGCCAACATGCTTCCGCTCAGGGATGCCGGCAAACTTCTCGAGCAACTCACCGCCCTGCGCATGGCAGTAAACAGTCTGTGACGGATTGCCGCCGACAGCAAAAAAATCCGACAACGAAAACG
>CAJUBC010000056.1 GCA_910584545.1 uncultured Muribaculaceae bacterium | reverse complement strand
TTGTCGAAGCCGCCGGCCTTGATATTACGCCAGATTCAAGGATTTTATAGATTAAACATTATATTACTACTTTATGAATATTTTTTCTGAGATATTCCCCTGCCGTCTGATATAGAGTCCGGAAGTCATATTTTCAGGAGATACTCTCCGACCCGACATATCGAACCATCGAGCCGGAGCATCCGGTCCCAGTGCGTCCATATCATTTATAGATGTCGAGATAGAGGAGGCCGGGCGATAGCTGTAAAGCTCTTCATTGGCGGCAGGAGGTGTGCCTTCGCCGAAACCACCCACACCCGGGGTCTCGAACTGCGTGAAGCTCCAGGCGTCGATGCTGTTGTTGCTGAGCTTGCGGCCGGAGAATCCGGTGCCGCTGTACATCCAGTCGTCGCCATCGAGGACTGCCGTCCAATAACTCCAGTAACCGGTGTACCAGGCCGAATTCCACCAGCTTGTCTCATAACCTCCGCCATGCATGAACCAGCAGTCGTAGTCATAGGCAGGATAGCCGTATTTCGCATGGTTGAAGGGATGGTCCACCACATGCGATCTGCTTGTCTGTGCCTTCTCTATAGCCGCCGCGGCAATAGCCGGAGAATTGTCACCGGGAGCCTCGGTCTGGCCCATAAATGAGTTGACATGGTAGTAATCGAAGTTGATGTACTCATAGTCCTTGGCCATCTCGAAGTCGAAGTAGAGGTTATCGAGAATCTTGTCGGCATCTCCGAATCCTATGCCGCACACCGTAGAACCGTATGAACCGGTCTGCTGCGTGAGCAGTACAAGTTCCTTGGAGTTGGCACAGATCGCACGGAACATGGACTCGCCCGTGGGTTCCTCACCGTCCTCCCAGCGATAGCCCCAGACATACGCCTTGGGATCGGAAGCTCCGGCATCGTTGGTGATGACAAGAGCAGCCTGGTTGGGACCGTGACCCGTCCAGTGCTCGATCTTGGCAAAGTCCACAGGGACCTTTGCCGTGATCACCTGAGACAACAATGCCGCTGAAATAAGAAATAATGATTTCTTCATAAGCATTCTGTTTTATTGTTCTTGATATTGAGATTATTAGTTACTGTCGTCACGGATTCGGGAGAGTCGGCAGAGCGATGTGCAGGTCCTGGGCACGGCTCAGTTCCGTAGAGGTCTCCCCTATCCAGCCGCAGTATTGGTTCAGGCCGGTGTAGACGCGCACGAAATCGATGCCCGGCAGATCCACCGGTTTGCCGTCGGAGTCGACCGCCCAACCAATGTCGAACGAGTTGAGGTCGGCAAATTCATTGGGATGGTTGTCTACATAGCCCCAGGGATAACTGTATAAGACAAAGTAGCTGCCGTTTCCGCTGATATCCTCCGCATTGTCCGCAAGTAAAGTACCCGAGAAACTGAGTTCATCTTCCTTGATCCATTTCGGATAGTAATCCTGGCTGTGGAAAATATTCTTAGGCATATAGCCTTTTCGACCCGTATTGTCTATCCATACGATATAATGGATGTCCTCGAGGCTGTTGTCCTCGTCAGCTACGATTTCCCTGTCGGGGTCGGGACGGCTGTAGGTAATGGTGTAGCTGTGGCGGGTCTCCGGCTTATTATATTCACTTCCGGCAAGCTCGTACCATTCGTCATCGGGCAGTCCGTTGCAGTTGGTGTCGTAGCTCACCATAACTATACCCGGTTCAGACGAGCCACCTTTCTTCTCAGGCTGTAACAGTTCGTAGAAACAGTTACCCCATATCCTGAAGTCCTTCTCACCCGGCACGTTTATAACTGTGTGGTCGAAGCCGAAGGTAACGTAGCCTCCATATCCGCCGAGAGTGATCATTATATCATTGGTTCCTGATATCGACTCCTCCACTTTCTGAAGAATAGACTCGTATGTGTCCCCCTCCTCAAAGCGAGGCATCTCATTGACGAACTGTCCCGGCGCAGGACGATATTCATAAACTTTGGTTATATAGGGACTGTACTCTATCTCTTCATGGAGCACATGGATGTCAAAAGCGAAATCGTAAGGTGTCTCCGGATCGATTATTTTCAATTCCAATCTGTAATCTCCCTCTTCTGATGCGAGGAAAATATAATCCTTCCGGCGGCTTACCAGCTCACCATCGACATACCACTCGTAGCTCTCTCCCGTCAATGCCGGATTCAAAGCGAGCTTTTGCATTCGTGCAATATAGTACACATCATCTATACCGAGGTTCACCATCGGAATCTCATCGGTACATCCGCAAAGCATCGATGCTGACAATATAGCTAAGGGATATTTTTTCATTTCTTCAAGAATGTGATATGGGCCGGTATATCTCCGGTACGCACGCTCCATTTCTTTTTCCCGTCGGGGGAGAAGCAATAGAGAGTGCCTGATGAAACATAATTCTTCGCGTCGGTCACGAATATGTCGCCGGTTTCCGGATGGATGGCGATGCCGTATGGAATCGTGATTTCCTTCTCAGTGCCGTCAGTGATGAAGTTATCGGAGACAATCTCCTTGGTGCGCACGTCGATCACACCGTATGTAATTGTATTGGACGCTGTGAAGTTGTTCCATTCCGTAGCGTAATAGTACATTCGGTCGCCGAAGAATGCCATATTGGAACAAGCCACTGGTATGGTGTCGGTCACTACCATCTGGTTGTAACCCGATTTCTTTTCCATCACAAAGAGTCTGGAGGGGCGTGTCTGATAGTCGCCTCGCGATGTCACCCATAGCTTATCGTATTTATCCTTTTTCAGCCGGTGCAGGTTTATCCCTACCGGAATCTGCTGCACCTGCTTGAAGTCCACCATCTGGATTACAGAGACTGTATTATCGTAGTTGGGAGCGCGATAACCTCCGGAATTAGCTACGTACATATAATCGTCGACAATCTCCATCTCCTCGGGCTGATATCCGACAGAAACCTTCCGCGTAACCCTGAGAGCCGTTGTGTCGATTTCGAAAACGGCACCCTTGGGGGCATCCGGATCAATCAGGACCGGACCTACGTAGGAGCTGACGTATGCGTTGCCGCGATGGAAACGGACATAACGACAGTTCGGGATGTCGATCTGTCCGAGGCGGATTCCGGTATGCGCGTCAAGGACCTCGACTTTATGGGAGCAGTTCACCACCACATAGAGCTTGCTTCCGTAGATGCCGATATCGTTCCCCACATCTCCGAGCTCCTTAATCACGTTGGGATTCTTCTCGGCATAGAAATTACGCGCGTAGAGTCCGGTGTGATAGTCATAGAAATCGAGTGTGCATTTGTTAGACCCCATGTTCCCTTCATTGACAAGATAGAAGCCTCGGACGGAGCCTGTCAAGTCCTCGTCGCCGATGATGTCATACTCCGTAGGCACCACGAGTTCGTCTTCACGACAACCCGTGGCACCGATAAGGAGCAACAGAAAATATAGAAAAATTGATATCTTTTTGTCCATGTCAATCGAATGTGATAATCATTCGTGCAATTTGTTTCATCATGATATTAAGTCTAAATCTCCACTGTCAGCGTGAACCGATAGTTGCGCTTCGGCATGGGATAGTTGAGTATCACGTCATAATCCTGACTGAGAAGATTATTGACCTCCGCAAGCGCTCTGCACTTCACCTTCCGTATATGGAAATCGTAACCGAGCGAGATGTCGCTCGTGTACCAGGGCTGGGTATAGTTGTAGCGGATGTTCTCCTGCTGGTTATAGCGTTCGCCCACGTATATGAAGCTGTAGTTCAGGTTGATTCCGCGCCATGAGGCATTGACCACTGCCGAGCCGGAATTCCTTGGAATGTAAGGAATCTGATGTCGGTAATAGTTGTCGGACGGCGAGGTGATATCGATGGCCTGCTGGAAAGTGTACTGCGCCCTCAGGGTCAGGAAAAGCTGATCCACGGGATTGACTGTGACAAGAGCCGAGACATCCACACCCTTTATGCTGACCTTACCGAGATTCAGCATGGTCCAACGGAACTGCTGGCCTTTGGGATAAGCCACGATCTTATTGGTCACGTAATTGTAATATACGTCCGCCGAAAAACGCATAGACGACCAGAAGCCTCTCCTGTTACGCTCGTAAAGAAGGCCGGCATTATACTGCGTTACCTTTTCCGGTTCCAGCTTCGAGTTGCCCATGTCGGCATAATAGAGGTCGTTGAACGTCGGCATCCTGAAGGACTGCTTCACAAATGCGCGTATCGAGAAATCAGGACGGCGGAAGGGCGCGTAAGAGATGAAACAGGCGGGAGTCACCACATGTTTGTCGGCCGGAGCCTCCTGACCGCGAAGTATGTCGTGGATAAATGTGGCGAGCGCGCTGGCCTGGATCCTCACCTTGCCGAGACTGAGGGCGGTGGCAAGAGAGAGCAGATTCGAGAAGCGGTCGGGACGGGCGAACCCATAGACATCGGCATTGAGCGCGTTCCAAATGAAATCGTAACTCAACGATATCCTCCAGATATCAAAAGGTGCATACTCGTTTGCCGTGGAGAAATATATCTCCTTCTGCCGGTAAAGGTTGTCTATCTTTATCTGCTTATCATCGTTATTGACATAATGGGTGCGATAAAATGCATATTTGATGTTATTGAGAGTGGTGAATCTACCCACATTGTATGTAAAGGTGCCCTGAGCGAACGAGTTGGTATCCCATATCCGCTCGCCACGCCGCCATACATTGTTGACGATTGCGCCGGGTACTCCCCTCTCTGAATTATAGTTGTAGAATTTCACCCGCCACGAGCCGCTGTTGAGTTCACCATTGAGGTTGCATTCGATTCGGGTAGCGTTGATGTCTCCGTTCTCACGGACTGCTGTGGTGTCGTATGCGACCTCACCGGCGGGGTTGACGCGACGGTAACGGAATCTATATTTACCGCTCGAATTGATCCATTCAGCAGAGAGCTGTGCGCTTACCCTCCGCGACAGGCGCAGCTCGATGAGAGCGGAGGGATTGAGCAGGTCAAACGAGCCGAAACGGAGGGCGGCGCGTGCGTGATATGACTCACCCTCCTCGAACCTCGGAGCACGGGTCCGCATATAGATCGAACCGGCCGAGCCGAAGTCCTTCGCCGGCTGGAGTATCTCCGATTTCTGTCCGTTGTAAAGGGATATCGCCTCGATATTGTCGAGCGAGAACTGGCCGAGGTCAATCTGTCCGTTCTGGGCGTTGCCGAGCTCCACTCCGTCATAGACCACTCCGGTATGGTTCGTTCCCATCGACCGGATATTGACGGTCTTGATTCCTCCCACACCGCCATAGTCTTTGATCTGTACGCCGGAGAAGTACCGCAACGCGTCGGCCACGCTCTGCGAGTTGAGACGGTTGAGTTCATCCCCGCTTAGAGTCTGCGCCGGTATCACTTCAACAGGACGCCCAGCAGTGACGGTCAGTTCCTCGAGCGTACGTACTGTATCGGTTTTCACTCTCGAGAACACTCCTTGTGTCGAGAGAAATAGAATAGTGAATATTAAAAGCGAACGTGTCCGCATTCAGATAATGAAAGGTCAGTTATTGTAACAAAATCTCCCGTTTGCACAATGTGGAGCGCAAACGGGAGATTTGTATATTGCAAGTCAGGTAATGACCTTTCGATACAATAGAAAGGGAATGAAGACCGATGCCCATAGTCCCGCAGGCGATCCAATGTGGGTGAATGGCAGGTCTTCTGACTTATCCCACCCGGTCCGCGCCTTCCCGGCCTGATACAGCCAGTGACATTTGCGGCGGGGTTTGAAGAATCGGCTTCCTTGCGGCAACCGGTCCTATCGGGAATTACAGCAGCGGGTACTGTCCCGGAATCTCACCGGGTTCCCTATCCATGGAAATTCAGGAAATCATTTCCACAGACTGCCACCGTACTCCGGACTCTTCCGGCGGCGGCATTCCTATTCGGCGGCAAAATTAGTGAATTTTTTCCGCAATACAAAAAATCCCCGGAAAAATTTCCGGGGACCATGATCCATTTGATGTTGCCTGACTTATTTGGCGAGGCGCGTTATGATTTCTTTGAGCAGGGTATAAAAATCCTGAACGCTCTGGATATTAGCCTTCTCACCGGGAGAGTGGATATCCTTCAATGTCGGTCCGAAGCTTACCATGTCGAGATTGGGCATCTTCTCGAGGAAGAGTCCGCACTCGAGTCCGGCGTGGAGAGCCTCCACCTTGGCTTCTTTCTTGAAAATGTCGCGGTAGCTCTCCTCAGCCACCTTGAGCACCTTGCTCGAAGGATTGGGAGCCCATCCCACGTATGCGTCGTCGAATGTCACCTCAGCGCCGATCATACCGAACAGGGCGCTTACCCTGTCGGCGATCTCGTCACGGCGAGAATCGACAGAGCTGCGCTGATGCACTGTGATCTCGATTGTGCCGTCGGCAATCATCTTGACCGAAGCGAGATTGTCGGAAGTCTCGATAAGACCCTCGATAGCCGCCGACATACCCTGTACGCCGTTGGGGCATACGAACAGGGCTGCGATAAGCCTATGCGCTGTGTCGTGGGCGATAACTTCCTGCAGAGGCTTCACTTCGGTAACCTCGAAGATGAAGTCCTTGTTCTCCGCAGCCTCGAACTCCTTATGCACCATTGCGTTGAATTCAGCGGCATACTCCTTGAACGCTGCCACGTCCTCACGGGCGACAGCAACTACCGCCATTGCGTCACGCGGTATCGCGTTGGCGAGTCCGCCACCGTCTATCTCACCGAGCTCGAGAGGTGCCACACGGTTGGCTTCCCAGAGGAAGCGTGCGAGCTGCTGATTGGCGTTGGCACGGCCGAGACCGATTTCCATACCGGAGTGACCGCCCTTGAGGTTCGCTATACTCACCTTGAAGAATTCTGCGGAGGCTGGTACCGGTTCCTTCGTATAGGGAAGACGGCAGATCGTAACCTTTCCGCCGGCGCAACCCACCACGAGCTGACCCATTTCCTCGGAATCGAGATTGAGAAGGATATCGCCGGTGACGAATCCCTTCTGCAGACCGTTGGCGCCGATCAGGCCCTGCTCCTCGTCGACCGTAAACAGTGCCTCGAGGGGACCATGCTTGAGTTCGGGATCGACGAGACAGGCCATCGCGGTGGCGCAGCCCATGCCGTTGTCGGCTCCGAGAGTGGTGCCGTCGGCGCGGACCCATTCACCGTCAACCACGGTGATGATGGGGTCATTGAAGAAGTCATGCTCCTTGTCGCCCGATTTCTCGGCCACCATGTCCTGATGTCCCTGAAGGATGACAACGGGTGCGTTCTCGAGGCCGGGAGTTGCCGGTACGCGCATCATCACGTTGCCGACTTCATCGGTGTGGCACTCTATGTCGTGACGTTTCGCCCAGTCCACGAGAAACGCCTTCATCTTGTCGAGATGATGCGTGGGACGGGGCACTTTTGTGATTTCGTCGAATATTTCCCAGACCAGTTTGGGCTGGAGATCAGTGATTTTCATGTTTATTTAAAATTACAGTTTCAATTTCGTAATGTTCTTTTTATGTCATGACGGATATCATTGCCTTTTCATGGGCCGGTTCACTTTTCCTGCGCCTTGTACTTCCGGTAGGCTGCCGCCATCTTGGTGTGGTAACCTCGACGGGCATAGCTTGCACCGTTGTACTTCCGGGCAAAGCCCGCCCAGTTCTTGGCCTTCAGATCAGGAAGCATCCCTGCGTTGGTGATGAACGCCGCGAAGAGCTCGAGCTGCTCCAGTTCGGAATGCGCCATGAGGCGGGCCATCTCATCCACGCTCTTGCAGCCGCAGAGCTTGTAGTTGAACCCTCCGATCTGGAACATTCCCCAGAACGTGCCCATGTTCGCCCCCTGCGCGTTGATTTTCCTGGCATTGATGAGCTGAGTCCACTCGCTCAGGGCATAACCGGTAAGGCCCGGCGGCACTTTCTCTCCTTTAGCTCCCCTCTTGTCGGTGGCTTTCGCCCGGAACCTGTTGTACATGGCACGGTCGAAATTAATCACCGGCACACCGGGTGCCCAGAAACCCTTCATCGCCGAACCTGCCTCGATGGAAACCACGGCCTTGATGGCAGCCACCTCCACACCAAGCTCCGCCGCCACCATCCGGAAGTCGGTGTCGGTAAGCTTCTCATAGCGGGAGGCTCTGTCGGCTTCCGGCACAGAATCGATCCTGACTGGCCGTTCCCTGACACGGATTGAGTCGGCGTCCTTAGCGGACGCCGACGGTGTGAGTGAATCTCCGCAAGCTGAGCAGAGAGTCAGGATGGCCGTGATGGCAATGAGTCCCCGGGGCTTCATGACATGGCCACTTTTTCAAGTACCCTGCAGAGATGTTTCCAGAATTTATCTACAGTGGGGATAAGCAGTTTCTCGTCGGGAGAATGCACTCCGGTCATGGTCGGGCCGAAGCTTACCATGTCGAGGTGGGGATACTTGGCGAGGAACAGACCGCACTCGAGGCCGGCATGGATAGCCTTGATGGCGGGGCGCACGCCGAACAGCTCCTCGTAGGCTTCCGCCGACATCTTCATGATGGGAGACTTCATGTTGGGGGCCCAGCCGGGATAACCGTCAGAGTGATAAACCTTGGCACCGGCAAGCTGGAAATGAGCCTCCACCTGTCCGGCCATGTCATACTTGCGGCTCTCTACTGAAGAGCGCTGCGAGGTGGTGACGCGGATGGTCTGGTCGTCGACCATCTTAACCGACGCGAGGTTGGTCGAAGTCTCCACAAGACCCTCGATGTCGCGGCTCATGGAATAGACTCCGTGAGGCGCGGAATAGATGGCGCGAACGAGAGTGATCGATGATTCGGAATCCATGCAGAACTCCGGACGCTCGCACTCCTCTATGGCGAGTTCGAGCTGCGGCTCCACGCCCTCGTACTCGTTGAGTACCTCCTGATGATATTTCTTGATGTGGCGGGCGAGTTCCTGCTCATGGTCGGCATGGATGCCGAAGATGGCGTTGGCCTCGCGTGGGATAGCGTTGCGCAGGTTTCCTCCCTCGATGGAGCATACGGTGATGTCCCACTTCTGGGAGCATTCCCAGATCACGCGGGCTATGATCTTGTTGGCATTGGCCCGGCCAAGGTGGATGTCGCCGCCGCTGTGTCCGCCGAGGAGACCTGTGCAGGAGATGCGGAAGTATTTGAAGTTCTCGGGCGAATAGCTTCTTTTATAGGTGAAATCCGCTGTCGTGTCGATACCGCCGGCACAGCCTACGAAGATCTCGCCGTCATCCTCGGAATCGAGGTTGATGAGCATCTTGCCAGTAATCATGTCCTTGCCGAGGTTCTGGGCTCCTTCGAGACCAATCTCCTCATTGATTGTGAAGAGAGCCTCCACCGGTCCGTGAACAAGGTTCTTGTCGAGCATCACAGCCATGGCTGCCGCCATGCCGATACCGTTGTCGGCACCGAGCGTCGTGCCGCGGGCCTTAACCCAGTCTCCGTCGACGTATGTCTCGATCGGGTCCTTCAAGAAATCATGGGCTACATCTCCGTTCTTCTCCGCCACCATGTCCATGTGGGCCTGAAGAATAACTGTCGGAGCATTCTCATGTCCCGGCGTTGCGGCCTTGGACATAACCACATTGCCGACTTTGTCTGTCTTTACAGGTATGTTGTTCTCTTTGGCGAATTTCAGCAGAAAATCTCTGATCTGCTCTTCATGGCATGAGGGGCGCGGAACCTTGGTGATCTCATCGAAACATTTCCAGATCAATTCCGGCTTAAGGTCTTTAACTTCCATTCTTTTTTATAGTTTATAGGTCAATTTTCTCATTCTGCGGAATGCAGCGAAGCGATTCCGCTCCCCAAAGTTAGCAAAATATTCTCATATTAAGCTGATTTTTTCAAATTTTTCACTAAATTTGCGTCCGAATTGGACCGTGGGCGGCACAACTGACAGCCGCAGATGTGTCCGGCAACAACCAAAAACAACTGTAGCAAGGTGAAATCAACTCTGTTAGTCATAGCATTACTCGCGATATCGGTATTGTTGCTCTCCGTGCGATTCGGAGGCAAAGACCGACAGAGCATGCACCATCACAAGCCTGCCAGAAAAAAGAAAAAATTATAATACTACTATATGAAAAAAAATCACTTGGGCATGGTTTCGTCGGCTCTCGCCGCCCTCATGCTTGTCGGAGTATCCTCATGCGGCAACGGGGATTCCGCGAATACCGCCGCAGTAGAAAAGACCAAGACTGAGAACAAGGCCGCCGGCCTTCCCAATTACCGCTACGTTGACCTCGACACAATCCTGAGCAAATACAATCTCGCGAAAGATTATAACGAGGAGATGCTCCGGATGCAGACCAACATGGAAAGCGCCTACAAACGCCACCAGAACAAGCTCCAGAGTTTCGCCAACACTGTCCAGAACAAGATGCAGAACAACGGCTATCTCTCCGAGGCTTCCTACAAACAAGACGAGCAGACAATGGCCAACATGCAGAACGAGGCACAGAAAAACATGGCAGCCCTCCAGAGCAACCTCGAGCAGGCCGGTCTCCAGGCCCAGAAGACAGTGAACGACTCCATAGAGGCTTTCATCAAGGAGTACAACAAGACGCGCGGATACGACGCAATTCTGTTCAAAGCAGCGACTCTCTACATCAATCCCGCCCTCGACATCACCAACGAGGTGGTCGAAGGCCTGAACGCCCGCTACAACAAGGTTAAGAAATAACATAGCCCTGTCGGAAAACAAACCAATACCCGTCTCCGGCGTTATAATTTCAGCAACCGCGCCTCAGGCGTAACAACACAGGAACGGGAGCGCATTCGTTCCCATTCTTTGTATCATCCTTTCCACATTCGCCGGCATCCTGCGCCGGCGACCAGACCTGAACGAAATGATCGAAGACAATATAATCAACAAAGAAGCCAACGAGCGCACAGTGCTTGTAGGTCTCGCCACAAGAAACCAGAACGAGGCGAAAACCGAGGAATATCTCGATGAACTCGCATTCCTTGCCGACACGGCAGGGGCACAGACCGTGGAGCGCTTCGTACAGAAACTCGACTACCCCAACCCCCGCACATACGTAGGAACCGGTAAACTCGATGAAATCAGGCAATATGTGGAGGACAACGAGATAGGACTGGTGATATTCGATGACGAACTGTCTTCGAAACAGGTAGCCAACATCGAGAAGGAGCTGAAGGTAAAGATCCTGGACCGCACAAGCCTGATCCTCGACATCTTCGCCAAGCGAGCCCAGACCGCCACGGCCCGCACCCAGGTGGAGCTCGCCCAGTACCAGTACCTTCTTCCCCGACTCACCCGAATGTGGACACACCTCGAACGCCAGCGTGGAGGTATCGGTATGCGAGGCCCCGGCGAGACTCAGATCGAGACCGACCGACGCATCATCCTCGACAAGATAGCGCGGCTCAAGGAGGAACTTGTCAACATTGACAAGCAGAAGACAGTACAGCGCAAAAACCGAGGGAAACTTACCCGCGTGGCCCTCGTGGGTTACACCAATGTCGGTAAGTCCACGCTGATGAACCTGCTGAGCAAAAGCGAAGTCTTCGCCGAGAACAAACTCTTCGCCACACTCGACACCACGGTGCGCAAGGTGGTGATTGAGAACCTTCCGTTTCTGCTGACCGACACCGTCGGGTTCATTCGAAAACTTCCCTCCCATCTCGTGGATTCATTCAAGTCCACACTTGACGAAGTGCGCGAGGCCGATGTCCTGGTCCATGTGGTAGACGTGAGCCATCCCAACTTTGAGGAACAGATCGAGGTGGTCAACAAGACCCTCGCCGACGTATGCGGAGCCTCCGACAAGCCGATGATCCTTGTCTTCAACAAGATCGATGCCTTCACCTATACACCCAAGGACCCCGACGACCTCACGCCGGCAACACGTGAGAATATCTCGCTCGATGAGTTCAAGAGGACATGGATGGGAAAGATGGGCGACAACTGCGTCTTCATCTCCGCCAAGGAGAAGGTAAACATCGACGAGCTCAAAAAACTTCTTTACGACAAGGCTCTCGAAATCCACACGCAGCGCTTCCCCTACAACGATGTGCTGTATCAGAAATACGAGGATGTATCGGAACCCGAAGAGTCGGATGCCGGAACACCGGCTGAATAATGGGAATCGGAGACAGAGACCCAAAAGGGCTATAACTTATGGAGAACATCATCAATTCATCGGATATATCAAACCTTGGCACACGCCGCCATCTCAACCGTAGCGAACGCGACATCCTGGAGAAACAGGGCTGCCGCGCCGAACGCTGGGAAGATGTTGAAATCAGTGAGTCCACCTCGCTCGACGCCATCCGTGACGTAATTTTCGCGGGGCCTGTTTCTATCGGAGCACTCAGCCGGGCCAATGGCTCCGTGCTGGAGCGTAGCCGGCTAAAAAACGTGGTGCTCGGAGATAACGTAACCATCCGCGATGTGTCGCTGATCGAGTTCGAGCCGGAAGCCTTGTGCGGACTCGGCACGGAAGTCGCCGTCCTTGACGAAAGCGGCTCCAGGCCGGTATTCATCTATCCCGGCATGTCTGCCC
Source organism: uncultured Muribaculaceae bacterium (assembly GCA_910584545.1). Classification (GTDB taxonomy): domain Bacteria; phylum Bacteroidota; class Bacteroidia; order Bacteroidales; family Muribaculaceae; genus Lepagella. Next base: position 1,440 of record CAJUBC010000056.1, on the reverse strand, counting down.
AGGCAGCGTTGCTGATGGCCCGCGAGCCGGTCTGGTGCGAGAACCATCTGCGGCCCATCATGTCTGACTGTTTCGAGACAACATCGGTGGCTCCATATATCGGCGACAACGCCCGTGTGGAACGATGCGGACTGCTGATGAACGTGGCAGTGGGTCACGGAGTGACGGTAGAAGGTGCGGAATCATTGCGCAACGGCATGATCGTCAACAACTCCTCCTCTAACCGCCCTCTCGCATACATCGGTGCCGGAGTTAACGCCGAAAACTTCATCGTCGAGGATGGACGTCTTGATTCGGGAGCCGTTGTCCGCAACTGCTATATCGGACAGGGAGCTTCGGTCGAGAAACAGTTCTCCGCCCATGATTCACTTTTTTTCGCCAACACCCAGGTTGAGAACGGTGAGGCCTGCGCCGTGTTCGCCGGGCCATATACCGTAAGCATGCATAAGTCCTCGCTGCTGATCGGATGCCAGACCTCATTCATGAATGCGGGAAGCGGCACCAACCAGAGCAACCACATGTACAAACTCGGACCGGTCCATTGGGGTGTGCTCGAGCGAGGAGTGAAGACATCATCCGACTCCTACCTGATGCTCGGAGCTAAAATCGGTGCCTTCTCCATGCTCATGGGGCAACATAAGACACATCCGGACTCCTCTCAGTTTCCTTTCTCATATCTCTTCGGCGATGAGAAAGGCGCAACGGTCGTGGTGCCCGGCGTGATGCTGCGCAGTTGCGGTCTGATGCGCGATGAGAAAAAATGGCCGGCGCGTGACCGTCGTCTGAAGCGCCGTCTGCCGCTACATGACCGCATAGTGTTCGATGTCCTCAACCCACTTACCGTCGACAAGATGCTGTCGGCCTCAGACGTGATCGACACCCTTCTCAACAAACCTGCCGACGATGACCGCTATGTGCGTTATCGGGGCATGAAGTTCACGAGGGCATCTTTGGAAAGAGCGAAATTCCTTTATGCATTGGGAATATACAAGTACCTTGACCTCCACGTCACAGATGACGGCTTCCCCGTCCATGAACCCGGACATGTCACGGCTGACTGGGTGGATATCGCCGGGCTACCGGTTCCCCGCAACTATCTGGACAGAATCAAGGAGGCCGAAAGCTTAGATGAGATTGAAGGGATATTCGACGAGGCGTTCAACCATTACCGCAACCTTGAGCGCGCATGGATAGCGACACGCTTCGATGAAAAATGGCGCAAACCGAAATCCGTGATTACGGAATACGCATCGCAGTTCGACAAGATGGTTGAGGAAGACCGTGCCCGTTATCTTGAGGACCTTGCCGCCCAGAACGCAATGCTCGCGCTCTGACGCTGATTGCTGTCATGGACCGAGCCCTACGTTTGATTGCATATCTTACTCTTACTTAGGGATATTCAGTAAATATTCAACTGGTTGTTTGCCAATGTCATAGATA
>CAJUBC010000055.1 GCA_910584545.1 uncultured Muribaculaceae bacterium | reverse complement strand
CGGATTAAACACTCGGCTCCTCGGAGCCGCTAAAAAAATAACCGAAGTATTGTATTTTAAGTATGACATCGAAATTATTTAATGTATTGATTAGCCAATGCATCTTTTTGCGTCTTTCCGGTGATTTAAGTGATTTCCATCAGTCACAATGCCCGCATTGCTCCTTCCTCAACTCCCTTAATTCCCTCGAAAATACACTAAAAATATGCATTAACTAATTTGCGAGTCATACTTATTTCTTCAAATTTATTTGGTTATTGTTTCTCAGAATGTGCATGAGGCAAGTCTACTCAAGGCTGTAGACCTAAAGTGACAATGCAAATTTAATGAATTAATCTCATATTTTCACCATGTGAAAATATTTTTTTAAACTCGCCGCGCCCGGTTACCATCATACTATAGTGCAAGATCTCCATCAGATCGTGGATATCTTTTCTTTTCCCGCATACCTGCACATCTGGCCGGAGCGAATCTGATGAAAACCCTCGGGTAAGTCAAAGCATTGTATCAATGTATTGAAACCCACCAATTATGATCTATATGAAAAGATTTGCCGTACTGGCACTTTTATTAATCGGATTTATGACTATGAAAGCAAGACAATCTTATATTTTCCTCGCTCCGGGAGTCGAGGAGATAGAGGCAATGGCTACGATCGACGCATTGCGCAGGGCTGATATTCCGGTAGTGGCAGTCGCCGTCGACACCACACTTCTGATCAAGGGAGCCACGGGGCAGACCGTTGTGGCCGATTCTTTGCTGTCGGACATCGATGCCGGCGATGCCGATTGGCTTATAGTTCCCGGCGGCGTGCCCGGAGCACCTAATCTCCACGCATCCGAAGCGGTGTCCGATATGCTGCGGGCTCATTCCGCCAAGGGGGGACGAATAGCTTCGATCTGCGCAGGACCGGCCATAGTGCTGGCTCCTCTGGGAATACTGAAGGGCAAGGAAGCCACATGCTATCCCGGACTTGGCGACAAGATAAAGGCCGGCAGAGGCACTTACATTAAAGAGCCGGTGGTAATTGATGGAAATATCATAACTTCAGAGGGTCCGGGAACGACTTTGAAATTTGCCGGTGCCATCATATCCGCGACGCTCGGCAGGCAGAAGGCCGACGAGACATTATCCTCAATGCTTGCGGATTAAGGTTCCATCCCGCAAAAACACCAACGCAACATCTTAATTTGTACTATTATGAAAAAATATCTGGCCGAAGGTTTCGGCACAATGTTTCTGGTCCTGATGGCATGCGGCAGCGCTGTCCTTGCGGGCCCTAAGATCGGCGTTCTGGGCATCGGTCTCTGTTTCGGTCTCGTGCTCGTTTGCCTCTGTTACTGTATAGGCAACATCTCCGGTTGCCACGTAAACCCCGCGGTTTCGTTCGGTATGTGGATTGCCGGTAAACTCTCCACCAAGGATTTCTTCGGCTATGTGATCAGTCAGCTCGTCGGAGCGGCCATCGGTGCCGGATTCCTGTATTGGTTCGTCAATATGGATAGCGGATTTGACTTAGGAGGAGTGACGGGAGAGGCTCAGCTGGCTGCCAACGTCCTTCAACCGGGGGCCTCGGCCGGAATGGCCCTTCTGATGGAAATCCTCTTCACTTTCTTCTTCGTACTCACCATTTTCGGCTCCACCGATGAGAAGCTGGGATTCGGGAAGTTCTCCGGACTGGCAATCGGTCTGGCTCTCGGACTGGTCAACATCGTCGGCATACCGGTCGACAACTGCTCAGTCAACCCGGCACGCAGTTTCGGTCCGGCGCTCTGGTCACCGGCCGCATGGCCCGATTTCTGGATCATGGTGGTAGGCCCGCTCGCAGGTGCTTTGCTTGCAGCCATCACGTGGAAAGGCATCCTCGCCGCCCGTCGCGAGGTGGCGCAATAAGATCCATGCACTAAGACTCAAAGATAAGGACTCGGGGATAATTCCTCGAGTCCTTTATGCCTGTCAGCTGATGTCGGCGAACAGAGCGTTCCGGTCCAGCTCCTTCTGGTCCTGATAATTGCGGGCCTCAGTCAGTACGACGTGCTTCAGCGCTTCGATGGCTTCCGCATCCAGCTCACGATAACCTGCATACTTGGGTGCGTCTTCAGATTCCACCTCATGTATGACTGGGGTTGTCAGCCGCTTCACGTGGTTGCAAACCGGGATCTTGCTTTTGAGATATTCCGCAAGGGTATCCTCGACTTCCTTCATTCGAGGGGATGCCTCGAGTGCCTCCTTCGTTCCGGAAAATTCCAGACGGTATGCGGCTGAATTTCCGAACCGCACTATGTAAAGTCTCTGCTTTGTATCCATAAATCCAATGTTTATAATAACGAAACATCTGATTCCGGCTAATGTTTAATCGGGAGACACAAGATGCAGATGCGGCAATAATCCGCAAGATATAATCAAGACCCATGCAGCCGCCTCTTCGCCGTGCAGACAGTATGATGGCCAAGTGGATATCGGGCATCACGAAATCAAAAAACCGATGTGTGACTGACGTGACCGGACGGCACGTTTATTTTGAAAATTCGAAGAATTGATTTATCTTTGCAAATCACCAGTCATGCTGACGATTTGCAAAGACTTTTTCATGGACTTTGGTAAGGGCCTGATGACTTGGGGATAGCATTCAGAACGCCGTGAGGGGATCTGTGGGAGCCAAATATCACGAGAAATCCTGATGGCTCGTTGCATTCAATCTTTTTAACCACTAACTTAAAAACTTGAAATAAGTTTTTATCACCTAATTCATTAAACGAGGATTCATTAAACGAAGACCTATGTATAAGTTTATTACCATGATACTGACACTCGCGTTGGCATGTCTGTCGATGCACGGAGAGCAAAACAAATATGAAGATCTGCTGCAGAAATGTTCGGATTGGGAATCAGACCGGATAATCACACTTGCGGATTCGCTGTATCTCAAAGGGAACGGCAGCGAGGAGGAGGCTCTCGTGCTGTATATGCTTTACGCTCAACGCAAGACTGAAGATACCTCGGCCGACGAAATAGGGAATCGTGTAAGGGCCAACATGCGATCCGGCAACATACATTACGGCAAGGGCAACTACTCTAACGCGCTGAAATATTACATTTCCGGCATGAAGCTCAGCGAGTCGACCGCCCATCGTCCATATATTGCCAACCTATACAACAATATAGGCAATATCTATAATATGTTTCAGGACTATGAGAAAGGGAAGAGCATGTATGTCACAGGTCTGAAAGAAGCACGTCGAGCCGGCGACAAAGCAACGGAGTACAAGCTATTGCAGAACCTTGTTGGTGTGAGCATCAATCTCAATGATGTAAAGACGGCACGTGGATACTATGAACAGTCAAAGTCGGTGAAACATGAGGTAACAGACGAGAGTTCCTACATGGACCGTTATACTTTGGCCCTGATACTCAGGTACGAGGGAAAACTGCGTGAATCGATAGAACACTTCAAGGACCTTGCCCGCTATTCTGACGCCAAGGGCCTTAACGCCAGATACGCATGTTCGGCATACGGGGAAATCGGACGTATCTACGACATGATGGAGCGTACCGATTCGGCTATGTATTATCTGTCGCGGTGCAAGGACGTAGCGCAGGCTAACGGTATCCTGTACCAATATACCGAGACCGTCAAGATGCTGTATTCGCTGTACGACCGGTTCGGAAACCGTCAGAAAGCGGCCGAGCTCAAGGACCGGTATCTCGAGCTGAAGGACTCGATCTATAACCAGCGACAGTTCGACATGGCCAAGAACCAGCAGTTCCTGTACGAGATGGAGAAAACCGAGCGCGAGATATCGGAGCTGAACGAGAGACAGGCGCGTGACGCCATGCTGATCAGCCGTCAGCGCATAGTTCTCTGGAGCGTGGTCGGAGCCGTTATACTGGCGGCTCTGCTGCTGTACTATTTTTACCGACAGAAAAAGAAGCTGGCCGAAAACTACCGGAATCTGTACGACATACACCAGCGCATGATTGCCGATCACCGCGACTACACGGACAGGTACATGTCGGTTAGCCGCGAGAACGAGGCCCTGCGCGAGCAGATAATGCGCCTGTCCGGGACGACCGACGACGGAGACATCGTTACCGGCGGATCAGACGGTCCTCTTCCAGCCGTAGGACCGGAAGAGGATACATATAGCTCCGACACGAAATATGAACGGTCGGGACTCAGCACAGCCCAGCGCGACAGACTTGTCGGCGCGGTCACCGAGGTCATGGAGACGCAGATGCCATTCTGCTCCCCCGATTTCTCCCTAAACAGTCTGGCCTCCCAGGTGAATTCCAACACCAAGTATGTGTCGCAGGTTATCAACGACGTCTTCAAGAAAAATTTCAGCACTTTTGTCAATGAGTACCGTGTCAATCTGGCATGCGTCCGTCTTGCCGACACAGACGGGTACGGACAGTATTCCATCAACGGCATAGGCGACAGCGTGGGCTTCAAGTCGAGTGCGACATTCTCAGCCGTGTTCAAGAAAATGACCGGCATAACTCCATCGGTATATCAGAAACTGACCCGTGAAAAACAGTCAAATGCCATAAAACAGGGAAATAAAACCTGAAAAACATCATGATTCATGAATCATGAACACTTGAATTTGCAGATTGCTTGACCGATATCTAAATTTGCGGTGAAGATTTCCGTCACGGGAGGTCTTCCATCGAACAGAATTTTCCAAAACAAAATAACAAAACAATTCATTCAAGCATCTATGAAAAGAAAAGTACAACTTATGGCAACCATGTCGGTCATGCTGGCGGCTGCCGGGGCATCAGCTCAGGAAGCACCGGCCCAGGTCGATTACTATGTAACCGAGTTCACGCTCAACCCGACGAGTGTCTCCAACGAAGGAGTCGTGGTCGGCGGCTATGGCAAGGACACGCCCTTTATCATGTGGGATCCTCTTGTCAGCAATAAGGGGAAGGTTATCGGCGGCATGTCGGCAGGAGATGATGGGGCAGCAGGTCCCGCACGCATATCGACCGACGGCAAGACGGTCATCGGCTCCAACTGGAGCACAACCATCATGGTGCCCACCACATGGGAGCGATTCGTCTACGACAATTTCCCGTTCAAGTACAGCTCCTATAAGAGAGGCAACGACTTCAACCTGTTCCTGTCGGGTTCAAACACCGACGACGACGGAGTGACACGCGGCTATACGCTGAAATCCGCCAACAACGGCAAGTCGTGGTCGGCATGCTATGACCAAAATTTTCCGAAGAATCGCGCGCAGGGCGCAATCACCTGCATGTCATGTATGACAACAATGTACTATCTTGTCGGAACCGATACCGGCAAAATATACTATTCGTCAGGCAATCCGAGCTGGAATCCGGTAGAACTGCAGGCCGTAGATGACGGCCGCACGGTCAAGTCGTTCACGGCGATGGATTTCGCCCGCACCGACGCGCCTGAGAGCGCGCCCTATTCCTACGGTGCCGTCGGCTTCGAGTGCGAGGACGGCTCCTACGGAACATGGTACTCTGTGGACAGCAAATACACGCTCGGCTCATTCAAGAAGTCGACAGGCGTGGCAGGCGTACCGGCACACATCACCCACGTCGGCGAGACTTTCTATATGGTGACTACCAACGGCCATATCCAGAAATCCACCGACAGGTGCGTCACCTGGACCGACTGCTACACGGCCGAAGGCATCGGATTCCGTAAGATAGCATTCGCAGACGCCGACAACGGTATCGCCATCGCCGACCAGCTCGTGCTCCTCACCGCCGACGGCGGTAAGAACTGGAAAGTGGCCGTCGTCGAGGGAGGCATCAGCCCGTTTGCAGGCGGCGAGACTGCTGCCGACGAATGGAACGATGTGCTGTGGAGCGACGGCATGATAGCGCTTGCCGGAAACAACGGACGATTCTATACCTCGACCGACAACGGCAAAAGCTTCACAAAAGAAGTGATCGAGGGTGTAGACGGCGACAACTTCACCGTTGTGATGTTCTATAAGAACGTGTTCAACCTGATTGCCGACAACGGTGTGTTCTACCGCAAGACATTCGAACCTGCGCTCGAGGGCTACTGTCCGTCACGCTATGATGTGGATACCGATACATGGACACCTATGTCATCTTTCGGTGTTGTCAACGACCGTAACTGCGGATCGACATGGGGCATATCTCCCGATGCAGGCTATGCCGTCGGAATCTCGAACATATTTGATTCACAGGTCAACAAGGGCATGGGCTATGCCGCCATCTGGGACGAGAACGGCAATGTATCCAGCCTCGGCAGCATGTTCCCCGGTTACCCCACACGCGCCAACCGCGTCAATTATGACGGCAGCGTTGTAGTAGGCTTCCAGGACAAATTGGGCCCGTGGATGGCATCCGTATGGCGTCGTCAGGGCGACGGCAGCTATAAGCAGGAACTGCTGTTCGGCAACCCCGAGACCACAGTCGACGATGTCAATTTCGATGACTTCAACAGCGTTATCAGCAACTGCCTCGGCAATCCCCTGGCTGTTTCTCAGAACGGTAAATGGATCGGCGGCACCGGCGGCAATTGGTACGCAGTCGACAACGCATGGATCTGGAGCGAGGAGAACGGCCTCGAGGTGCTCGATGTAGACGGCGCCACGGTAGAGGTGGCAGAGGACGGCTCGATGGCGGCAGGACGCAACACAGGCGGCATGGGCGCATGGATATGGTTCCGCGGCCAGGGTTACAGCGAGCTCAACGGCTATGTGAGAGAGCATGGCGGCGACCTCAAGAATACGTCGATCACAGGCTTCTACGCGATGTCGCCTAACGGTCGCTTCCTCACCGGATACGCATACGACAAGGATATGCAGCCTCACGGTTATCTGATTGACCTCAAGCCTGTATCGAGCGATATCGAACGCATGGGCGCAGATCAGGTCAAGGCTTCGGTATATCCCAACCCCGTAGTGTCGGATCTACATGTAGACCTGCCTTATAACGGCGACACCATCAAGACATCGATAACGCTCTACAACATGCAGGGCGGTGTATGCCGCAGGCTCACGGACTGCAGTCAGAGCAACGTTATTAATGTCGAAGGTCTGAGCGCAGGCATCTATGTGCTCGATGTCAACGCCGGTACCACCCACAAGACATTCAAGATTGTTGTAAAATAAGTGTTGTTTTAAATTATGTAGATAGGCGGCAGTCCGTAACGGACTGCCGCCTGCATTTTTTATGGGAAGGGGGCTTACTGGCCATCGGGGTGGAAGTGGTCGTAGAGAAGCCGGGCGCGGGAACGGCCCACCACAGATACAAGCTGCTCCATATCAGCTTCTTTCATCTTTTTCAGACTCTTGAATTCCTTCATCAGGGCTGCGGCGGATGCCTCACCTATTCTCTTTATTGAGTCTAATTCACTGATTGTCTGTGATTTACTTCGACGATTGCGGTGATGGGTGATTCCGAAGCGGTGGGCCTCGTCGCGCAACGCCTGGATCACGCGCAGCGACGGTGATTTCTTGTCGAGATATAGCGGAAGCGTGTCGCCGGGGAAATAGATTTCCTCGAGCCGCTTGGCTATTCCCACCAAGGCCACTTCTCCCCTTATACCCATCTCGTCGAAGGCCTCCACAGCCGCCGAAAGCTGCCCTTTGCCGCCATCCACCACCACGAGTTGTGGCAGGGGCTGTCCCTCGGCCATCATGCGCGTGTAGCGGCGGTGAAGCACCTCCTTCATCGAGGCGAAGTCGTCAGCCCCTGTCACCGTCTTTATGTTGAAATGACGGTAGTCGCGCTTGGCAGGTTTGCCGTTGCGGAACACCACACAGCTCGCCACCGGATTCGTGCCCTGGATATTCGAGTTGTCGAAGCATTCGATATGCCTCGGGAATTCACGGAGCCGGAAATCGCTCTGCATCCGCTCCATCAGGCGGTCGGTAGCGGCATCCGGATTGAGCTGTTCCACCTGCTTCTCGCGATCGCGCATATACTGCGTGGCGTTGTGCATCCCGACCTCGAGACTGTTGCGTTTCGGACCGCGCCGCGGCACTATGAAATCTACGCCCACGAACTCCACATCCGGCTCGAATGGCACCACCACCTCCGAGAACTTCCTGCCGAATCGTTCCCCGACTTCGGCGATAGCCATGGACAGGATTTCCTCGCGCGAGGTGTCGTTGCGCTGACGCACATACTCCAGATTGAGGCTCTGCGTCACCGCTCCACGGTGCAGATGCATGAAGTTGACGAACGCCCGCGAGTCATTCTCCACGTAGGCGAACATATCGATGTCCGGCACGTCGGTCTCCCCTATCACACTCTTGGCATTGTAGCGCCGCACAATCTCATATTTCTCCTTTGCTTCCTGCGCCTCCTCGAATTTCCATTTCTCGGCAAGCGTCTCCATCTCACTCCGCAGATATCTCTCCAGTTCCACGGTCTCGCCGTTCAGGATCTGACGCACGCGCGTGATGTAAGTCCTATAATCCTCCGGACTGATCAGACCGCGGCACGCGCCGGCGCACTTGCCTATGTGATAGTCGAGACAGAGCGAATACTTGTTGCGGGCGATTCCCCTCTCGTCGAGGGCATGGCGGCAGCTGCGCAGCGGGAACGTCTCGCGGATGAGATCGAGCACCACCTTTGCCGCCTGGGTATTGGAATACGGACCGTAATATCGGGCCGCGAGGCCGCGCTCGCGCGTCATGAACACTCGCGGATATAGCTCGTTGGTGACGACAATCCAGGGATAGGACTTATCATCCTTCAGCAATACATTGTAGTGCGGCTGATATTCCTTGATCATGGCGTTCTCAAGGTTCAGCGCGTCCTCCTCAGTAGGCACCACGATGAAACGCATGTCGACGATACTGCGCACGAGAAGATTTGTACGGACAGAATCATGCCGACGGTTGAAATAGCTCGACACGCGCCGCTTCAATCTCTTTGCCTTGCCGACATAGATCACCTTGCCGCGACAGTCCACATACATGTATACTCCCGGTGAATCCGGAAGATTCAGTATCTTCTCGCGCAGCTGCGTACCGGGACGGTTGTTGGCGATATCCTCGCGAGTTCGGTCGGAAGTAATCTCGATGTTGATCCCCCCCTGTTCATCGATATCCCTGCCTACTCCGGCAAGGTCGATACCAGACGGAGAATCAGCATTCAAAGCATCGGCATCAATCGCAGCCATATCTCGATTTTCAGTATCCATCACAACAATTCTGGTTTGCTATATAAACGCACACAGTGGTAAAAAAGTGACGGCAACCGGAAGATTCGTGCGGAACTGCCGGTTGCCGTCGAGGACTTGCATCTATCAATATTTGAGCAAGGAGGTCACCTCACAATCTTTCGGGAGACGGTCACGGCCGCTGAGAGCCGTGAGTTCAACCACGAAATTGACATAGACTTTCTTCGGATTCATCGAACGAACCAGGTCATAACATGCGCGGATTGTACCTCCGGTAGCAAGAAGGTCATCGTGAATCAGGACAACGTCATTCTCGTTGATGGCATCGCTGTGAAGTTCGATGGTGTCGACACCATACTCCTTTGCGTATGCTTTCTTGATTGTGACGGAGGGAAGCTTGCCCGGTTTGCGGGCGGGTACGAAGCCGCATCCAAGGTTGTAGGCCATGATAGAACCTCCGATGAAACCGCGGGATTCTATACCGACAACCTTGGTTATGCCCTTGTCGCGATAGAGGTCGGTGAGGGCATCCCCCATCAGATGCAGGGCCTCCCCGTCCTTAAGAAGGGTCGTGAGGTCGCGGAAAATGATACCCTTCGACGGGAAGTCGGGGATATCGCGGATTTTCAATCTCAAATCTTCAATTTCCATGTTTCAATAAAATTATGTTGATTATATCTTTGTGACACGTTTGAAATTTTTCTCCGATTTCATCGGGATAATTTTGGTGTCAAATTTTGTATATCCGTGACAATGGCCAAAATAAAGCCGAATTGTTCCACGTGGAACACTTGCATCATCGGCCGAGCAATATCAGCAGGACATTGACATCAGACGGCGATACCCCCGGAATCCTTGAAGCCTGCCCGATGGTGGCCGGACGCACTCTGTCGAGTTTTTGACGGGCTTCCGTCGAAATCGCAGAAACAGTCATGAAGTCAAATTCGGAAGGAATCCGCACATACTCCAGCCTCTGTTGCTTCCCGGCATTTTCCCGTTCTCTCTTGATGTATCCGTCATACTTAAGCATGATTTCGGCAGCTTGAACTATCTCTGCGCGTCGCTCCTCCTCTATCCTATTCATCCGCTCTCGAAGCGGATGGAAAACATCTGCAAGGATAGAAAAGTCCACGTTGGGACGACGGACAAGATCGGACACCTTTACCGACGCCGTCAGTGGAGCTGAATTCAATGAAGACAATCTCTCGTTGATTTCAGCCGTAGCCTTCACATTTGTCGACGCGCACCATTCTATGAAACTGTCGCGTTGATCGCGTTTCGACAACATCAATTCGTGGCGGCGCTCTGACGCAAGACCTATCTTATACCCTATCTGGGTAAGTCGCATGTCGGCGTCATCCTGACGCAGCAGTATGCGATACTCCGCTCTTGAGGTGAACATTCGGTAGGGTTCGTCGACACCTTTAGTTACGAGGTCATCGATCAGCACTCCGATATATGCCTGGTCACGCCCGAGAACCACGGGGTCCATTCCCCGCGATTTCCTCGCGGCGTTGATTCCGGCCATCAGACCCTGCGCCGCAGCCTCCTCATAACCGGTGGTACCGTTCACCTGGCCGGCGAAATAGAGACCGTCCACGAGCTTTGTCTGTAGGTCATGCGTAAGCTGCGTCGGGTCGAAGAAGTCATATTCTATGGCGTAGCCGGGACGATAGAACTGGACGTTCTCGAGAGCAGGGACCTTGCTCAGCGCCTTTATCTGGACATCCCAGGGCATCGAACTTGAGAAACCGTTCACGTAATACTCCTCGGTGGTCTCCCCCTCCGGTTCTAAGAAAAGCTGATGGCTCTCCTTATCGGCAAATGTAACCAGCTTCGTCTCGATGCTCGGACAGTATCTCGGACCGATACTTTGGATCTGCCCGTTGTACAGAGGTGACTCATCGAGTCGGGATGTCATCACCGCATGGACTTCCGGATTGGTATGTATTATCCAGCAGGGACGGTTCTGCAGCGTTCGCTTAACTTCAGGAAGAAACGAGAACTTCTCCGAGGGGTCATCATCTCCACACTGTACCTCGGCCTTTGAGAAGTCGATGGTCCGGCCGTCAAGGCGCGCCGGAGTACCGGTTTTCATACGGTCGGCACGGAAACCGAGACCGACAAGTTGCTCGGTTATGCCATGGGATGCATCCTCTGCAATACGGCCACCCTCTACTTTTACAGGCCCGAAATGCATCAAACCGTTGAGGAATGTACCGGCGGTCAGGATAACCTGCGAAGCATGGAATTCGAAGCCGAGAGCGGTTCTGACACCTTTCACGGACATCGATTTCGCGGTATCATCTGCGCACTCGAAATCCGTCTCTGCAGTATCTATGGAGTCAATGACCAGCTCTGTGACGCTGTCCTGAAAGATGCTTAGCCCCTCAACGGAATCGAGTACGGAGCGCCATTCATCTATATATTTGGAGCGGTCGGACTGCACTCGCGGCGACCATACAGCGGGGCCTTTGGAGCGGTTGAGCATTCGGAACTGGATAGCTGTCTTGTCAGCCACGATTCCCATCATGCCCCCGAGCGCATCTATCTCGCGCACGATCTGCCCTTTGGCGATACCGCCGACGGCAGGATTGCACGACATCTGTGCCACACGGTTCATATCCTTGGTAATGAGCAAAGTAGAAGCACCAAGACGAGCAGCCGCCACAGCAGCCTCACATCCCGCGTGTCCCGCCCCGATCACTATGACATCAAAGTCAAACTTCATAATATACTGAATTTCAGACGTTAGTTGTCGGAAAGCGCAGGAGGAAGTATTTGTAAAGCCTCGTTCTCGGCCTGCTCCATTATTTCCCGTTCACCAGGACCCTTATCATTGATGCCGCAGAGGTGAAGCACGCCATGGATGATGACGCGCAGCAATTCCTGTCTGCCGGGGACTTGCAAGGACTCGGCATTGCTTGCCACTGTGTCGAGCGAGATAATCATATCGCCCGAGAGGCGTGGGCCATGAGTATAATCGAATGTGATTATATCCGTGAAATAATCATGCCCGAGAAACTTCCGGTTTGCTTCCAGTATCGCGGGATCATCACAAAAGCGATAAGAGAGCCTACCCACCTCAAAACCTCTTGAGGCGGCAACATCGGCAATCCAGACCCGGACAGACTCGAAGTCGAGCTTCGGAGTCTCGACACCATCAAATTCAAAACTGATCATAATTTCAGATTAGAGAGTCCCCATCTTCAAAAAAAGACATCACCCCCACAAAACGGTGCAAAGATAATAAAAAATTCAAGTTTTGCAAAGTTGGCGGCCCGTTCCAAGAGCGAATGAGAAAACTAATGAGATTTTGAATTTATCTCGACTCGAAGGCAGGACAAACGCAAAAAGACTTAATCCGCTGTTTTCATGCATTCTGCATGTCTCAAAGCCGCAAATTAACGCTTTGAGAATCTAATTTTCCACATTCCCCCGACTCACCATCGGCAAAATTTCAACCACAAGGCTTGCATTTCGCCATTTTTTCGAAGAAGGGATGAAATCATAGAGTGGACTAATCCTTGAGTCGGGCTTTGTACTTTTCGATGGCGACCATCTGCAGGTCGGGAGTAGTGTCGGCTTCGTCCATAATCTCTCTGCCGAGCATGGTCTCAATCACATCCTCCATGGTGACGATTCCACGGAAACACCCGTACCGGTCAATCAGTATCGAGATATGCTCCTTCATCTCAAGCATCCTCTCCCAGACCTTGAACAGACTGGTGTCTTCCTCGAAACTCAATACCGGGCGCACTATCTCCCTCATCTCGGTATCAAACGAATCTTTGGCCAGCAATTCGAGGATTGTGGACTTCAACACATATCCGACAACACAGTCCCTATTGTCACGCCATACGGGTATCCGGGAATAAGAAAGCTCTCCTTGCGCAAAAAACTCCTTTACCGTCATACACTCCGGTACGGAAAGGACCACCGGATTAGGTGTCATCACCTCCTCGGCAGCGATTCCAGCCAGCTTAATGGTGTTCTGTATAATTTTGCTTTCATCCGCCTTCAGGACTCCCTCCTCAGAGGCAACGGCAACCATGGCCGACACTTCCTCGCGACTAACCGACAGCACGCCCTCCTTAGAGGAGAACAGTTTGGTTATCAGCTCAGAGACCCAGACAAGAGGGTAGGTAATTATGATGAGGACCCTGATTATGGAAGCCGATATAAGGGCCAGTTTACGCCAATAAGAGGCGCCCACAGTCTTCGGAATGATTTCAGATATAACAAGGATAAGAAGGGTTAGGATAGCGGAAACTATACCGAAACTCGCCTCACCGAAAATCTTCACGGCCTCTGCTCCGACACCGGCCGCACCGATAGTGTGGGCGATGGTATTGAGTGACAGAATAGCCGCTATCGGTTTGTCGATATCGGTTTTATACTTCTTGAGGAGGCGCGCCTGACCGGAACCGTCAGCTTCCTTCATGGTCACGAAAGACATAGGGGTTGAGAGGAGCACAGCCTCAAGAATGGAGCAAAGAAACGAAATGGCGAGAGCTCCGATAAGATAAGTCAACAGAAGAATCATATTGCACTTTTACTTTGAATTTTTCGAGTATGCCGATTCGGATTTCAAGTTAACATCGACATACTATGAATATTATGAATTAGTCCCGACAAAAGGACGTAAATGTCATTCACACGATAAGATCATTGTTCATGCAAACGAAGCAGCGGGAATGAACTGTGTTCATTCCTTAAATATGCAATATAATTCACGCAAAGAAACCGGTTTCGAACAGTAGCGGCGCAAACCGGGCACACACGGATAATAACGGCGCAAATCACCGTCATCCGAATCATCGTTGTTATCATCGGTCAATAGCCGACATCCGGTTCCGGCTACATCTCCCGTCTGCTGAATGAGAGTCGCAAAGGCTTTCATAGAGTAAATCTGAAACATTTCTACATAGATAACGTAACTTCTCGCGTCATTGTTTCGTCGAGATATTCCGAAATGCAACGGAGTTCATGAAAAATGAACTGGTAACCTACCGTGCCGTGTGGACAGTAGTCTAATTTGCATAATTGAAAATATTATAGTAAATTTGTAAAAACAATAATTTTTACCATTATGAAACAACGAGGCGACATTAAACGGTTTATTGAAACCGTTCTTGATTCTTCGATTACACCGGACCAGCAGTCGAAGATCTGTTCCACTGAACTAAGCCTGATAGGTAGCAGTAGTGATGGTGTTGATCCACCCACCAACGGATACTGCCAAAATTCAAGTGATTCATGTGGAAGAACCAATAAATTTATTTGCTATAATAGCGGAAATTTCTGCAATTTAAGCAGCAATCCAGGAAAGTGCGTAAATACAATAGTTCGTTAATTTTTGAATAATTAGGCCGAATCACGGACACCGAAAA
>CAJUBC010000054.1 GCA_910584545.1 uncultured Muribaculaceae bacterium | reverse complement strand
TAGTAGTTTTCATGGAGAAAAGTCGCCAAACTTTTCCTTTAAATTACTAATTTTCGGGGACTTTTGCAAAATATAATCAGCTGAAATTTAGATGTTTAACAGCATAATTTTAATTTTTGTCATCTACTAAAATTTGATTATAAAATGTCAAAACAGCCCCAGCAGATTGTTTATCCGTGTATAAATTACGCAGAGCTTCTTGTGCTGAACTAACAAATTTAAATCTTGTGTCGTTGTCCATTCTCGTTGCTTCATGCAAACATTGAACTAAGTCCTCTATACTATTAAATCTTAATCCGATTTCTCTTCCTGTTAGTTGAAGTCCGTTTTCAAATTGTTCATGCGTTCCTCCTGTATCACGACCTATTACAAGGCTTCCATTAGCTACAGCCTCAGGAAACACTCTCCCAAATGCCTCAAATTTAGACGGAACAATAGTAGCAGAAGCATACGCCATAATATCTCCTATATTATCTACATTGCCAAGAAAACTCACCCTATCAGTTACTCTGGCCTCAGACAATATTTGCTCAAGTTTGACTTTTAATTCAGGATTATTGTCCCATGACCCTGCAATCATTAAATCTATAGTAGTATTACTTTCATTTTTCACATATATGATATAAGCTTTAATTATATCTTCAATTCCTTTGGTTGGATCAAGTCTGCCTGCATATA
Source organism: uncultured Muribaculaceae bacterium (assembly GCA_910584545.1). GTDB lineage: Bacteria > Bacteroidota > Bacteroidia > Bacteroidales > Muribaculaceae > Lepagella. The sequence continues at coordinate 14,075 of CAJUBC010000054.1, read as the reverse complement.
AAAAATATGGTGACTTATCTCTTATATAACGTATTTCATTCTCATCAATAACAGGATTATATATTATTCTATTAGTCGGTAATCCTGTCAATCCTCGATAATCTGAAATATCCTTCGTAATGCATATAGTATGTGCATAAGGACCCTTAGTTTGCTCGTTTATATTAAATATATGCATTCTATGGTCCTTATCTCCGTATTCCCTGATATGCATAATATGAGGGATACCTAGTCTTCGAGCTGCCCTATATCCAATATCGGTAACCGAGGTATTGCTATGGATAATGTCTACGTCCTCTTTTTTGCAAACTTCTACTAAATGATCAGACGCTATAGAATTATATAATTTGCGTTTAATCAGCCGCGGGAGAAATAAAAAATAGTCTTTAGCACTTCTAAGAAAGGGGGCAATGTTATATATATATGGGAAAGTATATATTTTAATTCCCTTATTAGACAAGTAATCAGAAACCCCTTCCTTATTAGGAGATACAATTATTACCCTATGTTTCTTTTTCACATGATGCAAAAGATGCAAGAAGGATTTAGTTCCGCCACTATACATTGTTGTCTCATTCAGCACATATAATATGGTCATAATTATAGCTTTATCTTATATTTAGAATTCGTTTTTTCTCGACCTGCTTTTGGGTTTCTCCTATTCCTAAAATATACGGCAATAACCATGTATACCAAGATGGATAAGCTCTTTGCATGAATATAAAAGCGATAAGAACAAGAAATGAATAGGCATATCTTCTGTCACATCTCCTTGGCATCAGAAGCCAATAAAGATAGAATACAAGCAGAGTGGAAACAATTCCATATCTTAAAAGATAAATCTTAAACCCCGCACCTCGAATCGAACTGTTGTTGATACCGTTTTTGCCTAATCCAAACCACAAGTTACCATATTTATAGCTGCTACTGAATAATCTATCAGTTTCCTCTATTGTCCTATTGTTTCCTGAAATACCATTCTCTTCATCGTATTGAAGACGATCAAATATTAAAATATTAACAGGGTTGTCCCCTTCATTCCATAAATCGGTAACTACATACTCGGAAGCAATGGATACTATACTTAGTATTATCAGGTTTTGAATATTCTTTAATTTAATCATCAGAAAGCCGATGAATGTAATCACATATCCAGCAAGTGAGAATGACAATACAATTGCTAATAGCAAAATCCAAAGTTTTTTATTTTCTTTAAATTTATATTTATTAGCAAAAAGCAAAATTGATGCTATCATAGACAAATGCCCTGGTTCAAGGAATGGACCGTTAAACCTATAAACAACGCTGTCATACATTCTTGTTTTTATAAAAAACACATAATTATCGTATGGCGGATATGGCAAATCAGATGCAATAAATTGGCCTATAGGATGTAATATCCCAATATGGGCCAACAAAAAAACAAAAAGGGAAATTTCAATTATTATTGAGAACCATTTTGTTATGAACGCCAATAAATCCGCTTTCCATTCTGGTTTAAGCGCATACAGCATCAGTATAGGCAAATATACAAAAAAATTACTTAGACCGTAACTTAAGCCAAGGGTATAGGCACTAAGTGCCGACAACAGAATTATTACTCCCAAAATTATCGGGATCTTACGGTATATTACATATTTCTTAGGGTTATAATGTAGGCAAAATAACATCAATACATCTAATGCAGCAACCGTTGCATTCATCGGAAGACTGAACGACCACCATACGAATGATGTCAGGAAGTACATCAAAAGATTAAATACCCTAAACAAATTCCACATTTAGATATCTTTTCGTAACTTGTTTATCGAAGTCCGACGCATATAAAGTATATTGTATGCGCGTTGTCTCTGATAATTATTTTAAATTTCAGCACTCTCTGTATTCGAAAACCGTCGAATCTTGCGTTCGCGAGCATGCAGGAGGAGCCATGGCTTTGTTGCCGCCCCTCTATAAAGCTCGTGCATTCTCTAACATCTTTTCAATCCAAGACAGAGAATCCGACCGCAAGCCAGCCATCCTTGATGCAACCAAATTATATGGAATCTTATCCACTTCGCAAACCTTTGTATTCGGAGATAAGAGTCTCCCTGATATATTTAGAGAGTCCAGCAATGTCTTCGCCCTACCGGCATTTGTCTTGAACGCAGCATATACTTCCTTCTGAAATATCAAAGAAAACACAAGTCCATGATAAGAGGATGTAAATACATAATCAGCATTGGCTATCAGACTTAACATTTCTTCTGGCCCTGCAAATGAATATACATTCTTTTTCGGGAACAACGTGTCTGCGGTTCCTTTGAGTTCTACAAATTCAAGATTGCGTTTTCTGGCAAATTTTCTTAATTCATCTTCATCGAATGAACCTGGCATCAAACCATAATACAAGACATACCCTCGTTTCCTAACCGGCTTAATTTTCAACAAGTCCATCCAATCCTCTTTAGTCAGCAACAAAGTAGGATCCAATACTTGCTTCACGTTTTTTATTCCGGCCTTCTCCACGACATTTTTCAGGTCATTCTCCCGGACCGAGACTCCTGTAAATTTTGACAAATGCTTATAGAGTTCCTTATAATCACTGTCCTCAAGATTCAACACACCCATGCTGGCGGCATAGCTGATTTTAGAAATATCATCCGAAATGCCTTCTCCCAAATATATAGAATCAATTCTGTTTCCCAAACTTGGTTCTTTCCGCCATATTTGGTCGCTACCGTACACAACACAATCATATTGAGTATCTATGCTTTCACAATAAGGATCGATATGTCTGTCTATAAACCTCCTGAAAACACTTATGCGCCTTTTTATATTAGGTAGATTTTTGCCAATTCTTCCAAGATATGTCATCTTGTGAAGTAAATCTACCTTATTTAAATACACCTTGTTAATGATACGATATCTTTGGTCATGCTCGTATGGCCAATAATCTACATACGAGACATTATTACCAATGTCCCCCAGTACTTTTCTCATGGCCACGGCTTGCAGTAGTGCTCCATAATTATGGCAACGGTGATATGTAAGTATTCCTATCTTCATTTTTATCATTTTAGAAACCCATAACACGTTTCATACGGCGTAAGACTTTGCCGCTAAGACTTTTTATGACATATCTCCAGCCTACATTGCCATATTTTTTCATTATATACTCAAATCCCTTTCGCTCATAGTCCTTGATAAAGACATCCCTCTTCGCGTTCTGGACTGTAGGCTTCATCAAATGTGTCTGCATACAATCCTCTATTTTCGGCTCTATTATATCAAATTTTGCTTTGACTGAATTGAAAAGATCCATTCCTTTCGGAGTATTGACAAGGACGAGCGATGCCCCTTTGTCATCCTTGTTGAAATCTTTATCCGTTTTATCCCATCCCCAGAAATCAGCTATTGTCAAATCACCAGTTCGTCTAAGATTAGTGAACTGGCAGTTCTCACAGCTCTCCCTCAGCATGATATGCTGATAAAACAAATACGTGTAAGTAGTAGTAGTAGTAGACTTAGCAAATCTGAAACTTTCATGATGGGCTTTCCACCCATAGATTTTTTTATTTCTAAAATCTACCTCCTCTACTTTCCTCCCCGCTCTTTTCTCCACATATTCAAGATAGTCCCTCCAAAGATTCGGGCCCGGCACACCATGACAGACAATATCCACCAATACCAATTTTTCCTTAAGCTTATCCGGAATATATGAGGAGAGTCCAGATGTCTGACAGCCCGTCCCACTGAAAAGGACCCATTTGCCGGAAACCAAATCACTTTTCACCTGCCTGAATATGCCATCCAGATCGCTTTGAACGTATTTGCTTCCTCGCAATTCATCCAGATCAACAGAATTGTCTATGCGTCTATGAGATACTACAAAATGATCCTTATATCCTACCCCATAAATCACACCTCCCTTATCCAATATGAAATTTGCGAAAGCAGGGAATGCTCCCCCACTTCTGCTTTTCATCAGTTCTTCTTCATCTTTTTGTCTGACTCCGTATGGTATAGGGGTCTTATAGTTATCGGGAGTTTTGTATTCATCATTGAATGCACATACTCTTTCACATTGACCGCACTCCACGCACTTCGACATGTCTATTTTAGGGAATTTGAATCCCATGGAATCCGGCATCATCTGAATAGCGTCTTTAGGACAAATCGATGCACAAGCAGTACAGCCGCAGCAATCTTTTCCAGTCTTAATTTTTGGCATTGGGATTGATTGTTCTTTTGTTAAGCTTTTTAATTTTTTCTTTCAGATATGATTTCTCATATCTATTCAGGCCTACCAACCATATTGCAGCTATGGAAATGCACAGGCTCAACATGCATACCATGAAGAATCCCGAAACCCTTTGCATATTTATCATATAATATGCAATCCATGGAATCGGCACCGCTATAACAATCACCACTATCACGGGAAGATATACTTCGCAGAAAAACTCTCGAATAGATAATCCAATAGACTTTCTAAGAATGAGAAGCCTCGCTGCCAGTGCTACCTGAGATATGCATATAGCTACTACAAATGTAGACTCCGGTTCGATTCCGGCATATAACAATATGTAAGAAATCGGAAAGTTCAATAGTTGGAGCCCACCCACACATATCTGATACAACTTGATGTTACCTGTGGCCTGATTAGCATATTGAAGTGGCAGAGATAAAGATTCGCTCAACGCTAAAATCAGTATCAACCTTACAAAGCCCACCGTTCTTTCAGGAACAGTCGTAAGCCATACATCAAGTACAAAAGGGGCTTCCAGTATTAGTGGTAATGATATGATAAACAACAGGTAGAATGCAAACTTAGAACTCCTCCGGACCAGACTCAACATCCGGTCAATCTCACCTTTTGCATAAGTCTTGACTATCTGTGGATTTACAGCGGTCAAGAAGTTTGAACAAAAGCTATATACGACATTGTTTACTTGAACTGCCAACCCTCTCGCGGCATTGATGGCCGGCCCACAAAATATGTTCATCAGAACATTTACTCCCTGGTCTTTCAGTATTCCTGATGAAGACCCTATGAAATTCCACCCGGAAAATGACAACATTTCCTTCAGTCCCTCTTTGTCTACCTTAAAGGACATTCGGCTTTCCGGGAAATGCCGTTTACAGTATATCCAATATACCTGCCGTATTATAACCGAAACAACAGTAATGAGAATCGCGTATAGTATCAGAGGGTCATTGACAGGCAGGAAAAGAAGAAATGCTACCCCGAGTTTAAATCCGGCTTCCAGCAGACTTATGTATGCGAACGCCTGCATCCGCTCGTGCGCTATGATACAAGCATTATATGGAACGCTTATCATATTGAACACGAATGCTATAAGCGAACATTGCAAAACCCAGTTCGCGGCTGTCAGTCTGTCAGGCGAGATATTCATCTCACTGTTTACAAACCAAAGTCCGAAACTTTCAACTAATAAGACTATTATTACAGAGAGTCCTCCTTGGATTATTACTGCTGTTGAAAATATGCTCCTTAATTTTTCCTCATGACCTTTCCCGAGTTCAAAAGTAAGGAACCTACTTATCGCAGTGGATAATGAGGCGGATATAATAGCGAACATGGAAACAAAACCGCCTACTACATTATAGATACCATAGTCATCTACACCTAATTGCTGAAGAACCACCCGGCTCGTATATATTCCGATTGCCATTGTGACAAGCATACGGAAATATAGGAATAGGGTATTCTTTGCGATGGTTTTAGACTGTGGTTGGCTTGATTCCAAATTGCTATTATTTGAGTGTGTCATCCAATTTCCTCAATACTGTAATACGCATATTCCGTATTTCGGCGCGAGATGGATTATCTCTAAACTTCAAATCCTGCCTGATTCCGCAACAAGCGCAGATTCAAGCAGTTACTTAGAGTATCGAATTAAAAAAGTGTTCAGTACACAACATTTCAGGCCGCAAATATAGCAATTTTTCCGGACATACCGGCTATTTTCTCGGAACTATTTTTGTCGAATGCCGAGAATGATGACATGGGCTTGCGGGTCGCATACCCGCAAGGACTGAGGACATTGGCCAGTGGGTCGCAAAACCGCTGGGAGTAAAAAAGGACCGCGATTTCCTCGATGCGGGAGCATCGGGTTCCTTAGCCTGACGGAGCGGGAATGGAGGTGGAGCGATGCCAGCAGATTATTCCAAAAGATCGGTAGGGTCTTTACCTTCCAATTTTCTGAAATTTAGTTCCTCGTGGCTTTCTGATAGTATTGATATCTGGTCTTTAGCAATCCGATGGAGTATGGAGAACCTTTGTTCACGAGGGATATTTCCCTTAATAAGTTCGGAATTTATGGATTCGAGATTTGATAATACCACAAGCTGGTTTATTGAAGCTGTATCTCGTATATTCAGATGCTTCTTCGCCAACAGCGGATTAGCTTTCTCCCAATCATCTGCCGTGCATCCAAACACGACAAGATTCAACATATCCGCTTATTTTGCGTATTCAATGCGTTGTCTCCATTTGCCGATATCCAGTTTAGGGATTATCACGGTTTTAATCGCATCAGTATGCAGAGTGTAATTTGTTTTGGAAAGGATACGCTTGACATCCCAGTGTTCAAGCAACGGGTTATTTTCCGCCTCACGCAACCGCTGATACTCTCTGACTATATACAGTTGGAATGTCGGGCTGAGCCACATCCCGAAATTAAAAGCTATGTCTTTGTGCGCGTAAGTTCCTCCTCCATATCGTCCGGGCTTAGAAACAATTCCTATTGCATTGGTTCTTTCTATCCACTGTTTAGGCGTAAGAGTAAAGGCGTTAAGGCCTGTCTGACTTCTAAAGGCATCGAATTCGGTGCCTTTAAAATCTGGATTGTTGAGTTGTTCCCATACACCGAGATATTCGATGGTGGAGCGGTTTCGCATCCAATTCTGTATTATGTAGTTTGTTCTCTCTGTGTCTTTATATCTCGCCATGTCTGTAAGGCTGATGTAATCCTCTTTGTCACGTTTAAGCATGACAGTTATCTCCGTGGATTCTACTGTTATTGTTTTCTTTGTCATCTTTGTCATGATCATCTAAAGACATCGGCTCCGGATTCAGTCCGCAATAACGTGACGCTCTGCAAACCTACTTCCGAAGCCGAGTTGAATATCTTTCCTGGGAGCGTCACCAATCACGCCCACAAAAATAATAACAAAACCTTAGTCATGCAAGCAAAGTTGCTCCCCGGCAGAAAGGACTCTGACGGCAATCAGTTGTCCGAGTCGCTGACACGATGTCCGGAATCGGCCCGGCGGTCTTTCAGCAAACGCTCGTTTTCCCGCTCGAGTCTGTGGTCCTCCAGTTTCTCCTTCGCGCCGTTGTAGGTTACGATGCCTATTATCACCAACAGGGCGAGCACCGCCGCTATTATCACCATCGCCTTGACCGCTATTTTCAAAAGGGCGAGGAGCACGCAGATCAATATCCCCGCAGCCATGATTCCGAGCAGCCAGACCAGAACCTTTGTTCCCGGCTTCAGCCCGTCGTAATAGTTTGTGTGGTTTTCGTTCATAGTCCTTATGTATTGATTAATATATGTGTTAACGAGACACCGGACAATCCGGTTCACGTCGGTTACCGGGTGTAGAGGAACCGCTTGATGGAACGCTTCGGTGTTTTCTCGAACTCGTTGGGCATCAGGATTATCTTCGACACCTGCTCGTAAGGCGCGACTATCTTGTTGAGCTCCTTGCGGATATTCTCCATGGTGGTGTCGAGGTCGGATATGGCTACATCGAAGCGGTCCAGGGCCTCGTAGTCCGGATAGACGAGGGCTACTATCTTTCCGTCGCGGTCCACGATCAGGCTCTCCGCCACGAACGGCATGTTGTTCAGCTTCGCCTCGATCTCCTCGGGATAGATGTTCTGCCCGGAAGAGGTGAGTATCATCGTCTTGGATCGGCCTCGAAGGAAGAGAGTCCCGTCGGCCGACCTCGTGCCCATGTCTCCGGTGTGCAGCCAGCCATCCTTGTCGAGCACCGCCGCCGTAGCCTCCGGATTCTTGAAGTAGCCCTTCATCACGTTGGTGCCGCGCACGCATATCTCGCCCGGGATGTTCTCCGGATCCTGTGAGTCCACTCGGCTCTCCATGTCGGGTAGCGTACGACCCGAAGAACCGGGTATGAAGTCACGCCAGGGAGTGTAGGAAATCAACGGACCGCACTCCGTCATGCCGTAACCGACGGTGAAGGGGAAACGGATCTTGGCAAGGAAATCCTCCACCTCATGGTTGAGGGGAGCGCCCCCCACAATCACCTCCTCGAACTCGCCGCCGAAAGCGTCGATAAGTTTCTTCCGGATTTTGGAGTAGATGAACGAGTCGAGGAAAGGCACCGCGAGGGTCCACCGCATCGTGCCCTTGGAAATCATGGGAAGAATCTGGTTCTTGTAGATTTTCTCAAGGATTAGCGGGACGCATATCACCAGATTCGGCCTGACCTCCGACAGGGCCTTGAGGAGTACCCGGGGCGCGGGAGTCTTGCCGAGCAGAGTCACATGCGAGCCTACGGCGAGCGGCGTCAGCATGTCGAACGCGCAGCCGTAGGCATGCGCCAGCGGCAGGAACGCCAAGGCGCGCGAGTTGCGGTAATGCAGCTCTGTCTCCATGCCGAAGCATACGTTGCCGGCGAGGTTCTCGCCGGTCAGCATCACCCCCTTCGAGAAACCGGTGGTACCGGAAGTATAGTTGATCTCGGCCACGGCATCGTTGGGAACATCCGGGTAATGGATATCCTCCGACCGGTAGCCCTTGGGATAGGTCCGGCGGAACCGGCGGGTGAGCTGGCGCAGATGATGGTCGAGCCTCTCCCCCTCCCTTTCGAGAAGCAGCTGGAAATCGTCGATGCTGATGGCGCCGCGCAGGTTGAGCAGCGCCTCGGGCTCCATCGGCTCCCATATCGCCTTGGAGACAAAGAAAAGCTTCGCTTCGGAATGATTCACTATATGGGTCACGTCCAGCGGATTGAACTCCGACAGTATGGGCACTATCACCGCGCCGTAGGTCACCGTGGCCATATACATGAGCACCCAGTTCACCGAATCCTTGCCGCAGATGGCCACCTTGTCACCCTTCTTCAGGCCGATGGCATTGAAGTAGAGGTGGATTTTGGCGATGGCCGTAGCCACGTCGGCATACGTCATGGTCTTCCTGGTGACATAATCGGTCAGAGCCGGCAGGTCCCAGTTCTCTATGAAGCTCCGTTCATAGATCTTTACGAAATTCTCTATCTTTACACCGGTATCTTTCATTCCTTAATCAGTTGAATGATTCCTTACCGCGGCCGGCGCGGCAAGGAATCAGTTCTTGTTCTATTCAGCCTCGAGGGCTATGCGGTAGATCTCGCGGCAGTCCTCCATCGAGAGGGGCACGTAGTTGCCGAGCGTGTCGCCCACGTTGCGGTGGAGTGAGGCCACCATCTTCTCGATGTCGGGCTCGGTGCCGACGAGCGTACGGAGATTGGTGGTGAGTCCGAGGTCATGATAGAAATTCTTCAGGTTGGAGATTCCCTCGTCGATGATGTCGTCGGTATCCTTTCCGGCGGGGTCGACCGACATCACGTTGATGGCGAAGCGCCAGAGCTTGTCGGGGTTGCGACGCGCGCAGAACTCCATCCAGGCGGGGATGATCACCGCGAGGCCCGCTCCGTGAGCCACGTCGTAGAAGGCTGATATCTCATGCTCGAGGCGGTGCGACGACCAGTCCTCCACTTTCCCCACGCCGCAGAGACCGTTATGGGCCAGGGTACCGGCCCACATCACGTCGGCGCGCGCGGCATAGTTCTCCGGATCAAGGCGCAACGTCAGCGCCTGGTCCATCACATCCCTCATGATCGCCTCGGAATAGGCATCGACAAGCTGGGTGTCGGGAGTGTTGGAGAAATAACGCTCGTAGATATGCGCCATCATGTCGACCACGCCGTAGGCAGTCTGATCGAAAGGTAGCGACATGGTCAGCTCGGGATTCATTATCGCGAACGCCGGACGGAGCAGTCCCGGATAGCGGACTGAGATTTTCTGATGCGTCTCCTCGTTGGTTATCACCGAGTTTCCGCTTCCCTCGCTGCCGGCGGCGGGGATGGTGAGCACCACGCCGACAGGCATGGCCGCCTGAGGCTTCGCCTTGCCGCAGTAGAAATCCCAGAAATCGCCCGGATAACCGGTGCCGAGAGCCATGCCCTTAGCGGCATCGATGGGGCTTCCTCCGCCTACGGCCAGGAAGAAGTCGATTTTCTCCCGGCGAGCCACCTCGATTCCCTCGTAGACGCTCGCGGCGGTGGGATTCGGCTTGATGCCGCCGAACTTCACATATTCAATGCCGGCACCTGTCAGGGAGTCGGTCACCTCCTTGAGGAGGCCATTGCGCTCGATACGGTCACTGCCGTAGACTATCATCACTCTCGAGGCTCCTCGGCGCGCCAGCGCGCTGCCTACCTCTTTCTGCGTACCGCGCCCGAAGATGAATTCGGTAGGGGTGCAGAACGTAAAATTTTCCATTGTCTTTCAGTTATTGGGTTGCGAGAAAACGCAATTTATCCTATCGGTTACAAATATAGAACAAATCCGGGACATCTTTATCAGACATCCCGGAAAATTTTTCTTACGTAACTGACGGTCATTCGAATTCGGAGGCGATCCTTGCGGCTATCTCAGCCATTTTAGCCGGATCCGGATTCTCGATCTTGTTGTGGAAGTCCATATCGCCCTCGCTGTTGATCGGCGCGAGATGGATATGGGCGTGCGGCACTTCGAGACCCAGCACCGCCACAGCCACCTTCCTGCACGGGATAGCCTTGCGGATGGCCTTGGCCACTCTCTTGGCGAACACCGCCATGGCGGCGAGGTCATCGTCCTCCAGGTCGAAGATATAGTCGGTCTCCTTCTTGGGCACCACCAACGTGTGGCCCCAGTTCACGGGATTGATGTCGAGGAAGGCGTAGAAATCGTCATTCTCAGCCACCTTATAGGAAGGAATCTCTCCCGCTATGATTTTCGAGAAGATTGTCATGACGGTTCAGATTTCTATTTTCAGAATCTCGAAATTCATAAGGCCGGCCGGAGCCTTCACCTGCACGGTGTCGCCAACGGAATGTCCCATCAGGGCCATGGCGATCGGAGTATTGGAGGCGATCTTCATCTCCTTCAGATTAGCCTCGCTCTCGCTGACGATGGTGTAGGTCATGGTCATGCCGTTGGCGGTGTTGCGGATTGTGACCTTATTCAGGAGCTGCACCTCGTCGGTGTTCAGCTTGCTGTCGTCAATGATGCGGGCCGTGGCAATGAGTTCCTTTAGTTTCGAGATCTTCATCTCGAGCATTCCCTGAGCCTCCTTGGCCGCGTCGTACTCGGCGTTCTCCGAGAGGTCTCCCTTGTCACGGGCCTCGGCGATAGCCTGTTTGATCATGGGGCGCTGCGCCTCGAGGGCAGCAAGCTCCTCCATCTTCCTGTTGTAACCCTCCTGGGTGATGTAATTAGCCATTTATGTGTATTTAAGGTTTCTTTTCCAATTAATTTACTTGTCTCTTTTCAACAGAAATATTAAAAGTTAGCGACCCGACGCTCTGCGCCGGCCCGCCTCGCGGTCTTCCGGGAATCTCACTTCCCTGAATGACCGGTGCAAAGTTAGACAATTATTTCCAATTGCCAAAATTTATGACAGTTTGTTAACAATTTTTACCTTAGAGCCTCTTCTTTTTTCCTTTTTTCATAAATTTTTCTTACCTTTGGGATTTGAAACGGATGCCGCGCCTTTGCATCGCGCGACCGGCACAAAAAGAAAAATCTGACTGACATGACAATCAACGAAACTCAAGACGACATCATAGCGGAATTCGAGGGTCTTACCGACTGGATGGACCGCTATGCCTATATTATCGAACTGGGAAACACTCTGGAGGAATATCCGGAAAGCGACAAGACTCCATCCAACCTCATAGAGGGATGCCAGAGCCGAGTCTGGATCGACGCCAAGAGGGAACCTGACGGAAAGATCGCATTCCGCGCAGACTCCGACGCCCTGATCGTGAAAGGAATAGTGGCCCTGCTGATGCGTGTGCTCAACCACCGCACGCCCGACGAGATCCTCGACGCCGACCTCTACTTCATCGACCGCATCGGCCTTCAGGAACATCTCTCCCCCACCCGCTCCAACGGTCTGGTGGCGATGGTGCGCCAGATCCGCGACTACGCCAAGGCATTCAAGATGCTTGACAGCGAGAAAAAAGATTAATCCTTAAATCTATAAATAATATGTTCAAAAACCATCCCAAAGGACTGATACCGGCCGCCCTCTCCAACATGGGCGAACGGTTCGGCTACTACATCATGAACGCGGTGCTCGTGCTCTTCCTCTGTTCGAAGTTCGGACTCGCCGAGGAGACCAGCGCCCTTATCTATTCCTTCTTCTATGCGGGAATCTACGTGTTGAGTCTCGTGGGCGGTATCATCGCCGACAAGACCCAGAACTACAAGTCGACCATCATCTGGGGTCTCATCATCATGACCCTCGGCTACGTGGTCCTCTCGATTCCTATTTTCGCCACGGCCGACAACCAGACCTGGCTGCTGACCCTGACATGCGGCGCGCTCTTCTTCATCGCGTTCGGCAACGGTCTCTTCAAGGGTAACCTCCAGGCCATCGTCGGCCAGCTCTACGACAATCCCCGTTACGCCGCCCAGCGAGACGCCGGATTCCAGATCTTCTACGTGTTCATCAACATCGGCGGCGTGATCGCCCCCTTCGTGGCGCCTATGCTCCGCAGCTGGTGGCTCGGTGAGAACGGCTTCCTGTACAACTCCTCGCTTCCGGCCCTCTGCCACGAGTACCTGAGCCTCACCGACAGCATGAACACCCAGAACCTCAACAACCTCTACGCACTCATCACCGAGGTGGGAGGCAACGCGACAGGCAATATCTCCGAGTTCTGCACCACCTACCTCAACGTGTTCAACACCGGTATCCACTATTCCTTCTTCGCTTCCGTAGCGGCCATGCTCATCTCGCTGACCATCTTCGTATGCACCAAGAAGGGTCTCCCCTCCCCGGGAAAGAAAGCGAAAGAGGAGAGCGTCTCCTACACAGCCGAGGAGAAGGCCCGCATGGCAGGCGAGATCAAGCAGCGCATGTACGCCCTGTTCGCGGTGCTCGGAATCGCCATCTTCTTCTGGTTCTCGTTCCATCAGAACGGTACCTCGCTGTCGCTGTTCGCGCGTGACTTCGTCAAGACCGACTCCATCCAGCCCGAGATATGGCAGGCCCTCAATCCTTTCTACGTGATCATCCTCACCCCCGTGGTGATGTGGTTCTTCGGCCGCCTCTCCCGCAAGGGCAAGGAAATCTCCACTCCCCGCAAGATCGCCATCGGTATGGGTCTGGCAGGTATCGCCTACGTGTTCCTCGCCCTCTTCAGCGCCGTCAAGGGTTATCCTTCGGCCGACGCGTTCAAGGCTCTTCCCGCCGCGGAGGCCACTGCAATGAAGACAGGTCCGTGGGTTCTCTTCGTGCTCTACTTCTTCCTCACCGTGGCTGAGCTCTTCATCTCCCCGCTCGGTCTGTCGTTCGTATCGAAAGTGGCTCCCAAGCATCTGCAGGGTCTCTGCCAGGGCCTCTGGCTCGGCGCTACCGCCGTGGGCAATCTCCTGCTCTGGATCGGTCCGCTCATCTACAACTCCTGCCCGATATGGGTGGCATGGACTGTATTCCTCTCCGTCTGCCTCGTGTCGATGGGCATCATGTTCAGCATGGTGAAGTGGCTCGAGCGTGTCACTAAATAATCCTGTCGCCCGATGCTTCCGAAAGACCCTTACATGCTTCTCAGCGTGGTGAACACCAGGCTCCGCGATGAGTACGGTTCCCTCAGGGAACTGTGCGCATCGCTCGGCGAGGACGAGAAGGATCTCACCTCCCGCCTCGGTGCCGCCGGCTTCACCTACGACCCGAAGCAGAACCAGTTCAAGTAAGACATAAACAACCGAAATAAAAACTCCCCGAGGACCGAACGAGGGCACTGAAAAAGTCCCTTTATAGACTGGGTCCATAAATAAATCGGCACAT